>NZ_JBFUDD010000011.1:0-158327 GCF_056404915.1 Asticcacaulis sp. P2_B1 | reverse complement strand
CTTTATCGGATTGCGCTCTAATGGCCGGAAGTCTGGTTATCATCCTGGGCCATCGGCTTCAGCTTGGCCTTGTGCTGCTCAAATTCAGACAAGGTGGATTGATTGATAGCCGGCTGCCCCATCCAAGCGCCCCCCGCACTGATCTGACAACGCACGAGATAGGTCTTGTCCGCGGCCACGGTCATGGCCTGGTCATCTTCCGCGCCATTCGTTACCCAATAGGTGTGGCGCCCAGGCTCGGTGACGTGAACGAAGTAGCGATTGCCGGTTAGTTTTGACAGATTCTGCTGGGCAGCGCCCTTGTGTTCATGCACGGTACAATTAATAGCGGTACCCATGCCGCCTGAGCGATAGAAGACAATCTGTGCCTTGCCCGCCGGCGGCGCCGGGAACATACCGGCGACCAACTCGCCGGGCGGCGCGGAGATTCCGGGGAAAAAATCATAAAGCGTTCCGGCAGGGGGTGCCGGGGGTGACGCGGTAGGCGACGCACTGGTCGAATCCTGGGCCTGAAGGGCAGGCGTTTCCTGGGCGAAAACAGGTGCCGCCGCCAGGGCAGCCATCACAACAAAACTATATAGAATTTTCCTCATCGACTATTCCCCCCTGGATGTGTGAATGGCACGCCCGCAATAAGGCAAAATGCGCCGTGCTGGGTGAATAGACGTGGTACGATATAAATTGTCAAAACAATAGCTTAGATCGGGGGCAGGAATCTCGAAGTTGCCCCCCGCGCCAAATCGTCGCGTATCTCACTCCAGTTATGGACGACGCGCACGCGATCGAGATGGTGGGCGAACCTGCCAACCTCATCCGGACGGGGCTGGAACAGGTAACGGTTTTCGACACTCTTGAGATAACTTAGCACTTCCAGCCGGTCGTCGATAAAATGCGTAATGCCCAACCCTTCGCAGATAGCGGCTTTTTGCGCCCGCTCCCGGCAGAAACGGATATTGCCGCGCGGAACGCCGGAGCGTTGGAAAAAGCGCCGGGCATCCAGCCATGACCGGGTCAGGCCTTCCACCTCGGGTCCGCACTTGGAGATCAGCCATACCTTGTCACCGAACCGCGACGCGGCAATATCCCTTATGGTTTCGATGGCGCCGGCAACCTCCGGCGTGCTCAGAAAATCCTTGTGAAATGAGGTATCGCTATCGCCGTCGATGCGCTGGATGATCACGCCGCCGATATCAATCCCAAGCCTTTGGTCGTGCATGATGTTATCCGGGCTGCCGCTTTCACAACAAACGATATGGGGCATGTGAATAGTATTTGGGGGCTGAATCAAGGCGGATATGCAACCACGCCACGCCCAGCCCCGAACTGCTTATCCAAGAACGATCGCCCCGTTCCAACCCAACCGAAGCGGTCTCGGCGACAAGGCGCCAGACCTCTTGCACCTGATCCTCGGGTGCCGTGCGCAAGAAGGCCGCCAGATGGGCGTAATCAACACCAGTATAACGATCGCATGGCACTACGAGGTCCGCGTCTCCACTGACATTGGCAAACGCGATCACCCTGGACGACGGGTCGGCCGAGCGGAACTGCGGTGCAAACGGCCTCGGATCGGCCGGCCGGAGCGCAAGCGCCGGCGCTGCGATCAGGACACATTCGAACGGCTGGTCGATCGTAGCCGCGGACAAGGGCGGCGTTTCCCAGAAATAAGCGTCCAGCTGTACATTGGCCAAGGCTTTGGAAAATACGGAACAGAAATCCGGGTCAGCGCCCCAGCCCGCATGCACCTGCCGCCACGAAAGCGGGCTGTCTCCACAAGCCGCGTCAGCGAAATGAAGCTTGAACCCTGTCCCTTCGCTACGCTCCAGGACTCCCGAATACCTTTCCGTCACATGCTGCTTTCCTGAAAATATAAGGCACGCCCAGGCAGGTCCATTACCCCAACTGTCTGGGCCATCGGCTTGCTCATCGATTTACCCATTGCCAAATTATGCCGTAAAAAACGAACAATGAGCACATGACGAAAACGATACCGATGATGATCAAAGCTGTTCGGTGAAGGCAACCGCCAAACAAATTGGCATAGATTTTATGCCCCCTGCCATTGTAATTCTTGGCAATTTTATCGCTTTCCGCCTTGGAAGAAACAATCGTGATAAGTCCGGCGAACAGCAAGCCCAAAGCTAGCAGATAGGGACCCAGGTGTTGCATCTGCCATCTCCCACAGGTTCAACAAATACCACCTGTCGTCAGCCCTCGCCAATCGGTTTGGCATGGGAACAATACCGCAAAGACAAGGATACGTCTTGTTGAAATAGCCTCTGTCACTGCCCCTGAGACACCGGCTTCCACGTCTGCACAGCCGCGTCGCCCTGGGCGATCAGCCGGTATTACGCAACGCACTGGCGATGCCGTTGACCGTCAACTGCATCGCCAGCTTGACCAGCTTGTGCTGGTTACCGTGGCGGCGGACGCCCAGCAGCCACACCTGCAACCGATTCAAGGAATTCAACAGCGGGTTCGAGCGCTCGATCTGGGCGCGCAGGCTGTCATGGGTCGACAGCAGGACGCCGGCCTTGCGGATACGCAGGATCAGGGCCACCGTGTCGTTGAACTCGGCCTTGATCTTGGCGAAGATGCGTGTTGCCTCTTCCGGATCGCGGGCCAGTTCGACGTAGGATGCGGCGATCTCCATGTCGCTCTTGGCCAGGGCCATTTCCATATTGGCCAGGAAGACGTCGAAGAAGTCCCACGCCACCATCTCCTGCAGCACGCTGTCCTCGATGCCCAGTTCGCGCACGGCGGCGGCAAAGCCGTACCAGCCCGGCAGGACGAAACGCGACTGCGACCACGAAAACACCCACGGAATCGCCCGCAGATCCTCGATCTTGCCCGATGCCGTGCGCGACGCCGGGCGTGAACCGATCTTGAGATCGCTAATCTCGCCGACCGGCGTCACGGTGCGGAAAAAGTCAAGGAAATGCGGGTCGTCATAGACGAGCGCGCGATAGGCGGCGAACGAGGTGTCGCAGATCCGGTCCATCACGGGCGCGAACTTTTCTTCCAGCTTGGCGTCGTGCGACGGCTTGTGGTCGCGGTGCTTGGGAATGGTCGCCAGGAAGGTCGCGGCGGCAAAGGCGTCCAATGTCTTGTGCGCCGTGATGACATTGCCGAACTTGCGTGCGATCATTTCGCCCTGTTCGGTAACGCGGATCTGGCCGCCGACCGTACCTTCGGGCTGGGCCAGGATGGCGGCGAAGGACGGACCGCCGCCACGACCGACGCTGCCGCCGCGGCCATGGAACAGGCGCAGCTTGACATTGGCCTTGTCGCACACGGCCTTGATGGCCTTCGACGCCTTATGCAGGTGCCAGCGCGAGGCGGTATAGCCGCCGTCCTTGTTGGAGTCGGAATAGCCCAGCATGACTTCCTGGATCGCCGGCCGGCCCATCAGGGAGCGCACGGCGAAATTGCCCAGCCATTTCTTCATGATGTCGGGCGCGGCCTCAAGGTCGCCGATGGTTTCGAACAACGGCGACACGCGGATCATGGTGTGCGGCTGCGGTCCGCCGCGCACCAGACCGGCCTGTTTCATCAGGACCAGCGGTTCCAGGATATCCGAGACCGAGGCAGCCTTGGAGATGACATAGGCGCCGAAGGCCTCGGGACCGAAATTCTTGACCAGGGCGGCGGCGGCGTCGACGATACGCAATTCGCGGAGGGTTTCGTCGCTGTACTTGCCGAACTCCCAGCGCAGGGTCCGGTCATTGGCCAGTTCGGCGAACAGAAGCGAACAACGCTCGCTTTCCGACATGCCGAGATAGTCGACCAATTCCGACGACTGGGTAAACAGCTCGGCGATAACCCGCTCATGGATATCGGAATTTTGCCGCAAATCGAGCGACAACAGGTGGAAGCCGCACGACCGGGCGATGCGGATCAGGGTCTTGAGCGTCCGCCCGACCAGGCGCTTGCCACCGTGGGCGATCAGGCTGTCACAGATGACGGTCAGGTCACGGACGAAGGCCTCGCAGCTGTCATAGGCCGGCGCCACCGAAGCGCCATTGGTCACCGCCTCACCCAGAATGCGGCCACGGGTCCGCGCCAGGCGCAGCTTGATATGGGCAATAGCGCGGCGATAGGGTTCGTCGACGCGGTGGACGTCGGTGTTTTGCGACTTGCGCGCCAGGTCGTTCAAGGCGTCGGTCACCGGCGTCACCTCGTCCGACATGGTCAGTTCGGTGTCGAGCTTGTCGAGCTGGGCCGTATAGAAATCGAAGGCGATGCGCGCCTGTTCCTTGAAGGCATAGTTGAGCGTGACCTCGTCGACATGCGGGTGACCGTCGCGGTCGCCGCCGATCCACGACCCCAGCTTGAGGATGTTCGGCATGGGGCCGTCGTGGGGGATGTCGCGGCCCCATTCGTTCGACAGGGTGACGAGCGCCGGCAGGACCGAGCGCTTGATGGCGCCCAGCAGGTTGTTGATTTCGTCCTGGACCGTGATGCGTTCGGGACGGTTGAGGCGCGTATTCCACAACAGGGCGACCTCGCGATAAAGGTCGTCCTCGATCTGGGCCTTTTCGGCGTTGCTGGGGCCCTTTTCATAGGCCTGCAGCAGACGGGCGATCTCGTATTCGCGCTCGACAATGCTGGCGCGGCGCATTTCGGTCGGGTGGGCGGTGAAAACCGGCGAAGCCAGGATGGCGCTGAGCGTCGCATCGATCTCGGCCTGGCCGAGGCCTTCCTGACGCGCCGAAGCGACGGCATTGGCCAGGCTGATCGGCTGCATGGAGCCGTCGAAGCTCTCGAACGTGTCGATCTTGCCCAGTTGCGACACGTCTTCGGAAATGACGGTCAGCATCGACAGGCAGGTCATGATGCGCGCCGCGTGGGCGGCTTCGGATTCGCTCAGGGATTCGAAGGCTACGGTCCGCGCCGTCAGGGCTTCGATCTTCGACAGGACATCGGAACGGCCGAAATCGTGCACGGCTTCACTTAAAAAACCGTCCAACATGGCGATGTGTTGCTTGACGTGTTCGAGGACAGTGTCGGTCATGGCGAAAGCTCCCATTTTTCGGCACATTAGCGCGATTTTTGTGCAGCGCAAGAAAACAAAATTTTCGCCCATGTCCAGCGCTGTCAATGCGGTTTCACAAGCAACCAAAGGCCTTGCGCGGCAGGCCTTCTCGTCCGGCCGCCATACACCGAAAAATTAACGCCTGTGGGCTATAAAAGGTGCCCGATCCCGACTTGCGATCCTGCCTTAAAACGAGGTCCTCACCCATGGCAAAGGCCACCTATCACCGCCATCAGCGCGTCTATGTCGAGCCCGTCGGCACCTGGGCCGTTATCGACAAGGTCAATCCGGTGTGGGTCAAGGGCTTCGACGAGCCGGTCAGGGTGACCTATGACTGCGGCCTGGGGCGCGATTTCTCGGCCGAGGAACTGATTCCCGAAGGTGAAGCCGCCGAACGCGACACCGATCTCGGCAACTGGCGCCTGATGCGCGCCCGCAACAAATGGCAAACGCCCGAAGAAAGCCGCCACCATCCCTTCCCCGGCACCTACCCGATCGTGGTCACGGACGCCAATGACTGGGGCGGCTGGCGCGTGCCAGGCGCCGAATACGAGCGCGATCCGGCCCTGATCGAAATGCAGGCGCGCCTGATCGCCGCGGCCCCGCGCCTGCTCAAACTCGTCAAGGATCTCAAGGACTATGCCCGCCATAGCGCGGAGGAGGTCGACGAAGACCTGATGGCACTGGCCAAACGCGCTGAAAACCTGCGCCAGCATATCGAAACCGATACTGGCGACACGAAGGTGCAGGCACCCTCGAACCGCAACTGACGGGCGTCGACGTCCGATCACGAGAAACGGCCGGCCGTACACCCCGTATGACAATTTTACTTGCCATTCCGTGCCGAACCTCCCACATCGGAGGCTTAAAGCCGAAGGTAAGATTTCATGCGCACCGACACCGCCCAGCCTATTCGCCTCAGCGACTACAAGGCCCCCGATTTCATCATCGCTGCGACCGAGCTGACCTTTGTCCTCGATCCGACCGCTACGCGGGTCAAGGCCAGGCTGACGATCGACCGCCAGACCCCGGGCGCGCCGCTTGTCCTGATGGGCGAACGGCTGAAATTGATCAGCGTCGCCGTCGACGACCACATCGTCAACGACTACATCCTGAGCGATGAAACCCTGACCCTGACCAACGTCCCGGACCGCTTCACGCTGGAAACCGAGGTCGAGATTAATCCATCCGACAACAAGACGCTGGAAGGCCTCTACATGTCGAGCGGCCGCTACTGCACCCAGTGCGAGGCGGAAGGCTTTCGCAAGATCACCTATTTTCTCGACCGCCCCGACAGCCTCAGCAAGTACCGCGTTCGTATCGAAGCGCCCAAGGACGGCTTCCCGCACCTGCTGTCGAACGGCAATCTGATCGAGCATGGCGACCTGGGCGGCGATGGGCCCAAAGACTGGCACTTCGCTCAGTGGGAAGATCCCTTCTTCAAGCCGTGCTATCTGTTCGCCCTGGTCGCCGGCGAGCTCGACGTCTTCGAGGATAGTTTCACGACCATGTCCGGCCGTACGGTCGAGCTGAAAATCTATGTCGATACCGGCATGCAGGCGCGCGCCGCCTATGCCATGGACGCGCTGAAACGTTCGATGAAGTGGGACGAAGAGGCCTATGGCCGCGAATACGATCTTGATCTTTTCATGATCGTCGCCGTCCGCGACTTCAATTTCGGCGCCATGGAAAACAAGGGGCTGAACGTCTTCAATGCCTCGCTGCTGCTGGCCGACCCGACGACCGCCACCGATCTCGACTATGAGCGCATCGAAGGCGTCATCGCCCACGAATATTTCCACAACTGGTCCGGCAACCGCGTCACCTGCCGCGACTGGTTCCAGCTCTGCCTCAAGGAGGGCCTGACTGTCTTTCGCGACCAGAGTTTCTCTGCCTCGCAACGCGGCGCCGCCGTCCAGCGCATCAAGGATGTCCGCGCCCTGCGGTCGCGCCAGTTTCCGGAGGATTCCGGCCCTCTCGCCCATCCGGTGCGGCCCTCCTCCTATGTCAAGATCGACAATTTCTATACCGCGACCATCTACGAAAAGGGTTCGGAAATCGTCGGCATGCTGAAGACCCTGGTCGGGCCCGACACCTATCGCAAGGCGCTGGACGACTATTTCACCAGCAATGACGGCACGGCGGCGACGCTGGAAGACTTCCTCAGGAGCTTCGAAGCGGTGACCGGTGAATCGTTCGCCCATATGCTCGACTGGTACACCCAGGCCGGCACGCCGCGCGTCCATATCGGTCAAACCTATGATGCCGCCGCCCAGACCCTGACCCTGCATGTCGGCCAGAAGACCCTGCCGACCCCGGGCCAACCCGACAAGAAGGCCCTGCCGATCCCGCTGCGCATCGCCCTGCTCGACGAAGATGGCGAGATGCAAACCGGCGAAAGCCTCCACATCGTCCACAATGAGGCCGAAGACATCGTTATCGCCGACGTCGCCAAACCGCCGGTCCTGTCGGCCCTGCGCCATTTCTCGGCCCCGGTTATCCTGACCGTCGACGAGCCGACGAGCCACGCCTTCGCGCGCCTGAAGGGCGATAGCGACCCGTTCAATCGCTGGGAGGCGGCGCAGGGCCTGGCGCGCGACATCCTGTTGTCGCCGAGCATGGATCCGGCCGCCATCGACGCTTTCGCGGAAGGTCTGCGCGCCTGCCTGACCGACGCCAGACTGGATCCCGCCTTCAAGGCCCTGATCATGGGGCTGCCGACCGAAAGCGACCTGGCCCAGGCGATGAATCCGATCGACCCGGCCTTCATCTACCGCAACCGTAAAGCCTTCAAGATCGGCCTTTCCGAGCGCCTCTACGACACGCTCCTGCCGATGTGGCAAGGCCGCGCCACTGCGACCGAATTCAGCGCGGACGCGTCTGCGGCCGGTCAACGCGCGCTGAACAATGCCGTGCTGGAGTTGATCCTGGCCGGCCATAACCGCGGTGCCGGTAATTCGGTGTCGGTCAATGGCGCCTTCCTGCATTTCCAGAACGCCACGAACATGACCGACATGGTCGGCGGACTGGTAGCCCTGATGCATGTCCAGGGCGCCCCCTATCAGGATGCGCTCGACGCCTTCCATGCCCGCTTCAAGGACGAGCCCCTGGTTATCGACAAGTGGTTCGCCCTGCAGGCCGGTTGCGCTCACCCCGACACCTTACAGCGCGTCAAGGCGCTCAGCCACCATGCCGATTTCGACGCCAAAACGCCTAATCGCTGGCGCGCCCTGGTCCAGGTCTTCGCCAATAACCAAAGCGTTTTCCACGCCAAGGGCGGCGCCGGCTATGGCTTCTTGGTCGAACAGATCCTTATGGTCGACGCTTTTAACCCGATGACGGCGGCGCGCCTGGTCGAGCCCCTGTCGCGTTTCCGCTTCTATGCCGAACCCTATGCCGGCGCCATGCAAAAGGCGCTGGAAACCATAGCCGCCGCACCGAAATTGTCGAAGAACGTGGCCGAGCTTGCGGCAAAAGCGCTCAATGCATAAACCGTTAACCCAATCCTAAGCCAAACGTTCTTTAAACTGTCGGGCAATTGGCGTATGTCCGCCATAGCTTTGTGTTGAGTTCGGGAGAGACGATTGGCAAGCCTGGGACGTGTCCGTTTCCTGGTGGTGGACGACAACGCCCACATGATCAATATCGTCAAGACGATACTGCGTGGCTTCGGCGCGACCCAAATCTATGAGGCGCGCGATGCGACCGAAGCCTTTCACCGGCTGAAACACGACTCGATCGACATCGTCATCACCGATTACCAAATGGAAGTTCTGGACGGCGTCGAATTCGTCCAGCTGGTGCGCAATTCGTCCGACAGCCCCAATCGTTACGTGCCGATCATCATGTTGACGGCGCACTCGGAGCGGTCACGCGTCCTGGCGGCCCGTGACGCCGGCACCAACGAATTCTGCTGCAAGCCGGTAACGGCGCTGGAGTTGCACAAGAAGGTCGTCGCGATCGTCGATCACCCGAGACCCTATATCAAGACCAACGGCTATTTCGGCCCCGACCGCCGCCGCCGCATGGATCCGAAGTATTCGGGCCCGGAACGCCGCGAGGGCTGGAGCGAAGACCACAAACCGCCGCTGAACCATTCCCGCAAAAAGGCTTCCGGCGGCGCGCCCTTCGATCCCAACGACGCGGAAGCCAGCTAAATTCCACCCGCCCCGCGACGCTTGAGCGCTAAAGACCAACACAAAAAAACCGTCCCCCTTTATAAATCCTTAAGACTCTCGACAATAGGTTAACAGGGCGTTTACCCTGCGCCTTGGGCACGAATCAATTGGGACACGAAGTGGCGTCAGAGCGTCAACAATCCGGCACTCAAGCTGGCACCCGGGCGACCCGTGCGGCTTCCGCCGGTGGCGCCGCGCCGCGCGTGCCGGCACCCGCCCCACTCGCTGCCCAGACGCCGCGGGGCGGTTTCAAAGATGCCCTGAAAAATTCCGCTTTTTCGCGCATGGCGACGTCCCAGGTCGCCGCTTCCATGCCGGCCTGGATGCGCATCGGCGCCCTGTGCCTGACCTTCGGCCTGGTCACCTTCATGGGCCTGTCGACCTTCCAGGTGCGCAACAGCCTGTCGGCCGAAAAGGACAGCGAGGGCAAGCCCCTGCTGGCCGCCGCCCAACTCGACTCCGCCCGCCTTGACACCCGCCTGACCGTCGCCCGCACCGCCCTGGAAGCCGCCCAGGCCCAGCTTGGCACCAAGCCGGACGAATCGTTATCGGCCGCCGAGCAGGGCGTGAAACTGTCTCGTGGCGCGCTGAAAAGCCTCGCCGTCGTCCGCGGCGGCACGGTTCTCGCCCAAAGCGGCGATGACGAAGCCGATCTGGTCGTCAAGGTCGCACAACAGGCCGACAACGACTTCGACCTGCTGACCGGCGGTTCGCGCCTGACCGTCACCGCCCGACCCTATATGGTCATCAAGAGCGGTAACGGTGTCAGCCTGGTCGCCCGGCTCGACAACAGCCTGGCCAAGACCGACGGCAGCTCCGGACTATCCGTCCTGGTCGCTCGCGACGGCAGTATTCTCGAGGCCTCGGACCCGAAACTGATCGGTCAGGACGTCAAGACCGCCCTCGCCATTTCCTATGGCGACCTGCATGCCCGCGCCGATTCCGGCGACCTGATCCAGGGTTCGCTGCCGGAAGGCGGTTTCCTGAAGATCGCCGCCGCCCCGCAGGGCAGCGACGGCGCCGTCCTGCTCAATGCCGTTCCGGCCCAGCGCTTCTTCTCACCAACCATGAGCCTGATCAAGGGCATCATCTTCGTCGGCGGCCCGTTGCTGATCGGCGCCCTGTTCGGCGTTCTGTTGATGGTCCAGGCACGCAAAAATCGCGAGGACGCCCGCCTGTTTCAAGCCAATGAACAGCGCTATCGCCTGGCCGTCGAAGCGGCGCGCTGCGGTATCTGGGATTGGGATCTCGATCAGGACCTGATCTACATGTCCGACGTCACCGGCGTCATGCTCGGCTGGGGCGGCGGGGGTGTCGCCTCGACCTCGGAAGTGCTGGGGCGTATCGCGCCCGAGCACCGCAACGACGTCATCAAGGCGTTGGAAACCGCCCGCTTCAAGGGGGCGCTCGACGTCTCGTTCCGCGTGCCCAACGCCAATGGCCAGTCTTTGTGGGTCGATGCCCGCGGCCAGGCTGTCGGCGACCGCACGACCGGCGGCTTCAATCGCCTGAGCGGCGTCGCCCTCGATGTCAGCGAGGAGCGCATCGCCCAATTGCGCGCCCAACGCGCCGAGGCCCGCCTGCTCGACGCCATCAATTCGGTGTCGGACGCCTTTGTGTTGTGGGACCGCCGCCATCGCCTGCTGATGTGGAACACCACTTTCGGCGAGACCTTCGGCATCGACGAACGCTTCCTGCGCGTCGGCACGCCGCGCGAACTGATCGACCAGGTCATGCAGATCGCCATCCGCCGTTCGGCGCCGGCGCCCGACGGCCGCGAAGGCGTGTTCGAAGCCGAACTGAACAACGGCCGCTGGATTCAGGTGTCGGAAAGCCGCACCCTGGAAGGCGGCCGCGTCCTGACCGGCACCGACATCACCGCCGTCAAGATTCAGGAAGAGCTCAGCCGCAATAACGAAGAACAGCTGCAGGCCCTGGTCGAGAAGCTGGAACACAGCCGCCAGCAACAGACGGTCCTGGCGCGCAAGTACGAGGTCGCCAAGATCCGCGCCGAGGCCGCCAACCATGCCAAGAGCGAATTCCTCGCCAACATGTCGCATGAACTGCGCACACCGCTGAACGCCATCAACGGCTTCTCCGAAATCATGTCGTCGGAGATGTTCGGCGCTCTCGGCCATCCGCGCTACAAGGAATATGCCAACGACATCCTCAATTCCGGCCAGCACCTGCTCAGCCTGATCAACGACATTCTCGACATGTCGAAGATCGAAGCCGGCAAGATGACCTTGCGCTTCGAACCGGTCATTATCGACGAGGTCGTCGAGGATACACTGCGCCTGATCCGTCAGCGCGCCGAGAAGGCGGGTTTGAAGGTCCGCATCCACCTGCCCGAACTGCCGGAGATCGAAGCCGATTTCCGCGCCCTCAAGCAGATCCTGCTCAACCTGCTGACCAATGCCGTCAAGTTCACGCCCCAGGGCGGCATGATCACCATTTCGGCCGCGGTCACCGACGACAATGTCCATATCAGCGTTGCCGATACCGGCATCGGCATAGCCGAGACCGACATGCAGCGCCTGGCGCGGCCGTTCGAGCAGATTGAGAACCAATTCTCCAAAACCAAGGAAGGTACGGGCCTGGGCCTGGCCCTGACCAAGTCGCTGATCGAGATGCATAACGGCCGCATCGATATCGACAGCACGATCGGGGTCGGCACGACGGTGCATGTGATCCTGCCGATCCGCCAGTCCGGCAACGCCACCGGGGCTGAACCGTCGGCGCGTGTCGCCAGCGCGGCCTAATCCTTACTTCGAAGCCGATGCGCTCGAAGAAGCCGGCGGCGGGCCGTCCGGGTCCTTGACCTGGGTAAAGCGGTTGAAACGGATACTGGGCCGCAGCAACTGGCCGGTGATGACATTTCGTTCCGCCGGCGACAGATTGGCCATACCCTCGACCAGGGCGTTCTCGATATGACTGCGCGCGTCGTTCTCGTAATTGCGCGCCTGTTCCGACAGGACCGCCATCTTGACGGCATCATAGGACGGTTGCGACGCCAATTCGGCGGCGGCCTTGCGGGTGGCGCGCGCCTTGGCCATATCGTCCTCGCCCGTGAGGGCCGAAGCCTTGATCAGGGCGTACATGCGTTTCCTCTGGTCCGGCGTCAGGGCCTGAGTAGCGTCACGCCACGCCGCTACCATCGGCATGGCCTTGCGGAAATCGCGCATATGTTTGCTGATGACCAGGCTGCCGCCGGTCAGGGCCGCAATCAAAAACAGATTGACAATCAGCGATATGATAAACGCCCATTTCCACTTGCCCGCTGTCATCCGAACGCCCCATTTTTCAATTTTTTTGTCAATTCCGCCAGTTTCTTATCTATATTGTTGGTTCTTATCAATTTTGCACATCGATCATCTGGGCCTGCTCGAGCACGGTCTGCGCGCGCATGTCGTCCAGCGTGGTCATGCTGAAATTAATACCCAGAAGAGCGCCGGCAAGACAAGCGGCAATCCCGATGCCGGTCGCCATGACCATGGGCAGGGGACGGTTGCTGCGGCGGAACGGCAGGATACCGCCGGCTTCCACCGGCATCTGCGCCAGGGTGCGCCACAACAGGCGTTGCGTGTCTTCCGACGAGTCGGCGGTCTTCAGGAGATCGAGCATGGCGTCGGTGACGCGCGCCTCGTCGATCCATATCTCGGCGACAGGCCGGTTTTCGGCCATGAAGGCCGTGGCGCCAGCGCGCTCGGCCTCGGGCCAGCGTTCCGGCGTCGCGCCGTAGGCGTCGACAATGGCTTTGAAGCGTTCTTCGGTAACCATGGGGTTTGTCATTGTTTACCTCCCGTCTTGATTTGGACAGGTTGTGTTGGAGCCGTGGCAGGCCCGTTCGTTGATGCGTTATGGGGGTTGTCTTCACTCATGCTGACGCGCAAGGCACGCCGCGCCCGCGCCAGCAGGCTTTCCAGCGCCTCGACGCTGACTTCCATCAGCTCGGCCGCTTCGATATTCGACATTTCCTGATAGTAGCACAGCGTAATGGCCACACGCTGGCGGTCCGGCAGCATCGCCAGGGCCGTCTGCAGGCGTTGCGCGCTCTGGGCCTGCTCGATCTGCATGGCCGGCCCGATGGCGGTGTCGACGATCTCGACATCGTCGCTGTTGACCGTATCGCGGCGGCGGCGCAGGCGATCATAACAGAGGTTGAGGGCCACGCGGTGCATCCAGGTATCGATGCGCGCCTTGCCCGGTACCCAGCTGTGGGCCTGCTTCCAGGTACGAACCAGGGTCTCCTGGGCGACATCCTCGGCCTCGGTGGCGTCGCCCAGCATGCGGCGCGCCAGAGAGAGCAATTTGGGCAGTTTGCGCGAGACAAGCAGGGTCACCGCGTTGCGATCGCCGCGCACGATTCGTTCCAGCAAGGCTTCGTCAGGATCGGTAGTCAAACTTTTCCCCGAATGGCGGCCCAAAGACAGACTACCGGAATGCGCCGTCGCGCCGGCGGATGCAAGACCCGGCATGGCAAGGGACAACGTATCCGGCATGGAATTTCATTCCTTCTAACACGCAAAAGGCCATTTGACCAAAAGGTCGGCTGCCGCGCCGAAGGGCACATGCCGCCGCCCCTCCGTTCACAGACTTTCACGCGCCAGTCAGGTTTATCCGTCGGTTGGGGCGACCATCTTCTCGCCGAAGCGACGCCGGAACCGCCGGCGTCAAGCCGTCGCGTCCGGCGGAGCGACTATTTTCTCGAACGCGGCACGCGCGCGCTTGCGGATATCCCGGAGCTTTTTCTCCAGGGTGTCGAGGCGGCGGGTATGGACCGCGCGCGCCAGCTTGCGCTGGAAGGCCTCGGGTTCGTTGTGCGGATCGTCCTGGGCGGTCAGCGAGACGCGCATGGCCTGGGCCAGGCTCTGCTGGACCCGCCAGGCGGCACTGAGCGCCTCGATCTCGGCCGCCGGCGCCAGGCCCGCGCGCTGCATGGCCGACAGGGCCTGCAAGGTGCCGACGCGCAGGGGACCGCCGTCGGCGGCGTGGATCAGTTGCAGGTATTGGGCGGCGAATTCGGCGTCGACCTGCCCGCCGATCGCCAGTTTGAAGTCCCAGAAGCCCTTGGCCGGGCGTTCCTTCTCCATCAGGGCGCGCATGTTGAGGACATCGAGCGCTGTGTGCGCCACCGACCTCGGCGTGCGCAAAATGGTTTCGCATTTCAGACGCACCAGGTCGGCGAAATCGGCGGAGCTGGCCCACACCACCCGCGCCCGGGTCAGGGCCTGGAACTCCCAGGTGTCGGCGTCCTTGGTGTAATAGTTCTCGAACGCCGCCAGCGATACCGCCACCGGCCCCTTGGCGCCGGTCGGCCGCAGCTTCATGTCGATTTCGTAGAGAAAGCCTTCGTGAGTCGGCGCCGACAGGGCCGAAATCAATCGTTGCGTAAAGCGTGCGAACCAGGTTTCGGCGGCCCAGCCCTTGACCGTCGAACCGGCACTGGGGTCATCGGGCAGGTAGACGGCCATCAGGTCGAGGTCCGACGTCGCCGTCATTTCCTGAGAGCCCAGTTTGCCAAGCGCCAGGATCGCCACCTGACCGTCCAGACGCCCGGCCAGGCGCGTGATGTCGGCGATGCACAGTGGCGCCAGATGGGTGATGCAGGCGTCGGCCAGGCGGGCATAGGCGGCGCCGGCGGCCTCGGTCGTCAGGCGGCCGCTCAGGATCTGCATGCCGATACGGAACTGCTGCTCGCGCCCCACACGGCGCAGGGCATTCATAACCGCTTCGAGATCGTCGGGGACACGGTCGATTTCGCGGGCGACTTCGCGCGCCACGAGGTGGTCGAGCTCTTCGCCCAGCGGGTCGAAGAAACCGGCATCGAGCATGGCGTCGAACGAGGTCGGGTAACGCGCCAGCATCTGGGCCAGGCGTGGCGAGAAGCCCATGATCTCGACAATAGTGCGGAACAGTTTCGGATTGGCCAGGAACAGGGACTGGATCTGCACGCCGGCATTCAGAGTGGCGAAGAAGGAGGCGAAGCGGTTGAAGGCGATGCTGGGTGTACCGGTCTCGTTCAACGCTTCCAGCAGGCGGGGCACCAGGCGCGTGAACAGCTCGCGGCCGCGTTCGGACCGTGTCGCCGGGATGCGGCCGTGGTGCCACGACCGGATGGTGGCGCTGACCTGCTCCGGGTGATCGAACCCCATGCGCTTCAAGGTCTTGATCGTTTCCGGGTCGTCCTCGATGCCGGTGAAAACCAGGCTGCCGAAGGACGAGGACAGGGTCTCGGCCTCGCTGAACAGCTCGCCATAGTGGGCATTGACCAGGCGCAGGGTGCGCGAAACGGCCAGATCGAAGCGCGACAGGTTCGAGAAGCCGGCCAGGGCCGCCACGTGCATGCGGGCGTCGTCGGCCTCGGGCAGCTCGTGGGTCTGCTCGTCGCGGATCATCTGGATGCGATGTTCCCAGTTGCGCAGGCGGATATAGGCCTGTTTCAGCTCCTTGGCGACGGCGGGCGCCAGGTGACCGGCACGGCGCAGGGCGTCCAGCGCGTCGAGGGTGCGCTTCGAGCGCAGGGAGGGATCGCGGCCACCCAGAATCAATTGTTGAGTTTGGGCGAAAAACTCGATCTCGCGAATGCCGCCGGCACCCAGTTTGAGATTGGCGCCGGCCGCGTCCAGGCGCTCGTCGACCTTATAGACATGGATCTGACGCTTGATAGAATGGACGTCGGCAATGGCCGGATAGTCGAGGCTGCGGCGCCAGATGAAGGGCGATAAATCGTTCATGAAGGCGCGCGCCTCGACCGGATCGCCGGCGACATGACGGGCCTTGATGAAGGCGGCGCGTTCCCAGTTCTGGCCGACCGATTCGTAATAATGCAGGGCGAACGGCACACTGACCACGGTCGGCGTCGACGACGGATCGGGACGCAGACGCAGGTCGACGCGGAAGACATAACCGTCGCCGGTACGTTCGCTGAGCAGGGTCGAGACGCCGCGGGCGACGCGATCGGCGAAGGTCTGCGGATCGACCTGGTCATTGACCGGCAGACGGTCGAGATCGCAGAAAAAGGTGATGTCGATATCGCTGGAATAGTTGAGCTCGCCGGCGCCGTGCTTGCCCATGGCGAGGACGAACATGCCGGGCAGGATACCGCGTTCGCCGCGTTCATAGCCGGCCAGCCGGCCCTTGTCGCGTTCTTCACGCACGACCAGAGCCAGGGCGGCCGAGGTGACGGCGTCGGCGAAGCGCGTCAGGGCGGCGGTAACGTGGTCGAGGCTCCAGACGTCGCCGAGATCGGCCAGGGCGGTCAACAGGTGGGTATCAGCCTTGAGGTGGCGCAGGATCTTCTTGGCGGCCGGAATGTCGAGAACCTCGACGGTAGCGGCCTGGACTTCGAGCGCCTCGGCAGCCAGGAGAATGGCTTTCAGGCGGGCTTCGGGGGCGCTGATCAGGGTTTCACGCAGGCGCTGCGGGTCACGGCGCATCAGGCCGGCGAGATAAGGCGATGCGGCTATGATCGGCAGGATGGCGGTTTCGGCGCGTTGCAGGACATCACGCCAGCCCTCGGCATTGGCGACCTCATAGAGGTTTTCCAGGATATATCCCGCCTGGTCGGCGTGCAGAACCGGCCCGCAGGGATGCAGGCGATCGACCAGGGAAGAAAAAAGAACATCCGCCATTGTTCTGGTAATATCCGTAAAGCGACACCGGGAACACCAAATCTTGATGCCTATTGTCAGGTTTACGGTGATTCAAAGCGATGGCTTAATGAAAAATCCTGTTTAGGCCTTCAATCAGCCCGCTACCGGCGGCAGGACCAGGGCCGTGCGCAGGCCGGGGCCCTTGCCGTCGAAGACGCCCGGACCTTCGTCAATGACCAGCCGGCCCTTGTGCGCCACGGCGACGGCGTCGACCATGGCCAGGCCCAGCCCCACGCCCGGCAGGGTGCGGCTGTTTTCCAGGCGGACGAAACGCTCGGCGATGCGGGCACGATCCTTTTCGGGCACGCCCGGCCCGGTGTCGGTGATCGAAAACTCGATCTCGCGTTGCGAGGTGCGGCGCAGGCGGAAAGTGACGCCGCCGCCTTCGGGGGTGTATTTGATGGCGTTGTCGAGCAGATTGGCCAGGGCCTGGGCGAGGAAGTCGCGATTGCCGTGGCATTTCACGCCCTGCTCGATTTCCGATTCGAACTCCAGCCCCTTGTCCGATGCCACGGCCTCGAACAGTTCCGCCATATCCTCGGCCAGGGGCGTGGCGTCGAACATGACCTGGTCCGGCGCCTGGCCGGCCGCCTGGAGGCGCGAAATGGCGAAGACGGTCTGGAAGGTGCGTAACAGCTGATCGGTCTCTTCCAGCGCCTTGGCGAGGGCATCATGGGCCTGGGACGGATCCTTCTCGACATCGAGCAGGGAGATTTCCAGCTTGGTGCGCAACCGCGACAGGGGCGAACGCAGGTCGTGGGCGATGGCGTCGCCGGCGTATTTGAGATTGCCCATGGTTTTTTCCATGCGCGCCAGGGTCTGATTGATGCGCATGGACAGGGCGTCGAACTCGTCACCGGAATCGCGCACGGCGATGCGCGCCTTGAGATCGCCCTCCTGGACCTGGGTCAGGACATTGGTGACGCGCTGGACCGAGCGCGAGACTTCCTGGTTGATCAGGGTGCCGGCGAACAGACCGAGGATAATGACCAGGACGCCGCCGCCGAGGACCGCCTTGACCTCCTGCTGGAAGCCATGGTCGGCAAACGACATGTCCATGGCGACATAGATATAGAAATTGTCGTCCAGCCGCACGGCGCGACCCTGGAAGCGGCAGCAATTCTTGGGGTCGTTGGGCGATGGCGAGAAGAAGCTCAGCGACACTTCCTTCTGGCCCGAGGTCAGAGGCTTCAGGCTGGCGCGCATGACCGCGTCGGGCAGCGGCTTGCCCTCCATGCGGCCGCGCATGTTTTGCGCCAGGACCTGGCCGGAATTGTCGAAGATGCCCTTGGCAAAGACCCATTCGACGGCGTCGTCATTGAGGATGCGGGCGACGACGGCGGCGTGGCCCTGGTCGGCATCGAGCTGCTGATACATCTTCATGCGGGCGTCGATGGCGACATTGCCCCAGGCCCGCGATTCGGTGCTGGTCGCCAGGTAAACATAGCCGAAGACCAGGGCCGCGACGAAGACATAGACGCACAGAAAGACGAGCGTCAGGCGAAACGGCGTCTGACGGAAAAAGGTCGGCTTGAACACGGCCATGCTCAGCAGGTCGAGCCGGCGGGCCGGTTTTTTACGCGAAGCTTGAACAGCGAGTTTCGCCATGTTCGAAAACTATATCCTCAATGCGCGCGGAATGGAGGTAAGGAAGACACCCCACCACCACGCCCTCCGGGCGCGGTCCCCCTCCCCGGCAAGCGGGGAGGAGCACAATTTTTTTGAACCTCCCCGCTTGCCGGGGAAGGGGACCGCACGACGAAAGCGCAGCTTTCTAGATGCGGTGGTGGGGTGGAGAACATCCCCTATGCCTTTAACTGATAGCCTTCACCGCGGACCGTATGCAGCATCGGGCGATCGAAGCCCTTGTCCAGCTTGGAGCGCAGGCGCGAAATGTGGACGTCGATGACATTGGTCTGCGGATCGAAGTGATAGGCCCAGACCTTCTCCAGCAGCATGGTGCGGGTGACGCTCTGGCCGACATGGCGCATCAGGAATTCGAGAAGCTGGAATTCACGCGGCTGCAGGTCGATCAGGGTGGTCTGGCGCTTCACCTGACGCGAGATCAGGTTCATTTCGAGGTCTCCGACGCGCAAGATGGTTTCGACCTGGTCCTTGTCCTTGCGCCTTGCCAGGGCCTCGACACGCGCCAGCAATTCGGTCAGGGCATAGGGTTTGACGAGATAGTCGTCGGCGCCGGCGCGCAGACCCGACACACGGTCTTCCAGTTCGCCCAGCGCACTCAGGAACAGGACCGGCACGTCGACGCCCTCGCCGCGCAATTGCTGCAGCATGGAGACACCGTCCATGACCGGCATCATGCGGTCGAGGATGATGACGTCGGGCATGTTTTCCTTGACGGCCGCCAGGCCCTGGACGCCGTCGCCGGCGAGCCGCGCCTCGATCCCGGCATCTTTCAAACCACGCTGCATGTTGAGCGCGGCTTCGACATCATCCTCGACGATCAGAACCTGCATGAACGACTCCTCTAAATTCCGATTTTTCTTACCGCCTAAGCCGGTGGGGTGAGTCGAAAAGTGTCGACTTTTAAGACCCGGAGCGGAGCCTACAGAGAGTAGGCGAGCAACGGAAGCTTAAAAGATGGCGCTTTGCAGACCACCCCGGCGCGCTTAGGCGCAAGAAAAAAGGCATAACCTAAGTCATGCCTTCTTTCCCGTTAAATTTTCGCAACCGAATGCGGAAGCTTATTTCGCAGCCTTGTCTTTCAACGGCAAGGGCAGCGGAACATTGCGGCCGTCACGGTTGATCAGCAGCAGGATGCTGGGGCGATTGGCCTTCTTCAGGTCGGCGACGATGCCGGCGAAATCGGCCTGGGTCGAAACCGGACGATTGTCGGCGCGAACGATGACGTCACCGGGCTTCAGGCCGATGTCGGACGCATCCGAATTGTCTTCGATGTCGGTGATAACGACACCGGTGACCGCGGGATCGAGGCCGAAGGCCTTGCGGGCATCCGGGGTGATCGCGCCGACGCTGAGGCCGATGACCGGCGAACCGGCGCTGGAGGAAGAGCTGCTGGACGTGCTACCGCCGCCACCGGCGCCGAGCTTGGCCAAGTCATCTTCCGACGGGCGCAGGGCCGCGGAAATGACCAGCGGCACGATCTTGCCGTTGCGCATGACAGTGATATTGACCTTTTCACCGACCTTGACGTCGGCAATGCGGCGGGTCAGGTCCGTCGGGTTCTTGACATCGGAACCGTTGACCGTCTTGACGATGTCACCGATCTGGACGCCGGCGCTGTCGGCCGGACCGCCCTTGGTGGTATCGGAAATCAGCGCGCCGCTGAGATCGGTGATGTTCAGACTTTCGGCGATATCGTCGGTGACCGGCGAAATGGTGACGCCGATATAGCCGCGCTGGATGGAGACACCCTTCATCAGCTGGGTCGTGATCTTTTCAGCGACATCGGCCGGAATGGCGAAACCGACGCCGGCATTGGCGCCCGAGGGGGTCACAATGGCCGTATTGATGCCAACGACGCGGCCGTAGAGGTCGAACGTCGGACCGCCCGAATTGCCGCGGTTGATGGCGGCGTCGATTTGCAGATAGTCGACATAGTCGGCGCCCGAATCCTTCAGGTCGCGGCCATAGGCCGAAACAATGCCGGCCGTGGCGGTGTTCGAGAAGTTGAAGGGGTTACCGACGGCGATGACCCAGTCACCGACGCGCGGCTTGTGTTCCTGCTCGAACTTGACGAACGGGAAGTCAGTGCCTTCGACCTTGAGCACGGCCAGGTCGGTGGCGACATCGCGCCCGACGACGGTGGCTTTCAGTTCCTTGTCATTGGTCAGCTTGACGATAATGGAATCGGCGCCGTCGATGACGTGGTTGTTGGTGACGACATAGCCGTCGGCCGAGATGAAGAAGCCGGACCCGGCGCCGCGGACTTCCTGTTCCTTGGGGCTGTCGCCGTCATCCTGACCCGGGAAGCTGAAGCCCGGCAGGTTGGGGATGCCGGTATCGATCTTCATCTTGCCCTTGGTCTCGATCGAGACAACGGCCGGCGATACGCGCTCGATCAAGTCGGCGAACGACATCGGTGCGCCGTTGGGCGGCTTCACCGGCGTCAGGTCGGCCGTTTTGATCAGCTGAGCGCCGTCATAACCCTGGCCGATATGACCGACGTGACCGGTAATGGCGGCAGCGGCAACACCCGCGCCCAGGGCCAGACCGGCCACCGCACCGACAACAGCGGAGCGGTTTTTCAACAAAGCCTTGAAATTCCAGTTCCCCCAAGAATTCATATTCCCCATCTGTACTTACCTTTTGCGTCCTAATAAGCGTGTTACGCTGTCAACTCAGACTATCTGAGCGCTTCGGGGTTTGAATACAACTGGAAACCGCGAAGAAATTTTGACCGTTACAAACTAACCAAAGCCCTGAGGCAAAATCGTGACATCAATCGGTGTTCTTCATGATTTCGCGAAGTTTTTTCTCTTCGGCCACATCGAGTTCATAAGATTTTGATTTCGCTTGCCTTTTGGCCATAGCGAAAAAGACGCCCAGGCCCAGAAACACGATCACGGGCGGCAGCAACCACAGAATGAGGTTGCCGGCGGAAAGACGCGGCCGAAAAAGAACATAATCGCCGTAGTGATCGTAGAGGGTTTTGCGAATTTCGGCGTCGCTTTGGCCGGCCTTGATGCTGTCGCGGATTTCGCGGCGCATGTCGCCGGCGATCTGAGCGTCGGAATCGGCGATGTCCTGGCTCTGGCACTGGACGCAGCGCACCTCGGTAAAAAGGTGCTGGGCGCGGGCTTCGTCACGGGCGGGATCGGCGTGGGCAGAAGATGTGCAGAGCAAGGCGAACAGAAGGAGTCCGAGCCCCCTTCTCCCTCTTTGCAAGCCTTTAGGCTCGCAAGGGAGGAGATAGCTAGTGTATCCGTGTTTATCCGTGTTCATCCGTGGCTAAACCTTCTTTTCGCGCAAAGGCTTCGCCGCGCTGGCCTTGACGGCGACACCGAGACGCAGGCGACGGTCGCTCAATGACAAGACACCGCCGAGCGCCATCAGGAGCGGCCCGAAGAAGATCAGGCGCACCCACGGATTATAGAAAAACCGCACTTGCCAGGCCTGAGACCCGTCGGCCGCAACCTGCGGCTCAGCCATCAGGACATAGAGATCGCTGAGTGGCTGGAAACACAGCCAGACCTTGCTCTGGACTTCGCTGGAGGCCGGGTAGAAGCGGCGTTGCGGCCGCGGTTCGCATACCGTCTTGCCGCGGTTATCACTGAGTGTAAATGTCCCACCCTGGGCGTCGTAATTCTTGCCGGCCTGGCTGTAGAGACCGTCGAATCTCAGACTGTAGCCACCCAGCTCGACCGTATCGCCGGGCTTCATCGCCTGCATGACGCTCAGGCGATCGTGGCTTTCGACGACGGCGCCAAGGACGAACAGCCCCATGCCGATATGGGCCAGGATCATGCCCCAGGTCGCCAAGGGCAGCGACCAGATGCGCATGATCTTAAAACCCGCTTTTTCCGCCAGAGTTTTGGCGGTACCCGCAATCAACCAGAAACCGACCAGCAGGCCGATGAAATATTCGACCTCGCTCAGCAGGGACGGTCCCTTGTGCATCAGCAGGGCGACGGCGGCTGCCAGGGCAGCGACACCAAAGGCCAGGGCCAGGCGTTGCAGCACGCCTTTCAGGTCGGCGCGTTTCCACGCCATCAGCCCGGAAATCGGCGCGATTAGCAGGGCCGCCACCATGATCGGGACGAAGACCATCAGATAATAGGGCGCGCCGACCGACATGGTCTTGTTGAACAGGGCCTGCATCAGGATGGGATAGAGGGTGCCGAGAAAGACCGAACACAGGGCCGCAGAAATCAGCAGGTTGTTGAGGACCAGCGAGGCTTCGCGCGACACCGGCGCAAACAGGCCGCCCGGCGCCAGTTCCGGCGCGCGCACGGCAAACAGGGCGAAACCGGCGCCGGCCGTGACGAACAGGATGGTGGCCAGCAGGATGCCGCGTTGCGGGTCGACGGCGAAGGCATGGACCGAGGTCAACAGGCCCGAGCGCACCAGGAAGGCGCCCATCATCGAGAAGGTGAAGGCCAGCAGACCCAGGAACACCGTCCAGGCCTTCAGGCTGTCGCGCTTTTCCATGACGATCGCGCTGTGCAGGAGTGCGGTCGCCGCCAGCCAGGGCATGAAGGAGGCGTTCTCGACCGGGTCCCAGGCCCACCAGCCGCCCCAGCCCAATTCGTAATAGGCCCAGAAGGCGCCGAGCGTAATGCCGACGGTCAGGAAGCTCCAGGCCAGCAGCACCCATGGCCGCACCCAGCGCGCCCAGGCGCGGTCGAGCCGGCCCTCGATCAGGGCCGCTATGGCGAAGGAGAAGACGACGGAAAAGCCGACATAGCCCATATAGAGCATGGGTGGGTGGAAGGCCAAGGCCGGGTCCTGCAGGGCCGGATTGAGCGATTGTCCCTGGACGGGCGCATCGATCAGCCGACCGAGCGGATTGGAGCTGAACAGGGTGAAGCCGACAAAGGCCGCGCCCAGCAAGCCCTGAACCCCCAGGGCCTTATGGCGCAGCGAGGCCGGCAGGCCTTGCCCGCGCAGGGTGATCATGGCGCCGTAAACCAGCAGGATGGTGCACCACAACAGCATCGAGCCTTCGTGCGAGCCCCAGGCGCCGGAGATCTTGTACAATAACGGCTTGTCGGTGTTGGAATGCTCGGCGACATTGACGATCGAAAAATCGGAGCGAATGAAGGCGAAGACCAGAATGGCGAAAGATGCCAAAATGGCGACAGCACCGGCCAGGGACACGCCTTCGCTGTAACGCGCCAGGCCGCGCCAGCCCTTGACCTGACCGGCGGCAACGAGGGCCGCCTGAGCCACGCTCAGGCTGAAAGCCAAAACCGAGCAGAAGGTACCGATTTCGTCGATATGGATCATGCGCGCGCCATCATTGGAACGGCTTTTGCGGTGCGGCGGATTGCGTCATGCCCGATTCCGGGCGCCATTCGCCCTGTTCCTTCAGGGCCTTTTCGACGTTTTTCGGCATGTATTTCTCATCATGTTTGGCCAGGACCTGGGTGGCGCGCACCGTCGTGGCGCCGGTGACATTACCTTCGCACACGACACCCTGGCCTTCGCGGAAGAGATCCGGCAAATCACCGCGATAGCTGACCGCGATTTCCTTGAGCTTGTCCTGAACGACGAATTGCACCGTGCCGTCCGGCGTCTTGACGATGCTGCCGGGCTTGACCAGACCGCCCAGGCGCACCGTCTTGCCAGTGGCGACACGGGCGTCCAAGAACTGAGCCGGCGTATAGAAATAAACGACCGTTCCCTTGAGCGCATAGAGGCTGAGCGCCACCGCGGCGATCAAAACCGGCGCGGCGATCAGGAAGATGGTCAAACGCCGGCGCGCCTTGGCCGATTTCGGCATAAAGCCCATTACTGGCCTCCCACATTTTCAGCGCCGACCGTGGTCTGCGACCTGGTCACGATATCGGCAATGACCTCAGGGCGATTGCGGTAATGCGCCTGAAGAGTCTTCAGGGCCGCGTCCTTGGCCGCGGTGTCCCCCAGAACGTCATAGGAGCGCAGCAGGCGGGCCCAGCCGTCCGGATTGTCCGGATTGGCTTCCAGCTGCGCCGCCAGACTTTGCACCATGCCGCGGATGCGCGACTTGGTCGCCGCGTCGGCGGATTGGGCCATACCGGCCTCTTGCAGCGCCTTTTCGACCTGAGTGCGGCTGGGGTCGTCGGGCGTCATGACATCGAGCGCCGCCTGGTAATGCCCGCGCGCCTCATCATAACGGCCCTGGGCGACGCCCATATTGCCAAGATAGTAGTGGGCCCGCGCGTCTTTCGGATCGAGCGCCAGGGCCTGCTCGAAGGCCTTTTGCGCGTCCGTGCTGCCGTTCCCCTTGGAAACGAAGGTCAAGGCCTCGCCCAGTTCGGACCAGGCGCGGAAGGTCTCGGGCGACAGCTTGCGCGCCGTCTCGTAATCCTTGGCGCCAGCATAACTGTTGCCCGCCATCATGTCGATACGACCGAGGAACTCCCAATAGGCCGGGCTATTGGCGTTTTCCACCGCGCCTTGACGCAAAACAGCCGCCATGGCCTGGGGCGGCAGGCTTTCCGGGTCGGTTTTGGCAATATGTGTCCAGGCCTGCAAACGTTGCTTGTAGGGCTGATCGGCAAGAGACGGGTGGCCGACAAAGAGATAGAGCCCGAAGGTCAGACCGGCGACCAGGACAATGGCGACCATGGCGTAAACGGGTTTCAGCGCGCCGGTCTCGGCGCCGCCGGCTTCGCTGGCCTTCAGCAGGGCGCGCGCCGCCTCGACCTGTTCTTCGTGTGCCGCGTCGGCGTCGATATCGCCGCGCGCCAGCCGGCGTTCGATATCGGCGACAAAGCCGGCATAAAGCGCCTTTTCATGCGCCAGTTCAGCCCGCCGCGGCGCGAACCGCAGCCACAGGGCGGCGATGGCGAGCATGAGAGCGCTGATCAGGACACAGATGACGGTGAGAAACAGCATGGGGCCTCAAATAGACCATTTCGGGCCGATGCCAAGGGTTTATACCAGCTGAAACGGCTGGGCGCCCGTTTGTATTAGCAGCTCAAGCCACGTTCTTCGAGGGCTTCAGCAGGTCCGAAGACGCGACTCTTCGCCGCGCCGTGTGCGCCTTTTCTTCACCCAGCAGGGCTTCCATCATGTCGGTGACCATTTCGAAGAACTGCATCAAGGTGTCGGCGTCGAACGGCTCATCGCCATTGGCCATGCTGAGCAGTTCCTCGAAATAGCTGTCGAGCATGCCTTCGATCGATTGCACCGTGCGGGAATGCAGGGCGGCGAAACCGCCCGCGGTGGCCGTGTTGCGCACCTGTTTGATGAATTTCAGCGTCTGACGGGCGCGCAGGACGACCTCGTCCGACGGCGGCTTGTCGAGGCGCGGTGTTTCCTTCTTGACGCGGCCGTAGACGCGTTCCGATTTCATCGGCAGGGCGTCGTCGATGACACGTTCGGCGCCACGCAGTTGGGCTTCGACCAGTTCGGCGATCAGTTTGTGGGCTTCGCCGACGCGCTTGCCCCATGGCCCTTCACGGGCCAGTTCGATGAAGTGCTCGAACGACTGAAGCTGGCTCAGGCTCTGGCCGACGCGCTCGCTGGCCAGGCCGAGATCGGCGCATTGGCGGTGGCGATTGCCCATGAAGAGCTTGAGGTCCTTCAGATTATCCTCGATATGGTCGAGAATGCGCGTGCCGAAATCGGCCAGTTCCGACTGCGCCAGGAAGCGGTCGTTGGGACGGTCGGACACGGTAGCGACGAACTTGACGATCTGGGAGCCGTCTTCGAGATTGGCGAACAGCAATTCCAGCAGGCGATAACCGCCCTCGACATCGATGGCACAGGCGTCGCCGAACATCAGCCGCATGGCCGCGGCCTTTTCGGCATCGATCCGCCCCATCAGGCTGGGCAGTTTGGCCAGGGCATGGCGTGAAATCCGGTGCAGGTCGAGATAGTTGGCGAATTCAGCCAGGACAACGCCATCTCCCTGGCTCGCCTTGGCCGGAAGAATTTCTTCAGGACATTGGCGAATCAACTGGGCAGCGGCCGTGACCAGGCGAAAAAACACAACCGGCGTCGGGTCTTCTGTGCGCAGGCCGCGCAGCGCGTAACGCGACTGCTTGTAAAGTTCCGGCTCGAAACGTTCCAGCGCGGCCCAGATACGATCGATGACCCACGGCGCGAAGGTAACGCCGCGCAGGCCGTCGGCTCGCGGCTGAAACATGGGCAGGAAGGGCGCGAAGACGGCTTCCTTGACGTGACGGAATTCGAGTTCGACACTGATCAGCTCACGGACCTGGATCAGGGCTTCGTCCTTGGTCAGGCCGAGCGCCAGTTCCAACGAGCGCAGGGACGATTGCGGCAAGGCCTTGGCCAAGCCCCGGATCATATCCAGACGCTTTTCAGACACCACGCCCATGACCGTGTTACGACACCTTTAAACGAACCATACCTCGAATTTGGTATGATTAGGCAATTCTGGTTAATATTCTCTAACGGCCCGTTCCGGCCACTTGCCTGAGGTAGTATGGTACGTGTTTGAATTTTCAGGAAAATATGAACTGATGTCGCCTTGGACAGCGTTCACAGCTTCGTGCTGAAATCGCTTGCAACGCTCAACCTAGATGGTCTGGTTGCCCGGCAGCCGCGCCACGACTTTTAATCCGCCAAGCGCCGACCGTTCGAACCTGAGCAGGCCGCCATAGGCGCGCACCAGCTCGTCGACGATCGACAGGCCCAGGCCCGACCCCGGTACGCTTTCGTCGAGACGGGCTCCGCGTTTCAGGACCTCGTCGAAGCGCGCCTCGTCGAGGCCCGGGCCGTCGTCCTCGATGCTGAGCATCAGGCTTTGGTCGGCGGGGGCGAATTCGGCCAGGATGCGGACCTTGTGCTTGCACCAGATACAGGCGTTTTCGAGCAGATTGCCGGCGATTTCCTGCAAATCCTGGCGCTCGCCGCGGAAGCTGAGGTTTTCCGGCGCCCGCCAGTCGATGATGACATCCTTGTCGCGGAAGACTTGCTCCAGCATGACGGCCAGTTCGTCGAGCACCGGCTCGACCGGCGTGCGCTCGCCCATGGCCTGGGAACGCGCCGCCGCCCGCGCCCGGCGCAGATGGTGATCGACCTGGGCCCGCATGGTCTCGGTCTGTTTGCGCACGGTCTCGGGCAAGGCGCCTTCGGTATCACCGGCCGAAGTCAGGAGGACGGACAGCGGTGTTTTCAGGGCGTGAGCCAGGTTGCCGACATGCATGCGCTGGCGTTCGACCACATCCTGGGCATAGTCGAGAAAGGCGTTGATCTGGGTCGCAACAGGCGTAATTTCCGCCGGATAGGTCTTGAGCAGGCGCTGTTGCTCGCCGCTCTGGATATGAGCGATTTCATCGGTCAGGTCGAACAGGGGGCGCAAGCCGACACGGACCTGGAAATAGATGGCCGCCAGGGAGCCCAGGGCCAGCAGGATCAGGGCGCCGGCCGTCAGCAGGGCGAAGTTCTGTACGTCCTTGTCCATCGAACTGCGGTCTTCGGCGGCCATGAAGACATAGGCGCGGTTGTTGATCATGGAATAGATGACGGCGACGCGTAACGGTTCGTTGGCGGGGCCGTAGCCGTCATAATAGGCGCTGGTGCCGGAATGTTTCCGGGCGTCGTTGAGCATGTCGGGCGGCAGGTTGAGACGTGCATTCCACAACGACCGCGAGGCCGTCACCGGATCGACCATCGCGCCCTTGGCGTCGACCTCGCTGACCTGCCAGTAGAGGCCGGAATGGAAGAGCCGCGAACGCGTATCTACAAAGGCCGAGGTATCGATTGTGCCGTCCGGGTTGACGTCGGTCACCGAGAACAGATTGTCGGCGAACTGACCGACTCCGCTTTCGAAGCGATGCAGGGCTGCCTGATGGAAATAGGCGGTCAGGCCGATGCCGGTGATAACCAGGGCGAAGATGAACCACAGGGACGCCAGGCGGATCAGCCGCCCGACCAGGGAGTTGCCCGATACGATCCGTCGCCAGGCCGCGGCAAGCCCAGACCGCGGCGTCACCGACCGCTGTGTCACAGATCGTCGACCTCGCCATGCAACGGCTTCAGGCGATAGCCCAGGCCACGCACGGTTTCGATCCGGTCATTGCCGATCTTCTTGCGCAACCGGCCCATGAAGACCTCGATGGTGTTGGAGTCGCGGTCGAAATCCTGGTCGTAGAGGTGTTCGACCAGCTCGGTGCGCGAAATGACACGCGCCTGATGCATCATCAGATAGTGCAGCAGGCGGTATTCCAGCGAGGTCAGGCGCAAGGGTTCGCCATTGACGCTGGCCCGGGCGGCACGGGGATCCAGACGCACGCCGCCGCACACCAGCATGGGCTGGGAATGGCCGGCGGCGCGGCGGACCAGGGCGCGCAGGCGCGCCAGCAGTTCTTCGGTGTGAAACGGCTTGGTGAGATAGTCGTCGGCGCCGGCGTCGAAACCCGACACCTTGTCGCTCCAGGCGCCGCGCGCGGTCAGGATCAGGACCGGAGTCGACTTGCCGTCGCGACGCCACTTTTCCAGCACCGATACGCCGTCGATCTTAGGCAGGCCGAGATCGAGAATGATGCAGTCATAGGGCTCAGTGTCGCCGAGGAAGTGGGCTTCCTCGCCATCTGGCGCGTGATCGACGACATAGCCGGCGTCGCTGAGCGAGGCCTTGAGCTGACGCGACAGATCGGGATCGTCTTCGGCTAATAGAATTCGCATAAGCGCTTTCCAAAAAGTGTCCGCACTTTTGGATGAAAAAGCGCGACAAAACAAACAATAAAATTGTGAGCGACCGAAGGTCAGCTCGCGGGTTTATCTTTCTCCGATAATGCGGCCGGAATTGACATCGACGAGCAAATCGACTCGCCCATGGTCAGTCGCGACCCGCACCCAGAAGATAGACCCGCCCTGCGGCCCGGCGTCAAGCACTCGTCCGCGGCTGGAGGCGATGGCGATCGCCTGATTGATGCGGTTATCACGCTGCTCACCGCCGCCACGGCCATTATTGCCCTGGCCGTTATTGCCGCGATTACCCTGATCGTTGCCGTTATCGCGATCGTCACCGCCGTGATGTTTGCGATCCGGACCACCGAAGGCGACCTTCATGATGACAGCTGCCATATCGTGGGCAGGCGGGGCTTCACGAGAAAGCATGGGCTGGGCTTGCGCCCCCAAGGGAAGGGCGATCAAGGCAGCACAGACAAGGGGCAATATCTGTTTCATAACGTCGTTTATAAGGTCCCGGACCTGAACCTTAGCTGAACGGTTCGCTTAGAAAAAGAAATATTGCTGGTTAACGCTTTCGCGCCGATGCGGTCGGCTGATATGGCGCCTTGTCGCGCCAGCGTTCCATCAGACTCATCATATCGGCATATAGATCGGCCGGCATGCCGTCGGGCAACTTGTCCGGCATGGCCAGCACGATGTGGGCAAAGAGATCGCCGCGCGCGCCGTCCTTGCCGTCCAGGGCGCCCCGCCCCTTCAGCCGCAGAATGGCGCCGGAATTGGAGCCCTTGGCCAGGTTGACACTGACCGGCCCGTCGGGCGTCGGCGCCTGGACCTTGCCGCCCAGCATGGCGTCCGGCAGCGAGACATAGAGGTCCATGTGCAGGTCGTTGCCGTCCATGCGGAAGATGGGATGCGGTTTCAGCTTCAGTTCGACCAGGGCATCGCCATGCGGTCCGCGCCCGGACGGCGACGGCGCCCCCTGCCCTTTCAGGCGCAGGGTTTGGCCGTCTTTCGAGCCTTTGGGGATATTGATATCCAGCGTCCGGCCGTCCGACAGGACGACCCGGCGGGTATTGCCGACAATGGTGTCGAGCAGGTCGATCTCGACCTTGATCTTGAGATCGGCGCCCTTGGCCGGCGCGCCGCCGCCAAAACCGCCGAAGCCACCGGAACGGCGCGCCCCGGCACCGGCGCCGCCACCACCGAACATGTCCATGATGTCGTCGATATCCATGCCTTCGAAGCGCGCACTGGCACCACCACCGGCGCCGAAGGGTGAGCCACCGGGGCGGCCGCCGAAGCCTCCGGCACCACCGCCGCCATTGAAGCCACGATAGATTTCGCGCCCGTCGGCATCCATTTCACCGCGGTCGAACTTCTTGCGCTTGTCAGCATCTTTCAGAAAGTCGAAGGCCGCGCTGACACGCTTGAAGCGCTCCTCGGACACCTTGTTGCCGGGGTTCTTGTCGGGGTGCAGCTCTTTGGCCAGCTTGCGGAAAGCCTTCTGGATATCGGCGTCGCTGGCGTCGCGCTTGACGCCCAGTTCCTGATACGGATCACCTGCCACTGATACACAATCCTCCTGAACAAGAGGTGTGCTCTACAAGTAATCGATTCAAGAGGCAAGCGGCGCGGGCGCCGGTTTGGCGGCGCTTAAAAGTCCCGTTCGCGCACGACCACGATGGTGACACCGAAAATGGCCATGGCGACGGCAAGGGTCAGGGCAGTGATGGTCAGGGCGATCATGGCGCGGGCACTCGAAAATGGCGGGAGGACCGTCGCAAACTGCCCACAAAATCATAAGCGCGAAACGGCTAAAAGGTCGCACAAAATCAAAGGACTATAAGGCGATAGGGTTAGCCCCGCGTTTACCTTGCGCCGTTTATCTTCCGCCGACGCCGAGGTACTTGCCGAACCAGGCCGCCGTGCGGTCGCTCAGATCCTTGACGTGTTCGGGCGCGCGGATGCCGTGACCTTCGCCGTCATAGATGACCAGCGACGTCTCGACGCCTATGGCCTTCAGGCCGTGCCAGAATTCCATCGATTGCGGCGCCGGGCATTCGACGTCGCGTTCACCGACATAGATGAAGGTGGGCGTGGTCGCGTCCTTGATCGTGCGGATCGGCGACAGCTTGTCATAGATCGCCGGGTCGTCATAGAAGGAGGCGCCGAAGAACGGAATCATCCATTGATCGATGCCGTTTTCACCGTAATAGCTCGACCAGTTGGCGATACCGGCGCCGGCGACCGCCGCCTTGAAACGATGCGAGTGGGTCACCGTCCACATGGTCATGAAACCCCCGTAGGAATGGCCCATGATGCCGAGGCGCGCTTCATCGACCGTCGCGACCTTTTCCACCGCATCGATGCCCGACATGATGTCGCCCAGATCGGCGCCGCCGAAGTCGCGGATATTGGCGCGTGTGAAGGCTTCGCCCTGACCATAGGAGCCGCGTGGATTGGGCTGGAAGACATAATATCCTGCATTGAGCAGTTCAACGGCGGCGCCTTGCGGAGTAAAGCGCGGTGTCACCGCCGACGCCGGGCCGCCGTGAACGATGGTGACCATGGGATAGGTCTTTTTAGGATCGACGCCGGCTGGAATCATCAGCCACCCCTGGACATCGAAACCGTCGTGCTGCCAGGTCACGCTTTTCGTGCTGTAGGTCAGTTTGACGGCGTCGTTATCGTGGGTGACGGCCGTCATGGCGCCCAATGGGCCAGCCTGGATCTGCTGTGCCGTTGTGAAGCCTTCGACGACGCCGGCCGCGGTCTTGCCATCGGCGCTGACGGCGATGCGCGCGTCGCCGGCCGAGGTCGAGACCTCGCCGTGCGACAGGACGGTGACCTTGCCGTCATTCAGGCTCGCCACACCGGTCTCCCCACCCAGGATAACAGTGGCGACGACGCCGGTTTTGGTGACCGCCAGGCTGCTGAAAGTGCCCTTGTAATCGGGCGTTACATTCACCGGTTCACCACCCGCCAAGGGAACGCTGTAGATATCGCCGCCGACCGGTCCGAAATCGCTCATCAGCCCGCCGATGAACAGGACGGTCTTGCCGTCGGGGGCGACGCGCGGAAAATTCAACTGCATCTTCGGCGCGGCGATAACGCGTTCGGAACCGTCGAGACCGAAGGCTTCCAACTTGGCCGTCCACCAGTTGTTGTCGCCATCGCCCTTGGCCGCCGTGGCGACGAAGCCCGTGCCGTCGGGCATCCAGTCATATTCATAAACCCAGGTATCTTCCGGGGTGACCAGTTTCAAGCCGCCGGTGGTGATATCGACGATCCCGACACGCTGCTCATCGGTGCCTGAAGAGAGGCCGATTTCACCGACCTGACGGGCGCCGGCCTGGGTGGCGCCGACCTGTTTGTGAGCGCCGACCACCACCTGCAAGGCGATCGACTTGCCGTCCGGCGACCAGCGCGGACGGTCGGCAACCCCGGTTACCGTGGTGAGGATACGCGTCTTGCCGTTGGCGGCAAGATAAAGCGTTACGGTACCGGCCTTGGCGTCGGCGGCGATAAAGGCCAACGATTTGCCATCGGGAGACCAGGTCGGGTCACTGTAGCGGCAAGCGCCGCAAGGATCGAGCTGCCCCTGAACGGCGCCGGCAAGATTGCGGACCGTCACGACGCCATGGGGTAGCCCTTGGGAATTAAGGGGGGCACTCGTCTCGACCGTTACCATGGTTGTGCCGTCGTTGGTAAGGCTCAAGCCTTCATATTTGTGCAGGACGACGGGTTGCGCCTGCAGGACAGCGGCGGCAAGAGCGGCGGTAACAAACATGAAAACCTCGGCAAGGAGCGGCGAAATGTGCCGCACCTTTGCCGATTTATCTAAAGGTTACAAGAGATACTTATCTTCAATCCGGGCGGCGCCCCGACGGCGGGCCGTTGCTCTTGCCAGGCGCACCTGGAGATCAAGGATTAGTTGTCGTGGTGACGGTGATGGTGTCCGCCTCCGTCGTGATCGCCATCGCCGTCATGGTCACCGTGGTGCCAGTCGCCGCGATTGTGGTGACCGTGATAATCGTAGTCGTCATAGGCGCAGCCCGCGACCATCAAGAGGGCAGCAGCGGAAACCATCAGTAGGGCCAGCTTTTTCATTACTATGTCTCTTTCTTCCCCGGACGCCACCAATCTCGTCCCATGGACCTGAACGGGCCATGAACGCGTTAAGCTTATGCCGGCAGCCATAAGGAAGGTAGATGGGTGTCAACCACCGGCATCAAGGGCATGTAAGGAAGGTCGGAGCCCCAAAAGGCAAAGCCGGAGCGACCAAACTGCGACATGTGTCGACAGTCAATCATCTCCGGCTTCAATTACCTTTGAGTTTCATCTCGTGGGCAAGCTGAGCATGCGCCTTTGGACATAAGGAACAAACGAGAAAAGCGCGCGGAAATATCAAAATGCGATAAGAGGAAAGGGTTAATCCTCGAACTCTTCCCAATCGCTGCGATCTTCACTCAAGTCCCAGGCGGCGAAGTCGAGCGCCTCTTCGGGCTCGCTGAGCGCCAGTTCGCTGATCGTCTGGCCGCGGATCGAAACGCCGGCCTTGTGCACGCTTTCACGGTCGCCGGTGATCAGGTGATGCCATTGCGGCAGGGTCTTGCCTTCATGCAGCCGGCGATAGGCGCATGACAACGGCATCCATTCCAGAGCCTCGATATTGTGCGGCGTCAGCTTGATGCAGTCCGGCACGGTCTTCTTGCGATTGGCATAGTCCGAGCAAGCACATTTGTCCGGATCGAACAGCTTGCAATGGACGCGCGTCGGGATGACCTCCATCGTCTCCTCGTCCTCGAAGCGGATCAAACAGCACAGGCCACAGCCGTCGCACAGGCTTTCCCATTCCTGTTCGTTCATCTGTTCGAGAGTCTTGGTTTCCCAGAAAGGCCTGGCCGTCATTGTCGTCTTTCGTCGCTGTCTCGCTTAGTTATCCCTACGCCCCTTAAAATCAACCCTTTTCCAAAAATCACTTTGCATTTGCGAACAAGACGGGCAAAACCCCCGCCATGGCCAAACCCCAAAAAACCACAGCGTCTAAAGCTCCGCTGCTCGCTCTCAAAGACGTCCGCCTGATGGACGGCATGAACCCGCTGTTCGACGGCGTCGATATCGCGCTCGATCGCGGCGTACGCGCCTGTCTGGTCGGCAAGAACGGCGCCGGCAAATCGACCCTGATGCGGTTGATGGCTGGGTTGATCGACGCCGATTCCGGCGATCGTGTCGTCAATTCCGGCGTGCGCTATTCCTTCGTGCTGCAGGAGCCGGAACCGACGGGCGCCACCATCCTCGATTGGGTCATGACCGGCGGCGCCGAACACTACACCGCCGAGGCCGAACTGTGGGCCTTCCAGATCGATCCGCAAACCGCCTGCACCTCGCTGTCGGGTGGGGAAAAGCGCCGCGCCGCGCTGGCCAAAGCCTTTGCCGAAGATCCCGACCTGCTGTTCCTCGACGAACCGACCAACCACTTAGATATTTTCGCCATCGAAACCCTGGAGGATCGGTTGCGCTCGTTCCGCGGCGGGGCGCTGATCGTCTCCCACGACCGGACCTTCCTGGAGCGCACGACCCAGCGCTGCTTCTGGCTCTATGACCGCAAGGTGCTGAAGCTCGACCAGGGCTATGCCGGCTTCGAGCCGTGGTCGGAATCGGTCATCAAGGACGCCGAGGAATCGCTATCGCGCCTGCAAAAGGCCATCGAACGCGAAACCAAGACCTTCTATTCGTCGATAACCGCCCGCCGCACGCGTAACGAAGGCCGCGCCGCACGGCTGAACGCGATGCGCGCCGATGCCGCCTCGCGTCTGCGCGGCCGCGACAAGATGCTGGAAATGTCGATCGATTCCGGCGGCACCTCCGGGCGCCTGGTCGCCGAACTGAAGGGCGTCTCCAAGGCCTTCGGCGACAAGACCCTGCTGACCAAGTTTTCGACCCGCATCATGCGCGGCGACCGGCTGGCCATTGTCGGGCCCAACGGCGCCGGCAAGTCGACCCTGGTCAAGCTGCTTCTGGGTCAGATCCCGGCCGACAGCGGCGAAATCAAGCTCGGGACCAATCTCGAGGTCGCCTATCTCGACCAGGGCCGCGACGCCTTGAAGGGCGACGAGACCCTGTGGGACGTGCTGGCCAATTCAGGTTCCGACTCGATCATGGTCCAGGGCACGCCGCGCCACGTCGCCGCCTATGCCAAGGACTTTCTGTTCCGCGACAACCAGCTGCGCCAGCCGGTCAAGTCGCTGAGCGGCGGCGAGCGCAACCGCCTGCAATTGGCCCGCGCCCTGGCCAAGGCCACCAATATGCTGGTGCTCGACGAACCGACCAACGATCTCGACATGGATACGCTCGACCTGCTGGAAGACATGCTGGCCGACTATGACGGTACGCTCATCCTTGTGTCCCACGATCGCGACTTTATCGACCGCCTGGCAACCTCGACCCTGGCGCTGAACGGCGCCGGCCGTGCCGCCGAAACGCCCGGCGGCTGGCAGGACTTCATCCGCCAAAACCCGGATTTCTTCGCCGAGATTTCGCGCAGCGAGTCGCGCAAGATCGCCGCCGAACCGGTGGCGCCGCCGCCGCCGCCGCCGCCGGCACCCAAGCCGCCGAAAGCCAAGCTCAGCTACAAGGACCAGAAGCGCCTCGACGACCTGGAAAAGCTGATGCCGCAATGGCAGGCCGAGATCAAGGATCTGGAAAAGACGCTTTCGGACCCCAACCTCTATGCTCGGGCGCCCAAGGCCTTCGAGACGACCATGCGGCAATTGGATGCCACGCGGGCGGCCCTGGAAAGCGGCGAGTTGGAATGGCTGGAACTGGAAGACAAGCGCGTCACCCTGGCCGGGTGATGCGGCTTCCGGCCGCATGCAATTTCCACGTGCCTATTAGGTAATATTTAAACCCAATGCCTTAGGATCAAACGGTTGCAACTCGAAAACCGTGCCCGGAACCGTGCCTGAACCTATGTCCTTGCCCCCACGTCGCACCCTGTGCCTGACCGTCAGCGCCCTCGCCTTGCTGGCTGTGGCCTCGCACGCCGGCGCCAGTTCGCCGACCGGCTACCTGACCTGGCAAGGCAAGGCCAATGCCCCACAGCAACAGACTTCCACACCTGTTCCGTCCAACCCGGTACCGCCGTCGCCCTATGGTCAAGTGGGCGATCCGTTCGTCCAGACCCTGAACTGGCCAACCAAATCGCGACCCAATGCGCCATCGCCGCAAGCTCCGGAACAGGCCCAGCAAACTCAGACACAACAGCATCAGACCCTGGCCTCGGTATCCGTCCCTGTGCCTTTGTCGCAGCCGGCGCCCGTCGCCGTCATGCAATTGCCGCCGCCCCCACCACGCGTAACCGTGCCGGCACCGCAGCCGTCCCAGCAGCGCCCCATCGCCCCTGAGCCAGCCGCAGCCCAGCCGGCCGCACCTCAGCCCATGCAACAGCCGGCGCCACGCCAGCAAGCCCCGGCCCAGCCGCAGCCGCGTCCCGTCGCTGTTCAGCCCGCACCCGCGCCGGCGCCCGCACCCGTCGTTGCCGCCGCGCCGGTTCAGCAGCCCCCCCATGCCGATGCTGGTTACCAGGTTCCGGCGACCAGCAAATACGCCGCCCGTATCGCAGCCGCCCGCGCCAACGCCCTGCCGGCGCCGCAGGCCGCTGCGACACCTGTCCCGGCGCCCGCCGCGGCTCAAGCGCCCGCCCCCTCCGTCGCCACCGCGCCCGAACCTGGCGCTTCCATGGCGTCGGAAGAGACCGATCACGTCTTTATCCCGGGCGAACACTATACCGATGCGTCCGACGAACCGCGCTATTACAGCCTGCACCGCCAGTACGGCATCAAACCCGACCCGATCACCGTCGATCATAACGCCACCGGCGCCCTGCTCGACACGACCCATCTCGACGCTCAAGAAAGCAAAGATGACGACTCGTCGTCAGACGACGATTCTGATGCTTCCGATAAATCCGATTCTTCCGACTCCTCTTCATCTGACGACAGCCAGCCGGCCAATTAAGGGTACCGCATGTCTTCTTCCCTCACCCATCTGATCGACCTGGCCAAGGAACCGTCCAGCGCCAAACGCCGCGAGTTGCTACGTGAGGTGACCGGCATTTTCATGGCACGACCGGACGAGGTCACGGGACCGGAAATGGCGCTCTACGACACCGTCATGACCCAGTTGTCGACCGACATGGAAACCGTCGTCCGCGCCGAAATCTCGCAGACCATCGCTTCGGCCCGCAATGCCCCTCTGGGTCTGCTGCGGAAGCTGGCGGTCGACGATATCGAGGTCGCCGAACCCATCCTGACACGCTCCAAGGCGCTGAGCGAAAGCGACCTGATGCATGTCGTCTCGACCAAGGGCCAGGACCATATGCGCGCCGTTTCCAAGCGCGATTCCGTTCCCGAAGCCGTGTCCGGCGTCATCGTCCAGCGCGGCGACGACACCACCTTGCATGCCCTGCTGAGCAATGACGGCGCCCGCCTGTCGCGTGCGTCCAATGAGCAGGTCGTCACCCGCGCCCAGGCCAATCCCGCCCTCCACGAAGTCGTCGTCAACCGGCCGGACATGCCGGTCGATTTGATGAACGACATGTATTTTGTCGTCGAAGCTCGCCTGCGCGAACGCATCATCGCCGAGAACGCCAAGCTCGACCCGGCCATGGTCGAAAGCGCGCTCAGCAAGGGCCGCAACAAGATCGCCATCGCCTATGGCAGCTTCCCGGAAGACTATGAGCGCATCTCCAAGGACGTCGAAGCCCTTCGCAATAACGGCAAACTGACGCCGCAGCTTCTGGCCAAATATATGCGCGACCCGAACCCGACCTGGTTCCTGGTCGCTTTGGCGCAAATGGCGGATATCGACTTCCTGACCGCCAAGCACCTGGTCGAAAAGCGCGAGATCGACGCCCTGGCCATCGCCTGCAAGGCGGCCGGCCTCGACAAGGCGCTGTTCCTGACCTACGCCATGATCATGCTGTCGGATTCGGAAAACGCCATGGGCCGGGCCTCGGAATATGCCCGTCTCTATACCGAACTGCCCCAGGATACCGCCTTGCGCACCATCCGCTTCTGGCGCCTGCGCCGCGCCGAAGGGCACGCCGCTTAATCGCGAATTTGCGTCGCAAATTGCGACTAAGCTTTTTACATAAGCGATACGCGCAAACGTGCGCGGCGGCCGGGCGGCCTTGCCAAAGTTCACGATGAACTTTGGAGATGTCGTCGCAAGCAAGAGAACTCTGCCATATCGCGCCAATCGGAGCGCTCCGAAAGGCCCGCTTGGGATCAGCACAGACGCGGCCTTGCCTTGCGAAAACAGGGTTTAGGGGCCGGTGACCGACGAGGACGGGCAAGTCTTCGGAGCGGTTCAGCCCCCTTTGGCACCCGGCACTTCGAATCAAGCTTTTTAAACTCAAGCGACTGGGCGTTCCCAGTGTGCACATGCTTTGCCATCGCTTTTCATAGCATTATTATACCGTTTACGATCAACCATCCGCCCATTCGGAGTGCGGGTTTTCATTGAAAAAGGCCTCCGCTACTCCGAATCCCCCCATCGGCAAGACCGTCGTCCCCGCCGGTATGCAAAACCCTTCATCATTGATCCTTTATGTCCGACCTCTTTTAATTACGGTGCATCGCCCCGGCGTGGTGCGGGCATAAGGGTGTGCTGACATGGTCATGGCTGGATCTCAGATGACACGTTTGGCGCGCCGCCATGCCTGACTCCGCCGCCGCCTGCGCCTTTGTCACCAGCCTGAAATCGAACGGCGGCGAAACCGGCAAACTGATCGCCGTGCACGAATGGTCGCAAACCACGGCCGGCGCTATCGATACCTGGTCACAGAGCCTGCGTACGGCCGTGGGCATCATGTTGCGCTCGCCCGTGCCGATCGTCATGCTGTGGGGCGAAGACGGCGTCATGCTCTATAACGACGCCTATTCGGTTTTCGCTGGCGGCCGCCACCCCTATCTGCTCGGCTCGAAAGTGCGCGAGGGCTGGCCGGAAGTCGCCGACTTCAACGATCATGTCATGAAGACCTGCCTGGCCGGCGGCACTCTGGCCTATGTCGACCAGGAACTCACACTGCATCGCTCCGGTGTGCCCGAACAGGTCTGGATGAATCTCGACTATTCCCCGATTCCCGATGAGAACGGCCGGCCCGCCGGCGTCATCGCCATCGTTGTCGAAACAACCCGGCGCGTCCTGGCCGAACGCCGCCAACGCGCCGAACTCGACCGGCTGTGGACCCTGTCCGAGGACATGCTAGCGCGCGCCGACTACGATGGCGCTATGTCGGCGGTCAATCCGGCCTGGACCCAGGTGCTGGGCTGGAGCGAACGGGAACTGTTGACCAATCCTTATGCCGACATCATCCATCCCGACAATGTAGCTGCGACTGTCGCTGCCCTGACCCGCATGTCCGAAACCGGCCAACCGACGCGCTTCGAGAACCTGATCCTGGCGAAGGACGGCCAATGGAAGCCGATCGGCTGGACCGTTTCGCCCGAGCCCGACGGCATCAACTTCATTGCTGTGGGGCGCGACCTGACGGAGTACAAGGCGCGTGAAAACGAGCTGATCCACGCCCAGGAGGCCCTGCGCCAGGCGCAGAAAATGGAAGCGGTCGGTCAACTGACGGGCGGCATCGCCCACGATTTCAACAATATGCTGGCCGTTGTCCTGGGCTCGCTGGAACTGCTGGGCCGTCGCGTCGATCCGGATGATGCCCGCGCCAGGCACTATGTCCAGGCAGCGACCGACAGCGCTAAGCGTGCTGCCAACCTGACCCAGCGTCTGCTCGCTTTTTCACGCCAGCAGCCGCTCCAACCCGAGCAGATCGACGCCAATAAACTCGTTGCCGGCATGTCCGATATGTTGCGCCATTCGATCGGCGTCGACGTGCGGCTGGAAACGATCCTCGCCGACGAGCTGTGGCCCGTCGAGGTCGATCCGAACCAGTTGGAAAGCGTCATCCTCAATCTCAGCGTCAATGCCCGGGACGCCATGCCGGGCGGCGGCAAGTTGATTATCGAGACACAGAACGCCGATCTCGACTCACGCTATACCGCTTCTGAACTGGGCGTGCCGGCCGGACAATATGTCCTGATCGCCATCACCGATACCGGCGCCGGCATGACACCCGAGGTCATCGCCAAGGCCTTCGATCCCTTCTTTACCACCAAGGCGGTCGGCAAGGGCACCGGGCTCGGTCTCAGCCAGGTCTATGGGTTCGTCAAGCAGTCCGGCGGCCATATCAAGATCTATTCCGAGGTCGGCCAGGGTTCCAGCATCAGAATCTACCTGCCGCGCAGTATCACTGCCGCCGCCGCGCCCGGGACGGCCGAAGCGACTGAGGATTTGCCAACGAGCCAGCAGCAAGAGGTGATCCTGGTCGTCGACGACGAGCCGGCGGTGCGTCAGTTCAGCGCCGACGCCCTGACCGAGTTGGGTTATCGCGTATTCGACGCCGATAACGCGACGGTGGCGCTCACCATCCTGCGAGCCCACCCTGAAATCGCCATGCTGTTCACTGATATAGTCATGCCCGACGCCAACGGTCGCGTTCTGGCCGATCGGGCGCAGCAGATCCGCCCGGATTTGAAGGTGTTGTATACGACGGGCTATACCCGCGATGCCGTGGTCCATAACGGCGTGGTCGACAAGGGCGTACACCTGATCGGCAAGCCGTTCTCCATCGACGAACTGGCCTCCCGGGTCCGCGAAGTGCTGGACATGGCTTAAGGGCTTTTATCCCTGCTCGCGCACGCGATCGAGATGCGATTGCGCCGTATCGGCCAGACCGCGCAGGCCGTGCTCGACGAAAATCTCATGCGCCGCTTCTAGGGCGTAGGCAGCCTCGGTGCGTTCCATCATGAAGCCGGTGATGTCACCGCGCGCTACATAAAGCCGCGCCAGATTGGTTTGCAGGATCGCCCAATTGACCGGATCGTCCTGCGGCTTGGTGGCACGCAGTTCACTTTTGAAGGCCACTTCGGCGGCATCGAGGGAGCGCAGGTCACCCTTCAGCTCGGCATGCTTGGCCAGGCAGGCGGCGCGATTGTTCATCAATTGCCCGCGTAGGCTCAGGCCCTTTTGCAGGGGCCGCTTCAGCGCCAGGTCATAGATCTGCATCGCCTTTTGGTAAATCTCTTCGTTGAGGGTCAGTTCCGCCAGGGCCTGGAGGCCGAGCGCCAGGGTCTGCTTGTGTTCGACCCAGTCGAGCGGCGCATGTTCATAATCGACGGCCTCGTCCTGGGTGCTGAGAAGCGCAATGCCTTCGCTGATAATTTCCGGCCGGCCTTCGATCTCGCCCTTGCGGATATAGGCCTGCGCCAGGCGCAGCACGACGCGGCCATAGGTCACCGGCTCATAGGCCGGGTCGAGGCGTTGTTGCAGAGCTTCGAAGTCCTTGATCACGGCCAGCATCAGCGACGAATCGCAACGATCGACACCCACCAGCATCAGCAGGTCGCCGCGTTCGAAACGCGCCTGGGCGGCGTCGATCTTGTCGCTGGCGGCGCCGGTCTGGCGGACGCGCTGATCGGCGCGTTCGATGGCGCGATCGATATGCGACATGGCCAAAAGGGCCAGTTCGAGATCGCCGCCGACACCGTCCTTGGCGGCATAACGCGCGGCCAACTGGCCTTCGACGCGATTGAAACGGGCGCGCAGGGCTTCGTCGTCCTGGACAGCGGCGCGGCCGCCGGCCAGCAGGTCTTCGGCCGATTTCAGCAGGTCGTAGGTTTCGAACAGGTCGACGCTGAGCAGGCAGGTCTGGGCCTGTTCCAGCACGGCCACGGCGGCGTCATTGACCGACTTGGCGGCCTTGCCGGCGTTTTCCGCGGCGGCGGCGGCGCGACGGACGGCGACGGGATCGCCGGTGCGCCGGGCATATTCGCGCCAGATCTGCGCCGCTTCGAGATAGGGGGTGAAGCGATTCTTGGTCGAGACGCGGCCGCCTTCGATATCGGCATTGCGCCCCTGGGTGATCAGCAATTGCAAGTTCAGCAGCTCATACAGGCTGGAATCGGTCTCGGCCCGCCCCTGGTTACGGAAAATGCGACCCAATTCACGACCGAATTCAAACATGGCAGCCTTGTTGGCCCTTAAAGTCCAAAAGCGTATCAGGACGATACGCCCCGCTTAAGGTTCCAGCCATATTTGCAAACCGGAGGCCGCGATCAGGCAGGTTCGTCGCGCAGACGGTCCCACCAGGTGAATTTCATGATGACCATGCATAACGCCACCAGGCCGATCGTCAGGTAGAACTTGTCCATTTCGCGGATGACCAGGAAAATGGCCGAAGCGGTCAGCGCCGTCTGCCAGATCACCCCAACCACGGCGTTGAACATGTCGCGGGCGAAGTCCTTATTGGGTTGGGCGTCGAGTTCATCGGCGCGTAAAGCGGCCAGGACTGGGCCCCAGAAGCCCCATGGCCGCGTCTTTTTGTAGAACGTTTTCAGCACAGCCATATCGGTCGGCTTGGTGAGGTAAGAGCCGAGGACGGCGGCGACCAGGCAAGCGACGAATAGGTATGGAAAAGCCGCCAAAGCGTCGAAAGTGACACCGGTGATGCTTTTGGGGAGGACCATGTAGACCGACGCCAGGACGCCCAAACCCATGCTGGCGGCATAGCCCGTACCGTTGAGCCGCCACCAGTACCATTTGACGACATTGGCGACTGTATAGCCGCCCCATAGACCCGTTGTAATCCATGTGACGACTTCGTTGATCGATTTCAGCTGCCAGCCGATTAGCGCGCCTAGCACCGCAAAGGTGAGCGACGTCGCATAGCTTAGGTTGACATAGCTTTGCTCCGGGGCGTCGGGGCGGATATATTTCTTGTAGATATCGTTGACGACATAGGCCGGCGCCGCATTCAGCGACGCCGAATAGGTCGCCATAAAGGCCGACAACATGCCGGCCAGCGCCAAGCCCAGCAGACCCGGCGGCATATAGTTGCGGATGACCCAAGGCAGGATGGCGTCGATATCGCCGGTGAACGGCTTGCCGGCCGCCGTGGCCTCGGCCTGCAGGTGCGTCCAGGCGGGACCGATGAAGACAAGCGCCAGGATGGCCATGCCGGCGATCATCAGGTAGCGCGGAAACAGCAGGGCGAGATTGACGAAGCCGGAGATCTTGGCGGCCTCGGTCGGCGACTTGGCCGACAGCAGGCGTTGCATATCGTAATTAGGCGCCGGACCGGCCATGGCCTTGAAAAAACCCTGGAACAGCATCAGGCCGAAGAAGATACCGAAGGCCGAACGCCCTTCACTGGCGATGACGGCCATGGCCGAGGTAGCGACGACCTTGTTTTCGGGCTTGGCCGTATTGGCGACCGCCTGCCAGTCGAGATTGAGGTTCCAGCCGAACAGCACCTCGTTCCAGCCGTGCGGCACAGCGGCGTGCAACATGGCGGGCGTCACGGTCGATATAGCGATCCAGCCGATGGCGATACAGACGACGAGCTTGATGAAGAATTGCAGGACCTCGGTCATGACGACGGAATACATGCCGCCCTTGATCGAATAGACGGTCGTCAGGGCGACGACGATCAGGCCATAGATCTTGTCATTGATTTCGGGGTCGGCGCTAAAATGCCAGGGGATAAATTCGGCCGCCAGCTTGCCGATGCCGAGGAAGCCGAAGGCCAGCATGCCGACGACCATGATCAAGGCGAAGACGACATTGATCAGGTGCGAGGCGCGGGCGCCGAGATCCTCGCCGAAGCGAAAACTGATCCATTCAGCGCCGGTCAACTTGCCCGAGCGGCGCAGCCACACCGCCAGGAAGACCATGAGGAATATCTGGTTGAAAACCGGCCACAGCCACGGGATGAAGACGCTTTTGAGGCCGTAGACGACCAACAGCCCGACCATCCACATGGTGCCGGCGACGTCGAACATCCCCGAGGCGTTGGAAAGCCCCAGCACGTACCACGGCAGCTTGTTGCCGGCGAGGAAGTAGCTGGCCAGCGATTTCGACGAGAGCTTCGCCACCCAAAAGCCGAGGCCGATGGTGAGGACGATATAACCGGCGACAATGGCCAGGTCGATGGGTGTCAGCGTCATGTTTCCTACCCTGTTTTGGGTCGTGTTATTATGTTCAGGCTTTTAGTCTCACGCGTCTTAGTCTGTGGTCGAGTTCGATCATGGCCCGGCCATTATGGTAAGGACATTTCCATGTCCCTGCCTTGTATTTGGGTTCACGGCCGGCATTGGCGGCATACCAAGTCCATTCGTCGCGCCCACCGGCGCCGAACTGACTTTTCAGATGCACCCACAAGGCTTCGACGGCATCGAGATAGGCGGTATCGCCCGTCAATTGCCAGGCATTGACGAAGCCCACCATGCCCTCGGCCTGGCCCCACCATTCGCCGGCCGGGTCGAGGTGGCCGTCGAAACCCCGCTCATAACTTAAGCCCCCGTCGCCATTGAGACCGGCCTTCAGCGTGGCTTTGGCCAAGCCGAGAGTCAACGGCCGGACGTGCGCCATCATCTCCTTGTCGCCCAGTACGGTTGCGGCCTCCCACATCAGCCAGCTGGCTTCGATATCGTGGCCGTAGGACACCGCCTGGGTCCGGTCGGTCCAGTCGAAATCGTAGAACAGACGCAGATGATGGGTGGCGCGATCGACAAAGCGGGCCGCGAAGATATCGAGCGCGCGATAAAGCGCTGCGTGCGAGACCTCATCCGGCGCCACCCGGTGCAGATTGGTATAGGCCTCGAGGATATGGAGGTGGGTGTTCATCGTCTTCGGACAATCGGCGTCCTTTTCCGACAGGCGCTGGTCCTTCGGGTCGTACCAAAAAGCGCTCATCGCTTCGATATATCCGCCTGACTCGCTGTCCCAGAAACGTTCCTCGATGTCGCGCTGGATCTGGCGAGCGATCTGCAGACACGCACGGTCCTGGGTGACCTTATGATATTCCGCGAAGGCATAGATGGCGAACGCCTGGGCATAGGCCTGCTTCTTGGCATCGATGACCTGGCCCTTGGCATCGAGCATCCAGTAGACGCCGCCGTGATCCGGATCCAGAAAATAGCTGCGGATATAGTTGGCGGCGCGGTGCGCCAACAACAGGGCATCATTCGAGCCAAGATAGGTCGCCATGGCGCTGAAAAACCACAGCATCCGCGTATTGAGGATGACGCTTTTCGGCGCATCGGCCACCGGCCGGTCATTGTCATCGACTTCACCCCAAAATCCGCCGTCCTGGTCGTCGGGCATTCGGCGCGCCCACCAGCGCAGCAGGTGCTTGGCCTCGACGCGAGCCTCATGGCGCAGGGCTTTGGTGAAAGCGGTATCAGCGGTCATTCACATAGGCTTCATTGCGCGAAATCAGGTCGAGCCGTTGCTGGACGCACGCCGCTGAGGTCAGCGGGTCCTCCGGCGTATGGAGACAATAGTCGATCAACTGTGCCACACTCGACGTCGCGACATGCAGTCGGGTATCCGACGAGGCGTAGTAGATGAAGACCTTGCCGTCGTCCTCGATCCAGCCGTTGGAGAAGGCAACGTTTGATACATCGCCGACACGCTCCGGGCCTTGTGGCGCGATGAAATGGCCGCCGGGTGCACGGGTGATGATCCACGGCTTGGCGAGGTCGGTCATGAACATGTAAAGGACGTAGCGCAGACCGGCTGCGGTATTGCGCACGCCGTGGGCCAGGTGCAGCCAGCCCTGGGGCGTCTTGATCGGCGCCGGCCCCTGGCCGTTCTTGATTTCCTTGATGGTGTGATAGGCCTTGTTGTCGACAATGACCTCGCTGTCGACCACCGCGTTTGTCATGTCGTCGCACAGGCCCCAACCGATACCACCGCCGGAGCCTACGCTGATAAAGCCATCCTGAGGCCGGGTATAAAGGGCATACTTTCCGTCGACAAACTCCGGGTGGAGGACGACATTGCGTTGTTGGCCGGAACGGGTCACCAGGTCCGGCAGGCGTTCCCAGGTGACCAGGTCCTTCGTCCGGGCTATGCCGCATTGCGCCGTCGCCGCCGACAGGTCGTGGGGTAGGCTCAAGTCCTTGCGCTCGGTGCAGAACAGGCCGTAGATCCAGCCGTCTTCGTGCTGCGTCAAACGCATATCATAGACATTGGTGTCGGGGACTTCGGTCTGCGGCAGGAGGATGGGCCGCGGCCAGAAGCGGAAGCCGTCGATGCCGTTGCCGCTTTCGGCGATGGCGAAAAAGGACTTGCGGTCGTCGCCTTCGACGCGGACGACAACAACATACTTCCCCTGCCACTTCATCGCGCCGGCATTGAAGGTGGCATTGATGCCCATGCGCTCCATCATGAAGGGGTTGGTCGCCGGGTTGAAATCGTAGCGCCACTCAAGCGGGGCATGGTCCGCAGTGATGACCGGTAAGATATAGCGCTGGTAAATACCATTGTTCGGCACCTGAGGGGCATTGCGCCGGGCAATCAAGGCCTCATATTCGGCCTGCAAGTCCGCCAATCGCTGTCGCGCGTCCACCGTCATAAGTGTCTCCCAAACATGCCCGCTTTCCCGCCGGGCTTAGCTTCGATTAATTAAATTTGATTTATTAAATGAGCAAGCGATATCTCGCAGAATAATTACCGTTCAGCCATATTCGCACTTGCATAAAGTTACAGTATAACATATTTAAGTAATACGGCAGATTTACCGCGGAGATTACCACCGACCATGGGGCATCCCCACAACAATTCGAAGGATGGCAAGCGGATCAAGTCGAAATGGCTGGATTTCGCGTCTATGGGCTTGTCCGGCCTGTGCGTCGTCCATTGTCTGGCCCTGCCCTTCGTCGTCGCGCTCCTGCCCGTCGCCGGCGTCTTTGCCGGCAACAGCTGGGTGCATCCGATTCTGGTCATGTTGGCGGCCCCTCTCAGCCTGTGGGCCATCATTGCCTCCAACGCCTGGCGTAAATGGCGCGTATCGGCCCTGATCGTCGTCGGGCTGGCCATGCTGGGCCTGGCCGCCTTCGTCGAGGCCCTCGAGCCGATCGAAGTCGCCATGAGCGTGATCGGCGCGTCGTGCATCGCCGCCGCCCATTTGCTCAACTACCTGACCAACCGGCCGCTGCATATTCATACCCACACCGCGGATTGCGGCCATACGTCCGGGGATTGATCGGCGCCCCGCTTATGCTAAGCGTGAAAGCATGAGCACTACGATCACCACGCGATCCTTTTCCCTAAGTTTCGGCGATTACTGCCGATTCTATTTCGCCTCCTATTACCGCGCCTATCTGAATCCGTTGCGCGGCGTCCTGCTGGCTGTTGTGTGTCTCGCGCTTCCGGCCCTCATGGCATGGCGCAGCCTGTCCCAAGGCCACATTCAGCCGCTTTTGACATACCTGGTCGGGTCCTGGGTCCTGTGGCTCGGCATACTGCCCCTAGTGGGGCTGATCAGCTGGGTGAGTACGGTCGGCAAGAATGCAACGCTGAAAGGACCCCGCGTCGCCGAACTGAGTCCGGCCGGATTCACGGTGATCGGCGACAGTTTCGAAACTCGCCAGCAGTGGGGACAGTTCACCTCCGTCGGCCAGGCCGGCCGGATCATCTATCTGATGACCAATGCCCGCTCCGGCATGATCGTGCGCAAGGATGCCTTCACCTCGGATCACGATCGGCAAAACTTTGTCGCCGAAGCGAAACGCCACATCGCCGCAGCCAAGGACAAGCACGCCCAGGTCTTTTACGACGAGCCGATCGTCGCCGCGCCGGCGGAAGGCCTGCGGACCCCGCCTTTCCATCTCACCTTTGGCATCTTCTACCCCTACTATCTGCGCATTCTCTATGGCACGTTCGTGCGTCCCGGCACCTTGATTGTGCTCTTGCTGGGATTTGCCGTCGTGCCGTTGTGGCTGCAGCGCCAGGCGCTCTTGGCGGGAGACTGGTCGGGCCTGCCGTCCCTCCTGGCGCCGTTACTGACCTTCCTCGCCCTGTTTCCACCCTTGATGGCCTTGCTCGCCTGGCCCGCCACGCGCAAGACGCCGGCCGCCAAGGGGCCGCGCACAGTTACCCTCACGGTGGAACGGATCGTCGCCAAGGGTGATGCCTACGACGTCAGCATCGCCTGGGGAGACATGAGCAAGATAACGCACGATTTCGGCCAGCTGATCGCCTGGACCGGCACGCAGGGCGGCGTATTGGTGCCCGACTCTGCCTTTGCCGACACGGCCGCCGCCAGGGCTTTTCATGCCGAAGCCGTGCGTTTGTTCAAGGCCGCCAAATCCACTGCGGCAAAATCGACCCTTGACGGATAGGCCACAGGCTTTAAGGAACGGCGGCAGTTGTCGCACCAGAAACGAAGTCTCCATGATCCGCCACATTGTTATGTTCAGTTGCAAGAACCCGGCCGATCGCGACACCATTTACCGCGGCCTTTCTGTCCTGACCCAGATCGAGCACGCCGCCTTGCTTGAAGTCTCCTACAACGAAAAGATCGACCAGATCGCCAACGATATCGACGTCATCGTCTATGGCGAATTCGCCAGCCTGGAAGACTTTCGCGCCTATAAGGCCCATCCACTGTATCAGGAATCCATCCGACAGGTCCGCCACCTGCGCGATGTCCGCGTCGCTGCCGATTACACGGTCGGCAATGCCACGCGGGAACTGGTCAAGGCCTGAGCAATAGGCTAGCCTCCCGCAAAACAGGGAGGACTCCATGCGTCTGATTGCCATTTTCGCCGCCGCCATGTGCGTCGCTTTGCCCGCAGTGGCGCAAGACACGGCGCCGCCGGTCGTTTCGCTATGGGCTAACGGCCAACCGGGCTTCGAAGCGCGCAAGGACATCTCCGAACAGCACGCGGAGTGGTGGTGGCGCAGCATCAACAATCCGTCCCTCACGGTCTACAAGCCCGATCCCGCCAACAATACCCGCACAGCCGTCATCGTCGTACCCGGCGGAGGCCACCAGAACCTGGTCTTCAATGCGGAAGGCATGCAGCCGGCGCAATTTCTGCAAGGCCTCGGCGTCACGGCCTTTGCGCTGAAATATGTCCTGGCCCGCGAGGAAGGCTCGCCCTACTCCATAGAAGGCGACGCCCAGGCCGACCTGACCCGCGCCGTGCGTTGGGTCCGCGCCCATGCGGCGGAATACAATATCGACCCCAACCGTATCGGCGTGATGGGCTTTTCCGCCGGTGGCGAATTGACCTCCATGGTCGCCTTTAACCCCAAGACTCCCGATCCCAAGGCCGCCGATCCGATCGATCGCTTAAGCGCGCGGCCAGATTTCCTGATCGAGATCTATCCCGGCCCGCTCGGCATTCCGCCGATCGTTGACCATGCCCCGCCGCCGGCCTTCCTGCTCAATGCCAATGACGACAAGATGGCGGTCGCCGATACCGACGTCATCGCGCGCATGTATCAAGCCTGGCCCGACGTGCCTTTGGAACGCCACGTGCTGTCGGGCGGCAAGCATGGCTTCAATATGGGTGATCGCTCGGACCTCAAGGCCGTGCGCGGCTGGCCGCAACGCCTGGCTGACTGGCTGTCCGACAGCGGTTTGCTCAAGAAGTAGGCTTTGACCGGCGCAGACCTTCTTGCCTATAACGGAGCCCATGTCACAATTCTACGAACTCGGCGCCGAGCGCCCGGCGCTTGAGCCGCAAAAGCCGTTCCTCGGCGACGACCGTACCCTGATCCGCGCCACCTTTATCCTGGGCGCCCTCCTGGTGGTGTGGAAGCTGTATGTCGCCCTGATCAGCCATGTCATCTGGGAAGAGGGCCATTTCGTCATGTCGGGCGAATATCTGGCGCTCGGCTATCCCGATATTCCGCCAGGTTTCCCATGGCTGGCGCGGATCGTGACCGCGATCGCCGGCTGGCATGTCCTGCCGTTGCGCCTGGTGTCGCTGGCGATTGCCACGGCTATCCCGTTCGCCATCTACTTTCTTGCTACCCCGATCACCAGCCACCGCAACGCCTTATGGGCGGCGATGATCGCTATCCTGATGCCGCCGCTGAGCATGAACGGCACGGTCTTCTATCCCGAAGGCTCGTTGCAGCTGTGCATGGCCTTGATGCTGGGGTGTTTGATACGCGCCATCCAGCAGGACCGGTTGAAATGGTGGGTGTTGACGGGGGTATGCGCCGCGCTCGGCCTGTTGATCCACTTCCGTTTCCTGGCGGCCGGCCTGGCGGTCGTCGTCTACATGCTGGTCAACCGCGAAGGCCGTGCGTTGTGGCGTCGGCCGGGCGTGTGGATCACCGCCGGCGTCGCGGTTCTCGGGCTTCTGCCGTCCCTGATCTATAATGCGATCAACCATTGGCCGGCCATCCAGTTCCATGTCCTCAACCGGCCGAAATTCGTCCCTAATGTGGGGCGCATCCTGGGCTATGTCGAGAACCAGCTGGGCCTGTGCACGCCGGTGTTTTTCGTCGCCATGGTGGTGGCGGTGAAGAACCTGGTGACAAAGGATCGCGACAAGCCGGAAGCGCTTTTGGCCTGGCAGGCAATCGTCATCTTCCTGGTCTACGGCCTGCAAACCATCGTCAATAAAAAGGTCATGCCGCACTGGCCGTTCATGGCCGATGTGCCTTTGGTGCCGCTCATCCCCGCCTTGCTGGAAAGTTTTATCGCCAAGGCCAGGACGGTGAACGGTCATCGTCTGCGGGTGGCCCTGGTCGCCACCGGGCCGATCCTGGCCGTGGCGGTTGGCATTGCCGGCACGGCCTATCAGTGGGGATGGCAGCATTCGGCCACCCTGCCCTATGAGCTGCGCGAGCGTAACTCATTGAAGAATGAGGACTGGAGTCTGCTGGAGCCGGATCTGGCCGCGGCGGATGCGCGGGCGAAGGCGCGGTTCGGGCCGGATGTCGTGTGGGCGACCAACAGTCATATGAGCGCGGTGCATCTGGAGTTCCCGGCGTCGAAGGTGAAGGGCCGGCGGTTGTTTACGCTGGATGATCCGAATGATGAGCTGACGCGGTTCGTGGTGGCGCGGCAGCAGTGGGGGCTGGACATCGATACCCTGGCGAAAACCCATGCCGGCAAAGGTGTGATGATCGCCGTGCTGGAGCCGGCCTACCTCTATCACGAGCCCGAGCAGGTGGCGATGTATGAGCGGCTGTGCGAGACCTTCGATCAGGTCGAGCCGTTCAAGGTGACGAGCCTGCCGCCGTACAAGATGGCGATCGATTTTTATACGGCGCGGGTAAGGGAGAAGCCTCTGGCGGCGATGGCGGCGGGTGCGTGTCCGTTCTTCCCGCCGGTCTATATCGCCCATCCGGAGCGCGGCGACTTTATCGGCAAGCATGACCAGTCGCAGTTCTTCGGTGTGGCGGCGGATCCGCAGGGTATCAAGTCGGTCGATATTTTGCTGGACGGCAAGGTGGCGGTGGCGGCGAAATATGGCGTCGATGATGTCAATTATCACGTGCCGGCTTTGTTGAAGTACGATCCCAACTGGCCGAAGCTGCAATATACCTTTACATTTCCCGAAGGGTCGCTGGTGCCGGGAGAGCATGTTTTGACGGCGCGGGCGACGCGGACGGACGGGACGACGGTGGAGAGTTTGCCGCGGACGCTTTACGTCAAAAAGTAATGGGGTTTGGGGGCTGTGCCCCCAAGCCTTTCCTTACTCCATAAAAAGAGCCTGGGGCCAAGGGCCCCAGGCTCTTTTTATGGAATGAAGAGAAGACCTGGGGTCGCGGACCCCAGACCCCGGCCCTTTTTAGCCGAAACGGCCACCGATATAATCACCCGTCTTGTCGACCTTCGGCTTGACGAACAGCTCGTCCGTCGGGCCGAACTCGATCATCTTGCCCAGGAACATGAAGCCGGTATAGTCCGACAGACGCGCCGCCTGCTGCAGGTTGTGCGTCACGATCACGATCGTATAGTCGCGCTTCAACTCCTCCAGCGTATCCTCCAGCTTGGCCGTCGAAATCGGATCCAAAGCCGAGGCCGGCTCATCGAGCAACAGGATTTCCGGATCGACCGCAATACCGCGCGCCACGCATAGACGCTGCTGCTGGCCGCCCGACAAACCCAGGCCCGACTTGTGCAGCTTGTCCTTCACTTCGTCCCACAAGGCCGCGCGCTTGATCGAACGCTCGACGATCTCGTCCAACTCAGCCTTCGATTTGTTGCTGTGCAGACGGACACCAAAAGCGACATTGTCATAGATCGACATCGGGAACGGCGTCGGCTTCTGAAACACCATGCCGATGCGAGCGCGCAAGGCCGTCACATCGACGCCCGGACCCACGATGTTTTCGCCTTCGAACAGGATCTCACCCTCGGCGCGCTGGCCCGGATAAAGGTCGTAGATACGGTTGATCACGCGCAGCAGGGTCGACTTGCCGCAGCCCGAAGGCCCGATCAAGGCGGTGATGGCGTTCTTCTTCACCGGCAGGTCGACGCCATACAGCGCCTGATGCTGACCGTAAAAGAAGTTGAGCTTCTTCGCTTCCAGCACCAGACTATCGGCGGGAGGCGGGGTGATGACGCTCTGGAAATCGGCGGACGTTGTGTCGGTCATAAGAGGTCTCTATCAGAGCGCAATCCATAAAAATGACTCCCATTTTTTGGATAAATTGCGCGTTAAAACATAAATTTAGAGCGAAATGACGAGTCTACTTAAGTCTTTTCGCTCTAATGGGTTTGCTTTTCGCGGGCGAGCCAGCGGCCGAGGATATTGATGACCAGAACCGCCACGGCAACCAGCAGGGCGCCGGCCCAGGCCAGCTTGTTAAGGTCGGCATACGGAGTCAAGGCGAAGACGTACATGGCATGCGGGAGGCTTTCGGTCGCCTGCCCCATGTCGGCATTGAAAAACTGGTTGCCCAGGGCGGTGAACAACAAAGGCGCCGTCTCACCCGAAATACGGGCAAAGCCGAGCAGACCGCCGGTTAACAAGCCGGCGCCGGCCGCCTTCCAGATGATCTGGCGAATAGTGGTGAATTGCGAGGCCCCCAAGGCCATGCCGGCTTCGCGTAGCGCATTGGGTTGCAGGTTGAGGATGTCCTCGGTCGTCCGCGTCACGATCGGCGTCGCCAGGATGGCCAGGGCGACCGCGCCGGCCCAGCCGGAGAAGTGACCGAGCGCGATCGGCGATCCCGACACCAAGACCTGATAGACGAACAGGCCGATAAGGATCGACGGCGCCGACAACAGGACGTCGTTGAGGAAGCGGACGACGTGGCCATAGGCCGTGTCGCCGCCGATTTCCGCCAGCCAGGTCCCGGACAGAATGCCGACAACCAAGGCGATGATCATGGCGACGCCACACATCAGGATCGAGCCGACGATAGCATTACGCAAGCCGCCCTCGGAACCGGCCGCCGGCGTGTCCATGGTGAATATCTGCAGGTTCATCCCGCCGATACCCTGGCTGAACAAGGACCACAGGATCAGGCCGAGCGCCGTCAGGGCGACCAGGGTGCCGAGAATACACAGGGTGATGAAGACATAGTTGGCGACCTTGCGGCGCGCGGCGCGGCCACTGGAGGTCTTGCGGGTCTTTGTGCCTTGACCCGGGGCGCCTTTTCTGAGTGCACTGTCCATGACGATAACTCCTAGTAACGCTGCGACGACAGCAGCCAGCGCGCAATCGCCAGCACCGTGAAGGTGATCAGGAAGAGGACGAGGCCGAGCGCGATCAGGGCGGAACGGTGCATATCGGCGGCTTCGGCGAATTCGTTGGCGATGGTCGAAGCCAGAGTCGACGAGGAGTCGAACAGGGACTTCGGGAACTTGTGCGAATTCCCGATGATGAAGGTCACTGCCATGGTTTCACCGAGAGCGCGGCCCAGGCCCAGCATGACGACACCGATCATGCCCTTTTGCACGTAGGGAATAATGACATTCGTCGTGACTTCGAAGGGCGTGGCGCCAATGCCGTAGGCGGCTTCGCGCACCTGCGGCGGAATCGAGCGGAACAATTCGCGAAAGACGGCGGCCATATAGGGCAGGATCATGATGGCCAGGACAACCGAGGCCGTAAAGATATTGGCGCCGTTAGGCACGCCGGCGACCAGCTTGGCCAGCCATGAGTCAGAATGCTGCGACGCGGCGATGATCAGAGGCGTCTGGATCGTAGAGGCGAAAAAGGGTGCGAAAACGAACAGCCCCCACATGCCATAGACGATCGAGGGAATGCCGGCCAGCAGCTCGACCGCGGTCGACAGGGGCTGGGCGATGCTGCGCGGGCAGAATTGGGTGAGGAAGACGGCGATGCCGATGGCGATGGGCAGGGCGAAGGCCAGGGCCAGGAAGGACGAGATGATGGTGCCGAGGATCGGTGCGGTGGCGCTGTAGACATCGGTCACCGGGTTCCACGGTGTCGCCAGGCACATGCCCGAACCGGTCTTGCAGGCCTGAAATTTGAGGAAGAAGCCAAAGCCGAACTTCGACAGGGCGGGCCAGCCGCCAACAATCAAGGTGCCGATCAGCGAGGCCAGGACCACCAGCAGCAGGGTGGCGGCGCCGAACGATACCCAACGGAAGATCGGATCGGTCGGATCGAAACGAGGTGATTTGGCGGCGACAGACATGCGTTCTTTTGTCCTGATTCTCGTTTTCGGTTGCGATTGAGCCTATAGTGACAACAGGCTCCAGACACAAGTCAGGCGAGGTAAACCGTGTAGGCCACCTCGCCTGGGATAGTCCCTCCAAATCTCATGGAGATTTGGCAAGGGCAAGGCCCGCCGCTGCCCATGAAGCGTGCTAACGCTTCGCTTCTTGAGCACAGTGCAGCGAGCCTCGCGGCGCTTGAGCGATAGTTAAGGGTTCGGCGAGATGTAGACCGGCTGGCCGTTCGACTTGACGTTGGCAGCCCATTGCTTGCGGACCATGGACTTCACGGCGGCGGGGAGCGGCACGTAGAAGAGGTCGTTGGCGTTGAAGTCGCCGGACTTGTAGCCGTAGTCGAAGAATTTCAGGACGGCGGCAGCCTTGGCGGCGTTCGGTTGATCCTTGTAGACCAGGATGAAGGTGGCGCCGGTGATCGGCCAGGCATTGGCGCCCGGTTGGTTCAGGACCAGCAGGTAGTTGCCGGGAGCATGGGCCCAATCGGCGTTGGCAGTGGCGGCGGCGAAGGCAGCGGCCTTCGGTTGCGGCCAGGTAGCGTCGTGCGAAGCCACCAGAGCGTAGTTGATGCCGGTCTTCATGACGTAGGCGTATTCGACATAACCGATCGAACCGGCCGTACCGCGAACCAGGGCGGCAACGCCGTCGTTCTTGGCGCCGCCAACACCGGTCGGCCATTCAACGGCGTCCGAAGCGCCAACCGAAGACTTCCACTCGGCCGAAGCGATCGACAGATAGGAGGTGAACAGGAAGGTAGTGCCCGACCCGTCGGAACGGTGAACGACGGTGATCGGCAGGGCGGGGAGAGCCATGCCCGGGTTGTACTTCTGGATGGCCGGATCGTTCCAGATGGTGATCTTGCCGAGGAAGATGTCGGCGAGCGTAGCGCCCGACAGCTTCAGCTTGCCGGCGGGAACGCCCGGGACGTTGATCGCCGGCACGACACCGCCGATGACGGTGGGGAATTGGAACAGACCGTATTGGTCTTGCTCGGCTTGCGTCAACGGCTTGTCGGTAGCGCCGAAATCGACCGTCTTGGCTTCGATTTGCTTGATGCCGCCGCCGGAACCGATGGCTTGATAGTTCAGCTGGTTGCCGGTCGTGCGCTTATAACCTTCAGCCCACTTGGCGTAGAGCGGGGCGGGGAAGGTCGCGCCGGCGCCCGAAATCGAGTCGGCGGCGTGAGCCACCGAGGTCGTCATCAACAGCGCGGCAAGAGCGGCGCTCAGAAACTTCATCATAATTCCATCTCCATGGAAGGTCTGTGGGACCGGCATGCTTTGTCGCGCTCTGTATCGGTTTTCGATGACAGTTCCGTGACAGCCGGCAAATTCAATAATTTACGATAGCCGCGGAACGTCACAGCGATGTGACACTCCGCGGCAGGCGCCGTGATTTTTAGTAACGAAGCTCGGTAAAGATGCCGATTTCGCTGAATTCCGTACGGGTCAAAGCACCCTTGACGGCGCCGCCGGCATAGGCATCGAGCTTATTGTGCTTGGCAACCAACGAGAGGGTAATGCCCTTCATCGGAACGGTCTGAATGCCGAAGTTATAATAGGCGTCCTTGTTGAAGGGGCTCAGCTTCTTCGACGGCTTGACGTCGTCATAGCGACCGAACAGCGTAAACATCGGCGTGATGCGGTACGAACCAAACACCGACTCACCCTCAGCCTTGTCACCCTTGGCGTGGTTGACAGTCAGGTCGGTGATAGCCGAGGTTGCCCAATCGGTGGCGGTGAAATATTCAACGCCGAGCTTGCCGCGGTCGCCGACAAAGGCGGCCAGGGCATTCAGACGCGTGGCATCATGCGGGGTTGCGACCAGGGTGGTGCCGTTATAGACGCTGGCGCCACGCTTGCCGGTGTAACCGCCAACCGCGAAATTCCATTGGTCCAGCTTGGCGCTCAGGCGACCTTCGAAATCGACCGTCTTGGAGCGCGACGAGTCACGGTAGCCCTTACCGTTGATCATCGAGACCTGGTAGGAGAAGACGTCGTTGAGCTTGCCGGCAACGTGGACACCCCAGTCGGCCGAGGTGCCGAAGGTGCCGCGACCGCCGTCATTGTTTTGTTCGAGGACAGTGTTTTCCAGGTAACGGTTGCCGTAGATGCTTTCAGCGTAAGGAATCCAGGGCAGTTCGTTCGAACCGATGCTGACTTCCAGCATGGGCGAGAAAGACGCCTTGAAAAAAGCCTTCTTCAGGTAGAGGCCTTGACCCGCCAGGGTGTTGCTGTTGGCCGTCGTACAGGTGATGACACCGATGGTGGCCGGCGCGACCGGAGCCGCCTGGGTACAGGTCGTGGTGCTAGCGACGCTTTGCGGGACCGGGGACACGTCGGTCTGCACTTGCAGCGAATAGGTGTCATTGAACTTCTTGTCGACCTGGAGGTAAACGCGCTTGACGTCGAAGCCATAGCCATTCTTGGCGCTGGACTTAGCGCCATTGACTTCGAACGAGTTGTTGCTGAAGTCGAGGTACATGCGACCACCGACGGTGATCGAATCGGTCCAGCTTTGGGCGGAGGCGCCGTAAGCGGCGGCCATCATCAGCGAGGCAGCGGCCGCGCCGGCGAGGAGAGAAGACAATTTCATGGTGGAAGCCCCTTTGGGTGTTTCGTGCGATTTTTGAGGCCTTAATGTGGCCACGTAGGGCGCTATAGGGACCCCATGTGACGGTCGCGTGTAGCTTGGGTGACAGTTGTGTGACACAGGGTGTACGCGGACGATTGTGTGATATTTGGGAGACTCTGATGTTGGGCATTATTGGCGGTACGGGTCTCTATGCGCTCGACCATCTGAAGATCGTTGGCGAGCACGCGGTTTCGACGCCATACGGCGCCCCGTCGGCGCCGGTTCTCGAAGCGGCCTATGCCGGCCGCACGGTCCTCTTCCTGCCGCGCCACGGCCGAAACCATGAGTTTTTACCGCACGAGGTCAATTACCGCGCCAATATCTATGCGTTGAAAATCCTGGGCGTCCGCCAGGTGCTGGGCGTCTCCGCCGTCGGCTCCCTGCGCGAAGCCATCCAGCCCGGCCAGTTCGCCGTCGCCTCGCAATATATAGATCTGGTCAAGGGTCCGCGCGACAAGACCTTCCTCGGCGGCGGCCTTTCGGCCCACATCTCGACGGCCGAACCCGTCTGTCCGGCGATGCGGTCATGGGTCGCAACGGCGGCGCGGGACCTCGGCCACACCATCCATGACGACGTGACCTATGCCTGTGTCGATGGCCCGCGCCTGGGCACTCGGGCCGAAAGCCACATGTTGCGCACGATCGGCGCCGACCTGGTCGGCATGACCAATGTGCCGGAGGTCTTTTTGGCGCGCGAGGCCCAGATGGCCTACGCCACACTGGCAATTGTGACAGATTATGATTGCTGGCGCGACGGCGATCAGGTCAGCGTCGCCGCCATCATGCAACGCTTCGGCGAAAGCCTGGGTGCGGCCAAAGCCATCCTGGCGCGCCTGCTCGACGGCCCTCTTCCCGCCACGGATGACGATTATCGTCAGGCCTTGAAGGGATCATTGATGGTCAAACTGGACAGCCTGCCGCCCGAGAAGCGCGCCCTGTTGGAAGTATTGCTGCGTTGATGTAACCCAATCGAGGATTAACGCGTATAAAGGTGAGTAAGTTCCCACGAGGTGCCCCATGTTACGCCGCAATTTCCTCTCCATGATCAGCCTGAGCGCGCTCGGCGCCGCCGTCGGCTGCAGCCAGGCGCCCAGCGCCGCCGCCGGTTCCATCCCGCCGCTTAATCTCAGCGACGACGAATGGAAGCGCCGCCTGCCGCCCGCGTCGTATGACGTGCTGCGCCATGAGGGTACGGAACGTCCGTTCACCTCGCCGCTGTTGGACGAGCACCGCAAGGGCGTCTTCGCCTGCCTGGGCTGCGACCTGACCCTGTTCAATTCCGACACCAAGTTCGATAGCGGCACCGGCTGGCCCAGCTTCTTCCGCGCCATCCCCGGCCACATCGGCACCAAGAGCGACTTCAAGCTGATCTCCGAGCGCACCGAGTATCACTGCGCCAAGTGCGGCGGCCACCAGGGCCACGTCTTCAATGACGGCCCGGCCCCAACCCACCTGCGCTACTGCAACAACGGCGTCGCTTTAAAGTTTATACCAGCCTAAGGATCCAACCATGTTGAAAAAGCTTTTCGCCACCACCGCCTTGTGCCTCGCGGCCTTAGCCAGCGCCGCCAATGCCGATACCGCCGTTTTCGCCGGCGGCTGCTTCTGGTCGATGCAAAAGGCCTTCGATCATGTAACCGGCGTCACCAATACCCGCGCCGGCTTCATGGGCGGCCATGTCAAGAACCCGAGCTATCGCGACGTCACCGGCGAACAAACCGGCCATGTCGAGGCCGTCGAAGTCACCTACGACCCCGCCAAGGTAACCTATCAGCAACTGCTCGACACCTATTGGCACCACACCGACCCGACCAATCCGGACGGCGTCATCTGCGATTTCGGCCCCAGCTACCACACTGCCATCTTTACTTATAACGACGCCCAGTACGCTGCCGCCAATGCCTCCAAGGCCGCCGTCGGCAAGCAGCTGAACAAGCCGATCTATACCCTGATCGTCAAGTCGACCGGCACGGGTCTGCCGTTCTACCCGGCCGAAGACTATCATCAGCACTACTGGAAGACCCACCAGATCGCCTATGACGCCTATGCCGCCGGCTGCGGACGATCGCCGGCCCTGCACAAGATCTGGGGCAACCTGGCGGACTAAATAAGAGCCTCCGGCGGCAGGGGCCACAGGCCCTTGACCCGTTAGATGGCCTTGAGCACAACCTTGCCGCTGGTCAAACCATCGGCCGAAGCCGTGACCGTGACGGCCCCGGCGCCGGTCGTCTGCACGATCGCACAGCATAACCCGTTGAAGGCCATGCGTTGCGACGCCTTGTCGGCCTCGTGGCTGTTGGGATTGCCGTTGCCGACACCGATCACAGCGCCCGGCCCGGTCACCGCGAACTTGACCAGGTTGTCGGCCTTCGGCACCGGCCGGCCATAGACGTCGAACACCTCGGCGCGGAGGACGGCGCAATCCATGCCGTCGCCCTTCAGCGACACACGATCCGCCGTCAGCACCACCTTGGCCGCAGCCCCGGCCGTCATGCGCTTGTCCTTCAGCACCACCGTGCCATTTTTATAGGCAAAGGCCTCGATCTTGCCCCGCGCATAAGGCACGCTCCATTCGACGTGCATATCCTTGACCATGGCCTTCTTGCCCACGGACTTGCCATTGACGAACAGCTCGACCTCATCGCAGTTCGAATGCGCCCACACCGATACCGGCTGCCCCTCCTTGCCTTCCCAGTTCCAGTGCGGGAACAGGTGCAACAAGGGCTCCGACCGCCACCAGGCGCTATAATAGTAGTAATTGTCCTTCGGAAATCCGCACAGATCGATAACGCCGAACTGCGATGAGACGCTGGGCCAGGTGCTGTAAGGCGTCGGCTCGCCGCGATAATCGAATCCGGTCCAGATAAAGCCGCCGGCAATAAACGCCCGCGAATTAAAGTGCGGCCACCACACCTCGGCCGTCGTCGCCCACGACGGCGCCGTCGTATCATAGGCCGGCACGATGTGGTCGGCGGCGCTGTCGACATATTCGCCGCGCGTCGAGACCGTCGAGGCGGTTTCGGTGCCGATGATCGGTATGCCCGGGAAATCGGCGTGGAACTGGTCGATCTTGCCGTCGCGATAGTTGAAGCCCATGACGTCGATCACCGAGGTGATGCCATAGCCATAGCCATTGTCCATGGCCGCCGTCACCAACCGCGTCGGATCCAGTTGATTGACCAGCCGCTTCATCGTCTTGCCGACATGGGCGCCACGGTCGGTGCCCTGTTGCGGTTCCTCATTGCCGATCGACCACAACATGACCGAAGGCCGGTTGCGGTCGCGCAGGACCAGGGTCTTCAACTGCGCCAGGCCCTCGTCGCTCGACGTCATCAGCCGCGTCTCGTCGATGACTAGCATGCCCAGGCGGTCGCACGCGTCGAGCAGTTCCGGCGTCGGCGGATTATGCGAGGTGCGATAGGCGTTGCAACCCATCTCCTTCAACACCTTGATACGGTAAACCTGGATGGCGTCCGGCAAGGCGGCGCCGACCCCTGCATGGTCCTGATGGTTGCAGGTGCCCTTGATCTTGACCGGTTTGCCGTTGACGAAGAAGCCTTCATTCGGATCAAAGCGGAAATCGCGCAGGCCGAACCGCGTCACCACCTTGTCCGCCACGGCACCGTTACGCGACAGCGAGGTCGTCAGGACATATTGCTGCGGCGTCTCCAGCGACCACAACAACGGAGCGTCGATCTTGACCGGTTGGAACAGTTCGATCTCCTGCCACGGCTGCAGCGTGACGGTAATGTCCTTGACCGAGAAGGTCTTGCCGTCGGGCGCCGTAAAGGCCGAGTTCAGGGTCACCGGCTGGGCATCGTCGGAATCGTTGCGCAGGGTCGTCGTTACCTGGACCGTGCCGTCAGTCTTGGAGCGCACCAGAACGCCATATTGCGGCACATGGACAGGATCGGTCTTGACCAGCCAGACATGGCGGTAAATGCCCGCGCCTTCGTAGAACCAGCCCTCGCCCAGCGACGCGTCGACCCGCACCAGGATGGTATTGGGCTTGTCGTCGGTATTGAGGAAGTCGTTCAGCTCGACCCGGAACGGCGAATAGCCGCTGTCATTGATCTTGACGATATAGCCGTTGATGATGACCATGGCGTTGCGGAAAATGCCGTCGAACTCCAGGCTGATGCGCTTGCCGGCATCGGCGGCGTCCAGTTTCAGCGTCTTACGGTACCAACCGACACTGGTCTCGGGATAGTCGCGCCCCAGCGGCTTGTAACCGTGATTGGCGGCCGGATCCCAGCCCTCCCACGGCTTGGCGGGATCGATATTGGCCGGCGGCTGGAAATGGCTGTCGACGAAGGGCAGTTCGACTGCCCAGTCGTGCGGCAGGTTGACCTGGCGCCAGGCCGAGTCGTCGTAATCGAAGGCCGCGGCGGGCGTCGAATCCGGTCCCTGCTTGGCATAGGTGCGCAAATCCGTACCAAACTCGAAATCCTTGTGCTCGTCATAAAGATGGCCGAAGGCGAAGCGCCAGCCCGTATCGAAGCGTTGGCGCACGCGTGGCGCCAGATCGTCGTCGGCGGGGACGGCACCCACGGGCACAGCCGGCACGGCTGCCTGAGCGTTGAACACCGGCAAGGCGGCGACAGTCGCGGCGGTGACAAGCAGATGACGGCGGTTGAGATGGGTCATGGCGGGTCCCTGAACGTTTCTGAGTATGACGAAAGAAGACCGGAACCTGGCCGAGGTCAAGTCGAGTCGATCGCAGAATGACACGCGTCGAGGCTGGCCGGCCTGACACGCAGGCCGGCATATTGTCATACAATATCAGGATGGCAAGGAAAATTGTCGTACAATTTTGGCCCTGCCCAACGGCGATGAGCCGAGTAAAGCTAGCCCCAGCTTTCGCTGAAGCCCTTGCGCTTGCCGACAATATGCTCTGGCTGCGACATCATCAACGGCTTGGGTTTGCCGAGATGGTAACCCTGGCCATATCCGATACCCATCTCGATACAAAGTTTCGCCGTCGCCTCGTCCTCGATCATCTCGGCGATGACGTGTGAGTTCAATTCCTTGCACAGCACGGCGATCGAGCGAATCAAGGCGCGCTGGCGCGGATTTTCGCGGGCTTCCTTGAGGAACGGGCCGTCGATCTTGACGAAATCGACGTCAAAATTGCGCAGATAGGCATAGGCCGCGGCGCCGGCGCCGAAATCATCGAGACACACCTGGAACCCGGCACGGCGCAACCAGCGCAGGAAGGCGCCGGCGGCATCGAGGTCCTTGATCTCGCTCGACTCGGTCAATTCGAACATCAACCGGTTTTGCAGTTCGCGGTACGGCATCACCAGCACGCGCAGCTTTTCACGGAACTCTTCGTTCTCGATCGAACCGCCCGACAGGTTGACGGCGATAGACACGTCCGGCCGCGCTTCCAGCATGTCGATAGCCTTGCGGCACACCGCCAGATCGAAGTCCTGGACCAGGCCCAGTTGCTCGCTCATGCGGATCGTGTCGTAGGGTTTACGGCCGTCGGAAAAGCGCATCAGCGCTTCGTAATGATGGATACTGCGGTCCTGCAGATCGACAACCGGTTGATAGAACAGGGTAAAATCGCTCTTGTCGATCAGGGCGCGGATCTGGTCGAAGTGATTGACTGTTTCGGCCATGGCCGATTTCAGCCCCTGCTCCAGCGAGCTGATATTGGCTTTGCTGCCCGAACTGAAATTGGTCAGGGCATAGCTTAAGGCGCGCGCCACGCTGTCGTGATCGAGATTGCCGGTCGACAGTTCCAGGCTCATCACGGTCGGCGTAAAGCTGTTGTCGGCTAGGCCGGCGGCCATGGCGACCGCCTTGAAATCGCGCGTCAGGCTTTCCGGTGTCGCCGTGTCGCCCTTGGCCGGCGGAATATAGCTGAATTCCTCGTCCGACAACCGCGCCGCCGACGTGCCGCCCATGGATTGGGCGCGCAGGACCGAGCCGATTTCACCGAGCAGCATCTGTGCCTGTTCGTCGGGCATGCCACGCACCGCCCGGCTCAGCCCCTTCAGGCGCACCATCTTCATTTCGCGCGGCGCCTTGCCGTCTTCCAGCGCCTTTTGCGCCAAATTCTTGTAATCTGCCGCGGCCAGCAGGCCCGTCGTGGCATCGCGTGCCTCGGTCGACGTGGCGGCGGAGGACAGCACGGTCAGGCTGATATAGGTGTTGTTGCGAGTCGGCAGGAAACAGGCGCCCATATTGACCAGCAGCGGTTTGTCGCTGTCCTGGTCGAGGTGCAAACTGCACGGCTCGATGCGACCGATGGCCTTGGCCTTGGCCAGCAGGCGCTGGGCGAATGAGCGATCGGAGGTTTTGAAGACCTCGCAGACGTCGCGTCCCACCATGTCGGCCGGCGCCTCACTGAGCAAAGCCTGGGTGGCGCCGATGGTCTTGATAATGCGAAACTGGTCGTCGACCTCGATCAGCAGATCGGCGGCAGCCAGCGAAAAGGCGATATAGCGGTCGCGTTGCGACTTGTAATCGTCGCCGGCCGTCTTGCCCTGGTTTGAGATCATTGTTCCGCCCGCCTCCGGGCGCTTCTGCACCCGCCAAACCCTACCGTAGCAAACAAGATTTAAAATACGGTAATCCCGACAAAAATACGCCCGGGCATGAACCCGGGCGTAAAAAGTCTGATGGTGATGGTGGTACGCTTAGGCTTTACTGCAATTACGCCTTACTGAACGTCAAGCTTCATATCCTGAAGCAATGCCTTGAGATATTCGCGATTGATGCGGTCTTCGTCGGGAACCTGACGCTGCGGCGCCACCGGCGTATAGGCCGTCGGGCGCATCGGATCGGCCGGTGCCCGCATGACGGGGCGCGAAGCGATCATCGGCGCGGCCAGGGGCTGCGAGGCGAAGTTCTGGGACGCGAAGTCGAGCGTCGCACGTGCCGGCGCTTCGACCCACTGAACCGGGATTTCGAACCAGAAGTTGGAGCCTTCGCCATGGCGCGAGACGACGCCGATGTGGCCGCCCAGGATATCGACAATGGCTTTCGAGATCGACAGGCCGAGGCCGGCCGAGCCGAACTTGCGGTTAATATTGGCGTCGTCCTTCTGGCCGTTGAACAGGCCGAGGCTTTGCTCTTCGCTCATACCGATGCCGGTATCGCGGACGCTGATGCGCAGCCAGTTGGCGTTATCGACATTGACCTGGCTGGCCGTAACATTGATCAGGCCGCCCTTGGTGAACTTGCAGGCATTGCTGATCAGGTTCTGGATGACCTGGCGCAGGCGCATCGAATCGAGCTGGGCATAGGCATTGTCCATGTCGACGAAATGGGCGGTCAGCTTGGTTTGGCTGGCCTGAGCGGTGGCGGCGAACTGATTGACGCAATCCTTGACCAGGTTGACGACGCTGACGGCGTCTTCGTTGAGTTCGCCGTCGCGCGACACCGCGTCAAAACCCTGGGTGTCGACCGTGTCCTTGACCAGGGATTGCAGCGCCTTGGCGGACTTCAGCAGGTTGGAGGTATAGCCGGCGACATCGGGATTTTCGAAGCGCTGCTCGCTCAGCAGGCGGGCATAGCCCAGGATGTTGTTGAGCGGGGTCTTCAATTCGTTGGTGATGTGGCTGAGGAATTCGTTGCGCGCTTCGTTGCTGTCTTCGGCGGCGATGCGGGCGCGAATCAGTTCTTCCTGGTCCGTGGCGCCTTCGGTGATGTCGCGAACGACGCCGCACAGGCGCACAGGCGTACCGGCATCGTCATATTCGACACCGCCCTTGGTGCGGATGGTACGGTTGATCTTGTCCTTGCGGCGCAGGATTTCGACGTTGAAATCGAAGTCTTCGCCATAGTTCACGGCACGCTGGAACTTGTCGATAATGATCGCCTGGTCCTGCGGTTCGTAGATGTCGAGCTGGGTGGCGACCCGCGGCTTGTACGACTTGGACGACAGGCCATAGACGGCATAGAGGCCCTTGGACCAGGTGACTTCGCGGGTCTTCAGGTCGATCGCCCAATGGCCGATGCCGGTCATTTCCTGGGCCAGGTCGAAACGGATCTGGTTCGATTTCAGCTCGAACAGGATGTCATTACGCTCGGTCGTGCCTTGCGCCAGGGCGATGGTCGTCGCGGCATTGTTGGCGAACTGACGGAAAAGATTGAGCTTATGGCCGGTGAAGTCATGACGCGGCTGACGCTCGGTCAGGATCAGCACACCCAGGACGACGCCGTCGCTGACCAGGGGCACATCGATATAGAAGCGCAGCTTCGGCGCGTTCAGCACGGCGGCTTCGAGGAAGTAGCGTGCATCGGCCGTGGCGTCGGGGATGATCAGGCTTTCACCGGGGATCAACTTGCGCTGGCAAAAGGAAATGTCGTCAAGATTGGCCTCACTGGCGAACCCGGCGGTGCCCTTGACCACCAATTGGCTGCCTTCGTAGATCTTGACGATGGCCAACGGCGTGTCGAACAGGCCCGCGGCCAGTTCACAAACCGATTTGCAGATACGGCCGAATTCAAGCTCGCGTTCGTGCGCTTTGGCCTCGGCCTTGTGCGAAACGGCGTGGGCGATCGTGGTGTCTTCGGCAAATTGGGGCATGGTACAACCTTCTTGGATCAGGCCAAGTTAACCAAAAAGGTTTACCCATTTGTAAATAAACTTCTTAACCAAGGCCCGCACTTAACGATTATTAAGAACGGTGCCTTGGAGCGCCGAATTCAGGTCGGATCCGCGCTCAAAGCAAAGACGCGCAGACGGTGGCCATCGCGATCGGCGGCGACAAAGGTAAAGCCGAAATCCATCTGCGTCGGTTCCTGGACAATATCCAGACCCAGGCCTCGCCATGTGGCGCAGGTGGCGCGAACGGCCTCGGCATCGGGCTCGCTGAAAGACAATTCAACCCCGCCAGGCGCCCTGGGCGACGGCTCGACGCCGCTCTTGATCCACAGGCCCAGCTTGAGCCCAGACGGCAAGACATAAAGGACGAAGGTCGGAGAATTTTCAACCGGCCGGACGCCGAGTATCCGGCTATAGGTCTCGGCGCTGACCGTAGGGTTGTCGACGGCAAGCAAAATATAGTTGAGTTCGGTCATGGTCGCCTCCTGTAATGACAGGTCAACGACTAGATGCTCCTGCTGCCAAATTTTGTCAGCATGGATCAGGATTTGGCAGATTCGCGCCCGTAATAGGTCATGAAGACATCGACGGCCAGATCGATCTTGCGGAACAGTTGCGCCTGGTCGGGCTCCGGCGCGATATTCATAATGCGCTTGAAATGGCTGTCACCCAGCAACAGGCTCTTCAGCACCGAGGTGGCTTCCTCGATATTGGGGGCATCGATCTGCCCCTTGTCATGCGCCGCCTGTAACAGGCCGTGCATGCTGGACGCGCCCTGGCTCTGCATGACATTATGGAACATCTGCGCCAGGTGCGGATTGCGGTGGCTTTCCTCGACGACCAGCTGGATAGTGCGGATGGTCGGATCCGACATGACCGCGCCCATCAGCGCCCGTGCCATCGCCGTCAGACTCTGGCGCAGGTCGTCGCTGCCGATATGGGCCTCGAACAGTTCCGCCATGCCGGCGCACTGTTCGCGGATGATCGCCTCGAACAACTCTTCCTTACTGTTGAAATAGGCATAGAGTGTCGCTTTCGAACCGCCGAGGCGGGCCGAAATCATCGACATGCTGGCGCCGGCATAACCGACTTCGTAAAAGACCGAACGCGCCACTTGAATAATGCGCTCGCGGCGCTGGTCGCGGAAGTTGACGGCGGGTGCGTCCATTTATTCCCTTAGGTACACTACTGACACTTTCCGGCATTTCCCTGCCGGAAAGGGCTTGTGAAAAAACTGTACCATACTGTACAGTTCAGGCTTGACATGAGTCGTACTCTAGCGCATTTAAATCAAACTGTACAGTACGGTTCACCTTTTTGTGTTGCAGGACCTCCCCCCTATGCACGCGCATCGCTATCCTTTTCCCCGCCCTGCAACCAGGGCCGTGCGATTTTTGTCATTCGCCGCCATCACCGCCCTGGTCGCCGGCTGCGCCAGCGTGCCGCCGTCGACTACGGTCGCGCCCTTGGCCGCCACGGATCTCGCCAGCACCGAGACCCTGGCCAGCCAGAATGGCGCCTGGCCGGCCACCAGCTGGTGGCAGGGTTTCAATGACCCGCAATTGAACGGCCTGATGGATGAGGCCCTTGCCCATTCGCCCAGCCTGCTGGCGGCCAAGGCGCGCCTCGACAAGGCCCAGGCACTCGAGGACCAGGTCCACGCCGCGCTGAAACCGACCCTGACGCTGAACGGCTCGGTGGTCGAAACCAAGCAGAGCCTTAATATGGGCTTCCCGCCGGCCTTCAAGGATTTCCTGCCGGGCGGCTACCTGCCCGAAGGCCGTTTCACCGTCGACGCCAATTACGATATCGATCTCTGGGGCAAGAGCCGCGCCGCCATCAAGGGGGCCGGCAGTCAGGCGCGCGCCGCCGAACTCGATACGGTCGTCGTGCGTCAGAATATCGCCACCGCCGTCGTCAATGCCTATGTCGAACTCAATCGTCTTTATGAGACGCGCGACGAACTGGCCCTGCTGAAGCAAGGCTCGGACATCAAGCTCGACCTCTATCAATCGCGCGCCGATCACAAGCTCGATGCCAAGGACGTACTGTTGGCCGCCCAAGACGATCAGGCCCAGATCGCCCAGCGTATCGCCGCCACCGACGGCGCCATCCGCATGCAGGCCAATGCCATCGCCGCCCTGGTCGGCGCCGGCCCCGATCGCGGCCTGACCATTGCGCGTCCGCAATTGGCGCCCGTCGATGTCAACACCCTGCCCGACAATGTGCCGCTCGATCTGATCGGGCGCCGCGCCGACATCGCCGCCGCCCGGCTGCGTATCGAAGCGCAAGGACAGAACATCAAATATACCCGCGCCGACTTTTATCCCAACCTGAAGCTCAACGCCTATTGGGGCATCCAGTCCCTGGGCCTGCAATATCTCGGTTCGCCGGATTCGCAGATCGGCTCGATCGGCCCGGCCATCAGCCTGCCGATCTTCAATGGTGGCCGTCTGCGCGCCGCCTATCGCGGCGCCGAAGCCGACTATAACGACGCCGTCGCCACCTATGACGACGCCCTGACCAAGGCCCTGCAACAGGTCGCCGACGCCGCCAGTGCGACGCAATCAACCGCCGGCGAACTGACAGCCGCGCAGGGACGCCGCGACAGCGCCGAAACCGCCTATGAATTGACCAAGGCGCGCTTTGCCAAGGGTCTCACCACCAAGATGGACGTCCTGACCGCCCACGCCAAGGTCGTCGCCATCGACTCATCCCTTACCGACCTTCGGGCGCAGGCTTATCGCGACCGCGTCACCTTCATCGCCGCCCTGGGCGGCGGCTTCCAATATCAGTAAATTCAGATCGAAAAGTACGACCATGGCCGATCAAAACGACACGAACGCTGCGCAAGAGCAATATAGCCCGCCCGTTTCCGGAGGCGGTAACGGCCCGACGCCACCACCCAAGCCCGTCAATTCGCCCAACCGCGGCCCGCTCTTCATGATCTTCGGCGGGGTAATCCTGCTGGCCGGCCTGTCCTACGGCGCCTATGTCATGATCGAAGGCGGCAAGACGGTCTCGACCGACAATGCCTATGTCGACGCCAGTTCGGCCGCCGTCACGCCGCTGATCTCGGCGCCGGTCAAGCAAGCCAACATAACCGACACCAAGCCGGTCCAACAGGGCGACATCCTGGTCGTCCTCGACGACACCGACGCGCAATTGGCCCTGGCCAGCGCCCAGGCCCAGCTCGACCAGGTGTCGCGCCAGGTCGGCACCTATTACAGCAATGACGCCACCTTGGGCGCCCAGGCCGACGCCGCCGGCGCCGGCGTCGCCAACGCCCAGGCCGCCCTCGACCACGCTCAGCAGGTCTATAACGACCGTCAGTCCCTGGTCGCTTCCGGCGCCGTGTCCGGTGAAGACGCGGCCGCCGCCAAGACTGCCGTCGATCAGGCCCAGGCCGCCCTCAACAACGCCGTAGCCAACGCCCAGGCCGCCAAGGCCCAGCGCGCCTCCAACGCCGCCCTGATCGCCGGCGTCGGCGTCCAGGACAATCCGACCGTCGTCGCGGCCCGCGTCAAGGTTCAACAGGCCCAGCTGGATCTCGACCGCACCGTCATCCGCGCGCCGATCTCCGGCGTCGTCGCCAAGAACACGGTCGAGATCGGCCAACGCGTTCAGGTCGGCCAACCCCTGATGAGCATCGTCCCGATCGACAATGCCTATGTCAACGCCAACTTCAAGGAAGTCCAGCTGAAGAAGGTGCGCATCGGCCAGCCCGTCATCCTGACCGCCGACACCTACGGCTCGTCGGTCAAGTATCACGGCAAGGTCGTCGGCCTGTCGTCCGGCACCGGTTCGTCCCAGGCGGTCATCCCGGCCCAGAACGCCACCGGCAACTGGATCAAGGTGGTGCAACGCCTGCCTGTGCGCATCTCGCTCGACCCCAAGGAACTGAAACAACACCCGCTGCGCGTCGGCATGAGCATGTCCGCCAAGATCGACGTCGCCAACTAGGCTACCCCACCACCGCATCCAGAAAGCTGCGCTTTCTTCGTGCGGTCCTCCTCCCCGGCAAGCGGGAGGCACAGGAAGAGACGCTCACCTGACGTGAACCTCCCCGCTTGCCGGGGAGGGGGACCGCCGCGCCTGCGCGGTGGTGGTGGGGTGACTTGCTTCTCTGACGCTTATTCGAAGAAGGACGATTGCGATGTCCAGCTCAGCCGCCACCGCCGATACGACCTATAAAGAACCCGTCCCCCTGACCGGCCTGACCCTGTGGCTGTGCGGCATCCTGCTCGCTATGGCCAATTTCGTCGCCATTCTCGACGTCTCGATCGCCAATGTCTCGGTACCCAATATCGCCGGCGCGCTCGGCGTGTCGACATCGCAGGGCACCTGGGTCATCACCTCCTACGCCGTCGCCGAAGCCATTTCGGTGCCGCTGACCGGCTGGCTGGCCTCGCGCTTCGGCACGGTCCGCGTCTTCTCCGTCGCCCTGATCGGCTTCGGCATCGCCTCCCTGCTGTGCGGCCTGTCGCCGACGCTCAACCTTCTGATCGTCGCCCGTATCATCCAGGGCTTCTGCGGCGGCCCCTTGATGCCGCTATCGCAAACCCTGTTGCTGACCATCTTCCCCAAGAAATTGCAGCCGGCCGCCATGGGCATCTGGGCCATCACCACCCTGGTGGCGCCGGTCGCCGGTCCGATGCTGGGCGGCGCCCTGTGCGACAGCTTCGGCTGGGGCTCGATCTTCCTCGTCAACGTCCCCGTCGCCATCGGCGCCGGCTTCCTGGTCTGGCGCTTCCTGTTCAGTCAGGAAACCCAGAAGACCAAGGCGCGCGTCGATACGGTCGGCCTGGCGTTGCTGGTCCTGTGGGTCGGCGCCTTGCAAATCATGCTCGATCTCGGCAAGGAAAACGACTGGTTCGAATCCCCCTTGATCATCGGCCTCGGCCTGACCGCCCTCGTCGGCTTTGTCGCCTTCCTGATCTGGGAGTTGACCGACGCCAATCCGATCGTCGATCTGAAAGTCTTCCGTCACCGTGGCTACAGCATCGCCATGCTATGTTTGGCCCTGATGATCGGCTCCTTCTTCGCCATCAATGTCATCGGACCGCTATGGCTGCAGAACAATCTCGGCTGGACGGCGACATGGGCGGGCAACGCCACCGGCATGGTCGGGGTCCTGGCCATCTTCGCCGCGCCGATCGCTGCCCAACTGGCGGTGAAATACGACCCGCGCAAGCTGATCTTCCTCGGCGTTATCTGGCTGGCCTTCGTCACCTTCCTGCGCAGCCAGGCCACGCCGGATATGAGTTTCGGCCAGATCGCCTTCCTGATCTTCCTGACCGGCGCCGGCATGCCCTTCTTCTTCATGCCGCTGATCCAGGTGTCGATGGGTTCGGTCGACCCGAGTGAAACCGCCAACGCCGCCGGCCTGCAAAACTTCATCCGCACCATGGCCGGTGCCGTCGCCACCTCGTTTGTCGCCACGATCTGGGAAAACAATGCCAATTCCAACCATGCCGACCTGGTTGCCGCGATTGCCGGCAGTAGCGCGGCCGGCGGTCAGGCGACGATCGACCAATTCACCCAAAGCGGCATGTCGCAAGAGGTCGCCACCTCAATGTTCGACCGCATGGTCAGCGGCCAGGCCCTGATGCTGTCGACCAACCAGGTCTTCCTCGGCGCCGCCTGCGTCTTCCTGGCCTGCGCTCTGGTGGTATGGATCATCCCGCGCCCCAAGGGTCCGGTCGATATGTCGAACGTCCACTAGGAACGGTTGAAGGCGCGACAATTATGCGTCCGCCTTTGCCACCTCCGACTACGGCGCGAAGCGCACAAAGTAGTATCCACAGATAAGCCAGATAAGCCAGATGGCGCTAGGCGCCTAAAGTTTGCCTGCGGCGCTAAGAAATTACCCTGAAATCTGTGCTGATCTGGCTTATCTGTGGATCCGGCCTTACTTCCATTTTGCGCGCCATATCCGCGAACCGAAACCCATGGCAATCCGTCGTTCAAATCCCGCCCGTTGCACAATCTTCCAACACGCGAAAAATCATTGCGTAAATTTCCCGCGCGATGCACTGGCAAATTGTGATCACAATGATAGGCTCCGGGCACACGTTTCGCCATGGACCTATTTAGATGACCCACAATAGCGATCTTGCCGCCCGCCGTTCCGCCGCCGTCGCGCGCGGCGTCGGCCACGCCACCACCCTCTATGCCGGCCGCGCCGAAAACGCCGAGCTGTGGGATGCCGACGGCAATCGCTTCATCGACTTCGCCGGAGGCATCGCCGTGCTCAATACCGGCCACCGCCACCCCAAGGTCCAGGCTGCGGCGCTCAACCAAATGAACGCCTTCACCCACACCGCCTTCCAGGTCGTGCCCTACGAGGCCTATATCGCGCTCGCCGAACGCATCAACGCCCTGGCGCCGATCGACGGCCCGGCCAAGTCGGTCTTCCTCACCACCGGCTCCGAAGCCGTCGAAAACGCCGTCAAGATCGCCCGCGCCTATATCAAGCGTGACGGCATTATCGCCTTCACCGGTGGCTTCCACGGCCGTACCGCCCTGACCTCGGCCCTGACCGGCAAGGTCGTGCCGTACAAGAAGGATCTGGGGCCGCAACAGCCCGGCGTCTATCACCTGCCTTTTCCGGTCGAGGCCCACGGCATCGACACCGACGATACCCTGAAAATGCTCGACTACCTGTTCAAGGCCGATATCGCGCCCGACGCCGTCGCCGCCATCATCATCGAGCCGGTCCAGGGCGAAGGCGGATTTCTCATCACGCCGCCGGAACTGATGCGGGCCTTGCGCCAACGCTGCGACGAACACGGCATCCTGTTGATCGCCGACGAGGTCCAGACCGGCTTCGGCCGCACCGGCAAGATGTTCGCCATGGAAAATTACGACGTCAAGCCCGACCTGATGACCATGGCCAAGTCCCTGGCCGGCGGCTACCCGCTGTCGGGCGTGGTCGGCCGCGCCGATGTCATGGACGCGCCCGTCGTCGGTGGCCTGGGCGGCACCTATGGCGGCAATCCGGTCGCCTGCGCCGCGGCCTTGGCCGTCCTCGATGTCATCGCCGAGGAAAACTTGCTCGATGCCGCCAACCGCCAGGGCGCCAGGATGAAGGCGCGCATCGAGGCGCTGAGCCAGCGCAACGACATCGTGCCGATCAGAGCCTTGCGCGGCCTGGGCGCCATGATTGCCTTCGATATCGTCACCGAACGCGGCGCCGATACGCCGGACGCCGTGACGACCAAGGCCGTCACCACCAAGGCCCAGGCCGAAGGCCTGATCCTGCTGTCGTGCGGCATCTATGGCAACACGATCCGCCTGCTGGCGCCGCTGACGGCGTCCGACGCCATCCTCGACGAAGGCCTCGACAAGCTGGAGGCCGCGCTCACGCTCTAACCCCTCACCAGGCCATGCGGTATCTTATTACCGCAAACTAGGGCACTGCATTAATGTCTGAAAACCTATTATTTTCAATGTAGTAACAGTTTTATTTAGCGCCATGACTACTGCATAAGGCCCCGGAAACACATGCGGCCGAAGCGGCCGCCGCAAGCCAAAAGAAACGCTTCCGTCTATAAAATGGATGGACATTGCCCTGTACCTGAACGCGTGTTAGCGTTATCCCCAATGGGCGGCCTCAAGGCCGCAGCGCTCTTCTGGGGAGATTCAGAGCCACATGTCCGCGTCCGAAGTTCGCGATGGCGCGCCGTCGCGTCGTATCCTTGTCGTTGGCGGTGGCACCGCCGGCTGGCTGACCGCCTGCTACCTGGCCAAGGTCCTGGGGTCGGACACCTGCGGCGGCCCCAGCATCACCCTGATCGAAAGCGCCGAGATCGGCGCCATCGGTGTCGGTGAAGGCACCTTCCCCACCATCCGCAACACCCTGCGCACCCTCGGCATCGATGAAGCGGCCTTCCTGCGCGGCGCCTCGGCGACCTTCAAGCAAGGCATCCATTTCGCCGACTGGCGCGTGACGCCCACGGATGGCCGGCACGAACATTACCTGCACCCCTTCGAGTCCCCCTATCATCTCGACAATATCGACCTAGTGCCCTACTGGCTGATGCAGGACGAGGCGACGCGCGACGCCTTCGCCGCCACCGTGACCTTCCAGAAGCGGGTCGCCGACGCCCAACGCGCTCCCAAGCGCCTGTTCGAGGGCGATTACAGCTCGCGCCTCAGCTACGCCTACCATTTCGACGCCACCCATTTCGCCCGCGTCCTGGCGACCCGGGCTCGCGAACTGGGCGTCGTCCACCTGACCGGCGAAATTTCCGATGTCCATCTCGACGATACCGGCGCCATCGGCTCCCTGACATCGCCCCAGCATGGCGAACTGACCGCCGACCTCTACGTCGATTGCACCGGCTTTGCTTCCCTGCTGATCGGCAAAACCCTGAACTCACCCTTTGTCTCCGTCCGCTCCAACCTGTTCGCCGACCGCGCCGTCGCCTGTCAGGTGCCCTATGCCGAGCCCGACGCACCGATCAACAGCTTTACCGTGTCGACGGCCCATGAAGCCGGCTGGACCTGGGATATCGGCCTCAACAGCCGCCGCGGCATCGGCTATGTCTATTCCAGCGACCACACGACCGACGACCGCGCCGAAGAGGTCCTGCGCGGCTATGTCGGTCCGGCGGCCGACGGCGTTACCCCCCGCTGCATCAAATTCAACGCCGGCTACCGCGAAAGCCAGTGGATCAAGAACTGCGTCGCCGTCGGCCTGTCGGCCAGCTTCCTCGAACCCCTGGAATCGACCGGGATCGTGCTGATCGAGATCGCCGCCGGCTATATCGCCGAATTCCTGCCGCCGGCCGGCCCCGTCGACGTGCCGGCGCCCCATTTCAACCGGCTGATGAAGACGCGCTGCGAGAAGATCGTTAACTTCCTCAAGCTGCACTACTGCCTGAGCCAGCGCACCGAGCCTTTCTGGCGCGACAATGCCGATGCGCGGTCCGTGCCCGAGGAACTGACCTATATGCTGGAAATGTGGAAACAGCGGCCGCCGGCCCGCTTCGACTTCCTGCTTGACGTCGAAAGCTTTGCCCACTTCAACTATCAATACATCCTCTACGGCATGGGCTTCCGCACCGACCTCAGCGCCGCCCATTCCACCTATCGCGAGACCGAAGCCGCCGCCAAGACCTTTGCCAAGCTGACGCATTTCGGTGAACTGGCCACCCGCGATTTGCCGTCGCATCGTGAGATGGTCGACCAGGTCTATGCCCACGGCTTCAGCCCGCGCCCGGCCGACCGCTTTGTCGGCATGAATCGGCGATAGCTTTTAAACCAACGGACAATGATCTTGGCTCATTTGCCGTTGGCAGCGGGCAAGCGCCCGCCCGAGCCGTTGCGAGGAGCCATGCGGCGCTTGAGCTGAAAAAACCGGACACCTTTGGGCATCTTCAATGACCAAAGGTATCAGGTCGCCTGAAGGAAGAGATTCCCCGTCAGCCGGCCCTTGCGCGGGTCGGGGTTGAAATCAAAGCCCGCCGGAATCTGCCCGGAATGCAGCAGGGCGCCCTGATAGATCAGCATGCGGTTGAAATGGCCTTCGAAATTGGCGATCCGTTCGAAGGCCTCAGTCGAGTCGTCGATATAGGCGACCGCGGGCGGGCCGTAGGCGCGGGCGTCCTCGTCGAGGCCGTCGCGGAAGGTCGGATGGCGCTCGGCCGTGATCATTTCAAAGCCGGTGCGGCGGTGGCGGTAAAAGCCCGTGCCGCCCTTATTCGGGCGGCTGAGATAGTGCAGTACGGCGAAATTGCTCAGGTCGAAGGTATCGAAATGCGGCACGCGCTGGATCATCTGGATATTTTCCGGACGCTGGGTCACCATGGAAAATCCGGCTTCGGTGATGCGGAAACGCGGGACGCCGAAAAGCTGGTTCAGCATCGGCGCGATCACATCGCAGATATAGTCGAAATATTGGAATGCCACTTCGTCCGGCGTCACCAGACGACGGCGCCCAGGATAATAGTGATTGGCGACCTCAGGAAACGGCGCCAGGGACGCCGCCATATCGACCACCTGTCCGGCATTGGCCATGAAATCGTCGATGACGACGACACGACTGCGCTCGGCGCCGATGTCATGGCTGGTAACTTTCATGGCAGAATCCACAGACCAAATTACAGACTGCCGAGGCTTAGCGCAAAGATCGCCAAATGCCTATAGGCGCCCCTATGGACAAAGACCGCTCGATCTGGTGTATCGGGAGGCATGTCCGCCCCCGACCTGACCTTTAATCCCAAAGCTCGCATAGAGGTGCGCCGTCCCGGCCGGGAAAACATGCCGGTCCTCATCATCGACGACGTGCTCCTGCACCCGGAACAGATGGTGGCCTATGCTGTCGCCGACGGCCGGTTCGAAGCGCCGCCCGAAGGTTCCTACTACCCCGGCCTCAATGGCAAACTGCCCCCCACCTACGGTCCGGCCCTGATCTCGGCCTTGCGGCCGGCCCTGCAAGGCCTTTTCGCTATCGGCACGCAAGAACGCCTGGAATATGAAGGCTTTTTCGGCTTGAGCACCTTCGGCGCCGAACAGCTGGCGCCGTTGCAAACCATTCCGCATTTCGATTCCAACAATCCGAAACGCCTGGCCATGGTGCATTATTTCTGCGGCCCGCCCTTCGAAGGCACGGCCTTTTACCGCCATGAAGCCACCGGCTTCGAATCGGTCAATGGCGGGCGGGTCGATCGCTACCGCACCGTCGTTTTCGAGGAGTTAGAGGCGCGGCCGCGTCACGACTATATCGGCGACGGCAGCGAGCATTACAGCCGGATCGACCAGGTCGACGCCCGTTTCAACCGTCTGGTCCTCTACAGCACGACCATGCTCCATTCGGGCCTTCTGGCCAACGCGCCCCTCAGCGCCGACCCGGCCAAGGGCCGCCTGACCGCCAACGGTTTCGTTGAAATCTACCGCCCTTAAACTTTTTCCATGGCCGGCGCAGCGCAGTGGCTGGCGATAAAGGCATTGTGGGCGGGCAGGCTATCGACCCGGCTGGTGATCTGGGTGCGCAGGCGCGACAACCGCAGCTTCAGTTCGTCGCTGGAAATGACGTCGGCGACCGGATGATGGTCGCGCGGCACCAAGCCCTGGCCCAGCAGGACCGCGAACCAGCTCGGTTCCTTGAACAGCTCCGTCATGGCGACATTGGCGTGGCCCTGGCTGGCGAAGATTTCCAGGCGGGTCTTCAGGCTGTCGGGGATGTCCATATATTTGCACTGTTTCCAGAACGGCGTGTCCTCGCGTTCGGTCACCTTGTAGTGGGCAATCAGGAAGTCCTTGACGTTGACATAGTCGGCCACGACGATACGGTTATATTCCGCGATGACGGCGTCGTTGAATTCCTGCCGCGGCATCATGGCGATGAACCGCGTCAGGCAGGATTGCACCAGGTGGATCGAGGTCGATTCCAACGGCTCCAGGAAGCCGCTGGCCAAGCCCAAGGCCACGACATTCTTGTTCCACACCTTGCGGCGGTGACCGGTGACGAAGCGCAGGACCTTGGGGTCCTTCAACGGCTTGCCGTCCAGCCGCGTCAGTAGTTTTTCGCAGGCCTCGTCCTCGCTGATGAAATCGTTGCAGAAAACGTAACCATTGCCGGTCCGGTGCTGGAGCGGAATACGCCACTGCCAGCCGGCCTCACGCGAGGTTGAGCGCGTATAGGGGGTGATGGGCGCATCCTCGGAGGTGCCGGGGATCTTGGCCTTCTCGCACGGTACCGCGGCGGCGCGATTGCACGGCAGCCACTGACTCCAGTCCTCGTAACCGCTCTTCAGGGTCTGTTCGATCAGCAGACCACGGAAGCCCGAGCAATCGAAAAACAAATCGCCGGCGATGACGCGACCGTCCTCGGTCGCCACCGACTGGATGAAGCCGCTCTCGCTGTCCTGACGGACTTCGCTGATTTTGCCTTCGATGCGTACGACACCGCGCTTTTCGCTGTAACGGCGCAAAAAGGCGGCATATTGCGAGGCATCGAACTGGAAAGCGTAATTGATCTTGGGCAGGGGCGAGGCATCGTTCTTGGGCGTCCGTCCGAACTTGAATTCCCGCGCCGCCATGGTTTCGGCGTTGAAACGGCCGAAATCGGCATTGCCGCCCATGCGCGCCATGCGCAGCCAGTAGGCATTGAAGCCAATGCCGTCCATATCCTGGCCGTACATGCCGAAGGGGTGGAAGTAGGTCTCGCCGACGCGGCGCCAATCGACGAACTCGATACCCAGCTTGAAGGTGGCATTGGTTTCGCGGATGAACTCGTCCTCGTCCAGTCCCAACACGTCATTGAACAGCATGATCGGCGGAATGGTCGCTTCACCGACCCCGACCGTCCCGATTTCCTCGGATTCGATCAGGGTGATATCGAAATTTTGCGTGCCGAGCGTTTTCGACAACATGGCTGCCGTCATCCAACCCGCGGTGCCGCCGCCGACGATTACGATTTTGCGTATGGGACCAGATGTCATGCGGGCAGGCTTTCAAACAGGGAACAAGGGAGGTGTTACTCAGGCAAAATCGCGGCTGGCGAACATTTCGATATAGGCGTCATGTGAGCTCATATCTTCGACCTTTTGCCGGATGAATCCAAGTATCTGCTGGACGTGGCGGATAGCCGCATCCTGGTCCGTCAGATCGACCAGAGGATCGTAGACGCGCGGAATGCAGCCATGGCCGATAAAGACCGACAGCCAGTCATCCGACTGGAAGGTCTCGTCGTCATACAGCACGACCGTGCCACGCGCCTTGAACTGCTCGATCTTGTAATCGAGCATCTCCGGCACGGCCATGTCGCGCAACATGTCCCACCGGCGGCTGCCCGGAACCTTGTTGAGCTTGAAATGAGTGATCTGGAAGTCGCGCAGGCGTTCCAGCGAACTGCGTATGACGCGATTATAGTCCTTGGCCTCGACAGCGCAGTCGCTATCGAGCGGAAAAAGGGTAATCAGGTGGGCGAGGCCCATCTGCAGGCTGTGCAGGCCGAGATTGTCGATCGGGTCGAAGACGCACACCGCTTCACCGACGGCGACGCAATTACCGACCCAAGCCGAAGTTCGCCGGCCCGGGCTCAGCGGCGTAACCGTCGCATCCGGCGCCACGCGCGTCCCTGCCGTCACTGCGACGGCCTGAAAGGCCTCATCGTCGCTCATGTCGCGGCCGCCATAGGCATAGACCAGGCCCAGCATATCCTGGGTCGGGGTGACATGCAGGCACCCGCCCTGGACGGCACGGACTTGTGAGAAGGACGGCAAGCTACGCAGACGCTCGCCGGCCACCGCCAACAGCCGGTCGGCCGGAAACCAGTGCGCCCAGCTGTCGACCGGCGTCTCCAGGGCTCCGCCCAGCAACAGACTATCGGCGCCGGTGGCATCGATGAACAGGTCACCTTCGACCCGCCGACCGTCGCCCAGGGTCAGGGCCTGGATATGACCGGTTTGTGCATCGTGCTCGATGCCCAGATGGCGCGCCGTCGTCACGACCGCGCCGCGACGCAGGGCGTGTGCCTTGAGATAGCGGACATAGGCCGCCGCATTGAGATGATAGGCGTAATCACAGCGCGCAAAACTGCTGATGTCGGAATCGGCGGCGAAGAACTTGCCTTGCTTGGCGGCGACGGCGACCAGGGAGAAGTCTTCGAAGGCCACATTCATCCCGGCCTGGCGCGCCTTGACCCAGACCTGATGGAAGGCGACCTTGCCCAGCGAAGCGCCATGGCTGCCGTAAGGGTGCAGGAAAGGCGGCGCGGCGCCTGAGAAGTTGGCGAAGCTCTGGCCCAGGCTATAGATGCCGGCTGTGGCTTTAAGGACCTCGTGCTCGTCGAAACCCAGCAAGCGATGAAACGCCTCAAGGGCTGGTTGACTGGCCACGACATCCTGGACGCGCAGCAGGGTCGGAAGCTCCACTACCTCGACCTTCAGACCGCTGGCCTGGAAGGCTTTCAACAAGGCGTTGGCGGACAGCCAGGCCGCGGCATCGCGACCGGCGATGACGACTTTTTTGATGGAGGCCGCCGTCATTGCGCCTGCTCCAACTTGCCAGCCACAATGTCCGACTTCACGGCGCAATAGTCGTGGATAAAGGCGGCGTGCGATTGCATCAGGTCAACACCGCTGTTGATGCGGTTTTTCATTTCGCCAAGCTTGTCGACAACGGTACTGTCATCGAAATTGTCGCCGAGACGATCATAACCGGCAGGCAGGACATCCTGACCGGTAAAGACCGCCAGCCAACTGGCTGGTGAAAACAGCCCGTCCTTATAGCGAACGATATGCCCGCGGCGTTTGAACTGCTCGATCTTGGCCGTCAAACTGTCCGGCACCGGCATGTTGCGCGTATAGGCCCACAACTCGCCATCGTCGCGGCTGTTGGCGTGATAATGCAGGATGAGGAAGTCGCGCACCCGGTCATATTCGTTGTCGACAAGACGGTTGAACTCATCGCGCAGGTGCGGATCGATCACCTTCTGCGGCCATAATTGCAGGAGGTTGGTGACGGCGATCTGCGCCAGATAGATGCTGGTCGATTCCAGCGGCTCGAGGAAACCGCTGGCCAGCCCCATCGCGATACAATTCTTCGTCCACGACTTTTCCCGGCGTCCGGCCCGGAAGCGCAACGGCCTCGGATCGGCGAGCGCCTTGCCGTCGAGATTTCCGACCAGACGACGGGCTGCGTCTTCGTCGCTAATGAAGGCGCTGCTGTAGACATAGCCGTTACCCGTGCGGTGTTGAAGCGGGATACGCCATTGCCAGCCGGCTTCCAGGGCCGTCGAGCGCGTATAGGGCGTCAGGCTGAAATCTTCGTCCGTCCCCGAAGACGGAACCGCTTCACACGGGACGGCCATGGCGCGATCGCACGGCAGCCATTGGGCCCAATCCTGCCAGCCGACGTTCAGTGCGCCGCCGGTCAGCAGGCTGCGGAAACCAGAGCAGTCGATGAACAGGTCGCCCGTGACCACTTCCCCCGAATCGAGGACGACGGCCGCGATATTGCCGCTGCCGGCATCGACGCGGACATCGACGACCTTGCCATCGGTCCGCCGCAGGCCGCGTGCTTCGGCAAAGCGGCGCAAAAAGGGAGCATAAAGGCCAGCGTCGAAATGGTAGGCGTACGAATAGGTCGACTTGATCGAGGCGATATCTTCGGAAGGGAAATCGAACTTCTGCCGGCGCGCCGCGACAATGGCGTAAGAATAGTCGTCCAGCGGCGCCGTAATGCCCAATTGACGGCCCCGCGTCCAGACGTGATGAAACTCTGTCCCCGATAAAGGCTGCCCGAAGGCGCCGAAGGGGTGAACATAGCTGTTGCCGATCTTTCCCCAATCGACGAATTCGATCCCCAGCTTGAAGGTCGCGCGCGTCTCGCGCATGAATTCCGCTTCGTTGATGCCGAGCAGGTCGTTGAAATCCTTGATATGAGGCAGGGTAGCTTCGCCGACACCGACTATGCCGATGTCGCTCGATTCAATCAGCCGGACCGTCGCCATGGCGCCGTCACGGCCCACCTTCATGATATGAGCCAAGGCGGCACCGCACATCCATCCGGATGTTCCGCCACCGACAATGACCACGTTCAAAGGAGCGTTCATGCGTCTCTCAACCTGTGCGGACCGCCGACCCCGGCCGCCCGTCTTCTATTTACCCGCTTCAATTTGCAAGGGCCGCGCGGGTTTACAAGTGAAATGTGCATCACTCTGTTATCAAGCCCCCAAAATAACAAACGCGCCGCGGTTACCCGCAGCGCGTCTGCCGTTAGTAAGTCTGGGCCGCCTTAGTACTTGAGGCGGATACCGACCTGGACGCGACGGTCGTTCTTGAAGGCACCGTTCGGCATCAGCTTGCGCGGGGCATTCGGCGTAGCGCCAGCGATGTCACCTTCAACCTGTTCGAACAGAACCGTATCGGTGCCCGTGAGGTTGTTGCCTTCCAGGCTGACTTCGATGTTGTCGTTGATCTTGTAACGGACCGAACCATCGAGGAAGCCCTGGCTACCTTGCCAGACCGGCAGACCGACGCAGCAGTCGGCGGCCGTGACGAGGTACTTTTCACGCCAGTTGTAAGCCAGGCGCAATGCCCACGGACCCTTTTCGTACATACCGATCAGGTTGTAGGAATTGTCCGACAGGCCTTCCAGAGCGTGCGGGTTGATCGCGGTTTGAGCCTGCGGAATACCACCGGCGCCCGTGTTCGTACCACCGTCACCCGACACATTGGAGATGTTGGTGTTGGTGATGCCCGAATTGCTCAGGTGGGTGTAGTTGGCTTGAATACCGAAGCCGTCGAACGGAGCCGGCAGGAAGTCGAAGAAGCGTTGATAAGCGACTTCGAAGCCCTTGATCTTGGCGCCATCGGCATTGATCGGACCATTGACCTTGATGGTCTCGGTGACACCGTTATTGGTGAAGTTGGTCGTGTAGTTACCGAACTGGATGTAGTTGTCGAACTTCTTGTAGAACAGGTCGAAGCTGAACGAACCCACGGACGCGAAGTAATTTTCCAGCACGATATCGAACTGGTCGGCCGTCGTCGACTTCAGGTACGGGTTACCCGCCGAAGCCGTCAACAAAGGCTTGTAGTCGACATTCTTACCCGACGAGTCCTTGATACAACGCTCAGGGCTGGTCGTACAGGTCAGATCTATCTGCGGGCTGCCGATTGCGATGAAGTTCTTCAGGTAGCCCATGTCGGGACGCGACATGGCACGCGAAGCCGCAAAGCGCAGAATCCAGGTGTCGCTCAGATTGAACTTCACGTTGAAGCTCGGCAAGAAGTTGATATGCGTCTTGTCCGAAGTCTGGGCCTTGCCGGTACCGGTCGAGAACAGTACGGCATTATTGATATTGGTCGCGCCCGGAGTACCGATCAAGCAGCCGAGCTGGCGGTCTGCCGGTTGCGGGTTAGGACCACCGATGACGCAGGTCAGAGAGCTCAACCATTGCTGGGTCGGATAGGTGATATAACCATCGGTCTGGTCGGTCGTTTGAACCCAGCGCAGGCCCACATTTCCGGAGACCGTTTTGCCGAACAGCATCTTGTCGCCGCCGCCGAACTTCAGCATCAGATAAGCCGCCTGGGTCTTTTCAGACACCGAGCTGGTTTCCTGTTGCAGGTAGCAGGTGTTGGCAACGCGGTTGGCACGCATACACAGAGGCGTCCAGCCGGGGAAGCCGAGCGCACCGGCATTCATCGCCTTGGCAAAGCCCTCGCGGTCCTTGATGGCGTCCATCTTGGTGAAGACGAACTCTTGCTTGTTCATCAGGCCGCCGCCGAGGAGATCTTCGCCGAAGCTGTGGGTCTCATAGACCTTCGGATAGCAGTGAACGCTGCCATTGTTATAGTTCGCGTTGACCGAGTAGCACGAGTCGATCGACGGGCTGCTGTTCCACGGCTGGGTGATGCTCTGCCAGTTATAGGTCGACCAGCGAATGGTTTGTTCGCGGTCGGCGTAACGGACGCCGGCCTTCAGGGAGTCGAGCCAGCCGCCGCCTTCGAAGGAATATTGGCCTTCGAGCTTGGTGGCGATTTCGTGGCCTTCGCTGGTTTCAGCGTGGTCCATCAAATCGTTGGTGTGGTAGTTCTGCTGGTTCGACAAGAAACCCGACGAAGCGGCAAAGTTGTCGCTGGCATCCGGCTGAGTGAAGGTCAGGTGCGGATATTTGCCGGTGAAGTCGAACTTGGTGCGGGCATAGCTGGCCGTATCGGCAGTCATGTCATAGTTATCGACCGTCGAATGGACATACTGGACGTCGAAGTTGATCTTCAGCTTTTCGGTCGGATCCCACTTGAAGTTGAAGGACGTATCTTCCGTGCCTTCCTCGGTCGTCGCATAACGCGTACCGGTTCCGACGCTGGCTGCCTGACGGCATTGCGCATCGGTCTTGCCGGCCCAGTCATAGCAACCCGAGAAGAAGGGCTGACCCTGGTCGTTCATGCCGAACGGACCATTGGCCGAGCTGTCGAGCAGCTTGGATGTCATGGTGCCGGTCTGGAAGAAGCCGTTTTCGTCGAAAGTGAACGAGGTGCCAGCCAGGGGCTCGACAATCGTCTTGTCGGTATAGACGTTCGACGGAACGACTTGCCACATACCGAAGGCGCCGGCCGAGAGATAGTGTTCTTCCCAGCTATTGTCGTACTTCGAGTTGTTATATTGCAAGGTCGCGACCATGGTGTGGTCGTGGTTCTGCCATTGGGCCGCGGCCGCAATACCCTTACGGGTCCGTGTATAGAGGTTGTCGTGGAACGTCAGGTTGGTCGGAATATAGACCTTGCCTGGCGTATTGAAGACGCTCTTGTCGAAAATGCCGATGCGGCCGTACTGAACGCCCTGCGAATCAGTCTTGACCAACGAATAGGCGGCATTCAGCATGATGCCGAATTCACCGACTTCCGTATCCCAGCGGTTGGAATAGATACCGGAGATGGCCGGCGTCGTTTGCTTCGACAAATCGTTATAAACGGCATCGGCCGACAGAGCTATCAACCGGCCCTTGGAATCGAAAGGCACGCGTGTGCGCAGATCGATCGAGCCGGCGATGCCGCCTTCGATCAGGTCAGCCGTCTGGTTCTTATAGGTGTCGACACGAGCCATCAATTCGGGCGAAACGTCACCCCAAGACAGACCGCGCGACGAGTTGGCCGAGAAGGTGTCGCGGCCATTGAATTCCGAACGCACCTGCGACAGGCCGCGGACGAGAACGCCAGACGGTTCGGCCGAGAAGTGGGCCGTGTCGCCCGTGGCGGCAAAGCGGGAAACCGTGATACCGGCGACGCGTTGCAGCGCTTCGGCGACGGACTTGTCCGGGAAGGCCCCGATATCGTTGGCAGTGATCGAATCGACAACCGTATCGGCATCGCGCTTGATCTGCTGCGCAGTCTTCAGAGAGCGGCGTACCCCTACGACCACAACCTCTTGCGCATCACTTGCTGCCGGCTCAGTCGCCGCCGGCGCGGCGTCTTGCGCGAAAGCGGGACCCGCCAGCGTCGCCGCCATCGCGGTTAGCGCTACCACCGATACGCCGCCTTTAAGCATCAGCCCGAACTGGGCCTTGGAACTTTTCATACTTCTTCTCCCTAATTGTCTTTACGACAGGCCCGAGATCCTGCCGGTGAGACCGTTGTTACAAAACAGCAACCCTGACGATGGTAAAGCGCTTTGGTAAACAGGTCCTGACTGGGCGTAATTTTTTTAAACGCTCAGCTCCCGCCTCCCTTTCGTGACATTTTTTGACTCATTGGTCAAAAATTTGCCGTGACACATGGGGGTAGCGACAGTGTGGAATCCGGTGTGAACTTTGTGACGCTTCTCGACCTGATTAATTATTTCGTCTTTATTTGTTATATAAAACCTCTGCAAATATCCAGCAGCTTTATGAACTTTTCGCCACAATCGCCGCGCATAATGGCACGAATGCAACACCTGCAACACCATCAGGCGCTATTTTCGGACAACCAAGTCCACAGCTGGATCGCCGAGCAAAACAACCACCACCTGTATATGTTATGTTATAGATGATGTAATCTTGGGCTGTTGAAATTATCCGGTCGCGCAAAATACCTTTAAATTAAAGGGCTTTTCCTTCCCGCCCAGCAATCATCGTCGTGGATGCAGGGACACAGATGTCGTTGCATCCATGCACCTATGCAAATCTTTCGATTGTATTTCACCCTTCGGCCCAACCAACCGGCCTTGGATTGGTCTGTTGCCATAATTCGCCGCAATTTGGCCGCCGAGACCCGGCCTTGTCATCCTTGATACCATGATTTACGACAAAACTCCCACGCGACGAGGTTCTTGATATGTCCGGCCTGCCCCCGATTCCCACCGTCAAGGCATTGGAAGCGCTCTCTGCACAATCGTTTGCGGCCGAGATTTTGCCAGCCGCCCAACCGATCCTGATCAAGGGATTGGTCGCGAAATGGCCGGCGGTCGCCGCAGCGCGGCATGGTGCCCGCGATATTGCCGCCTACATCAAGGCTATGGATAACGGCCAACCGACGACCGTCCTCGAAGCCACATCTGCCGTCAAAGGCCGCTTCGCCTACGCAGCCGATATGCACGAATTCAATTTCAACAAGCGTTTCAAGTCGATTTCCGCCGGGATCGACCAGATCCTCGCCGTCGTCGATCATCCGAACCCGCCTTATACCTATATCCAGTCAAGCATCATTCGCGACTTCCTGCCGCGCTTTGCCGGCGAAAATCCCAATCCCATCCTGCCACCAACGATCGCTCCGCGTATCTGGATCAGCAATGCCACACGGGCGCAAACCCATAACGATAACGACCACAATATCGCCTGCGTCGTTGCGGGACACCGCCGCTTCACGCTTTTTCCGCCGGAGCAAGTGGCCAACCTCTATATCGGCCCCATGGACCACACGCCATCTGGCCGCGCTATATCCCTGGCCAGTCTCGAAGAGTCCGATTTCGAACGCTACCCCAAACTGGCTGAAGCTTTGAAATACGCCCAGGTCGCCGATATGGAGCCGGGCGATGCCCTCTATGTCCCGAAATACTGGTGGCATCACGTCCAGTCACTCGACACCTTCAACATCCTGGTCAATTATTGGTGGGGCAATAGCGCCAACACCGCGGACAATCCGATGTCAGCCTTCCTGGCCGCCCTGATCGCGCTCAAGGACATTTCGCCGGCCGACAAGGTCTATTGGAAGGCCATGTTCGATAACTACATCTTTCAGATCCACGGCGATCCCGTTGCTCATATCCCACGCGACCATCAGGGCGGATTGGGTCCGCTCTCAGCGCGTACGCGCGCCGAGTTGCTCAAGAGCTTGCAACAAATCGTCAATGGCAAGGGGTGAAGGTTTCATTTGTCATCGCTTTTGCCTGTGCTATTCTGAAGCGCCGTGTACGGACGATCCAGTTGCACCGCTATCTTGCCCTTTTTATTCTCGCCCTTCTGGCCCTGACATCGCCCGCCGACGCCCAGACGCACCGGGCGCGCTTCCATCCGCATGCCATCCCCAACTACCAATCGGTCAACGACCTCGGCATTCCGGTCCAGGCCGCCATCGCTGCCGCCCGCCAAGGTAAGCGTGTCCTTGTCGTCTTCGACATCGATAACACCCTGCTGACCATGCCGCAGGACCTCGGCAGCGACACATGGTTCAACTGGCAAAAGTCGCTCGACGATCCCAGTACACCGCAAGGCAAGGCCGCGTTTCAAAAACTGATCACCGATAACGCCGCCCTGCTGCAACTCGGCCAGATGGTACCGACCCAGCCCGACACCGCCGTCCTGATCGATAGTCTCCAGGCCGCCCATATCCCCATCTATGCCCTGAGCGCTCGCGGTTCCGATCTGCGCGGCGCCACCGAAGGCGCCCTGGCCAGGGCCGGCATCGATCTCAGTTCGGCACCCGAATGCGGGCCGCCGCTGTGCGTCCGCCGTGGCAAGCTGAGCGACGCCCAAATCCGCGCCGCCGCCCGCCGTCTGCATCTCAAGGTCCAAGCCCAGCCCTTCTACCCCGTTACCGTATCCGACGGCGTCATGATGGCGTCCGGTCAGGACAAGGGCTTTCTCCTGCACCTGCTGCTGAGTTCCTTGCCGGCGCGTTACACCGACGTCTATTTTGTCGACGACACCTTCCATAATATTACAGACGTCCAGGCTGCCGCACCGCTGATTTCGGCGAGGATCCATCCCTATAGCTATGAACGCTTCTGGCCGGACGCGGCCGATTTTATGAAAGACCAGGCGCGCCAGATTAAGGCGACCGAGGATTTTTCGCACGTTAAGGAGACGCTGTGCTCGGCTATGCAGGCAGCCCTATGTATCACACCCTTTGAAGGCGCAGGCGAAGAAAAGTAAGCGCCTCCGGCGGCGAGGGCCACAGGCCCTCGACCCATAACTTAAGTGGGACAGGCGGCGCCGGGCTGGGTTTCGATCAGGCGGACATCATAGACGGTCACGTCGAGCGTTCCGGGGGTCGCGAGATGGGCGACGCTTGGAGTCTTGGACAGGTCCTGGCCGGCAGCGAAGCACGACAAGGGTACGTTCACCGTGACCTCGCCCGGCGTCAGCAGCTTGGTCACCGGAACAGTACCGGCGCCGGCTCCTAACACCACACCAGCCGAAGGGGCCGAATTGACCTTCATCCGCACACTGAGCATCATGGCGCCGTTGGCCTCGCGCGCAATGTCCGAAGGCGCGTCCGCTGCCACCTCGAACCAGGCGTCCTTTTTGCCGCCCCACACGACGTTGACGCCGCCGTCAGCCGGCTGCATCACGATCGCTGCAGATCCGTACAGCACCGTTTTCGTTCCGACATAGGCCATGCGCGGTACATTGGCGTCGCCGATGAACAGCTGATAGCCGTTCCACACATCGCCCCCAATACTTCCCTTCTTACCAGTCACATAGACATTCTTCTCGCCGTATTTGACTTTGCCGGCCACCTCGGCCAACTCGCCCGTGACCGCCGGCGCGGCATAGCTTAAGCCGAAACCATAGGCGAACTGCGGGTCATAATTAGCGTCGCCGACATTGAGCGGAGTCTGATCCGGCCGCTTCGGCCACGAAAAGCTGAGCTTGCCGGTGAAGTCCTGTTTGCCCAACAGGACATCGGCGACGCCCTCGCCTTCCGATCCCGGCAGCCAGGCGGCGACAAAGGCATCGGCCGCATTGATCTGCGGATTGACGTAGAGCGGGCGGCCGGACAACATCACCGCCACGGTCGGAATACCTTGCGCTTTCAGGCGCTTCAGCATTTCCAGGCTTTCGACATTGTCATGGTGCAGGGCGACGTCGGACTGGTCGCCCATGAATTCGGCATAGGGCGTTTCGCCGAAGACGACGATGGCCACGTCAGGCTTTTGCGGACTGGTGCCGTCCGGGCTATACAGGGCCTGGCCGCCGGAGGCTTCGATCTGCGCCTTCAAGCCTTCATAGATCGATGTGGCGCCGGGAAAATCGGCCGGGCCGTTGTCGGCGCCTTGCCAGCTCAGGGTCCAGCCGCCCGACTGCATGGCGACATTGTTGGCGCCGTCACCGGCGATCAATACGGTAGCACTGGCCTTGATCGGCAAAACGCCATTGTTCTTCAGCAGGACCAGCGATTCCGCCACCGCTTGCCGCGCAATGGCCCGATGCTCCGGCGTGCCGATGGGCCTGAACGTATTCGGCCGCAGATTCGGCGCTGGCTCGTCGAACACGCCCATGCGGTATTTCACGCGCAGGATCCGTCGCACAGCGTCATCGAGGCGCGCTTTCGGGATGGTGCCGTCATTCACTTCGCGGATCAGATTGGCGTACAATTCCTTCCAGCCCTGGGGCTCATTAAAAATATCGAGCCCGGCGTTGAAGGCGGTAGCGCAGTCGGTATTGCTGCAACCCGGAATTTGACCGTGCGCCAGCCAGTCGCCCATGATGAAGCCGTCAAAGCCCATTTGGTCCTTCAGGATGGTCGTCATCAACGCCTTGTTGGCGTGCATCTTGACGCCGTGCCAGCTATTATAAGACGCCATGATCGACTGCGTGCCGGCATCGATCGCGGATTTGTAACCAATGCCGTGGATGGTCGCCAGTTCCTGCTCGCTGACCAGGGAATCGCCCTGGTCGCGCCCGCCCGAGGTCGAGCCGTCGCCCAGGAAATGCTTAGCTGTCGAAATAACATGGTCCTTGTCGAGGAAGGTCGCGCCCTGGCCTTCCAGTCCGGCGACCATGGCAGCGGCATATTCGGAGACGATCTTCGGATCCTCGGAATAGCTTTCGTAACTGCGGCCCCAGCGATCGTCGCGCGCCACGGCGATGGTCGGGGCAAACGACCAGTCCATGCCTGTCGAGCGCACTTCGGCTGCGGTCGCTTCGCCGATCTTCCGGATCAGGGCCGGGTCGTGGGCGGCGCCCAGGCCGACATTATGCGGAAAAAGCGTGGCGCCATAGACATTGTTATGGCCGTGGACGGCGTCGGAAGCCCAGATCAGCGGGATCGTGACATTCTGGCCAGGCGCCATGGACGCATCGTAATAGGGCTCGATCAAATCGACCCAATCCTTGACGGTGGAATGTTTGTTGCCGCCCGGCACGGCGCCGCCGCCGTTTTCGATCGAGCCGATGTGATACTGCGTCACCTCTTCCGGCTTGATCGACTTCCATTCCGGCTGGATGACCTGGCCGACCTTTTCCTCGACCGTCATCTTTTTCAACAGAGCATCGATCTTCGCCTCGATAGCCGGATCGAGCCCTATCGGCGATTTACCAACTGGCCACAGTTTGGGATGCACGACATTGGGATCGATGGGCTTGGCCGCCTGGGCCATCTGCGTTGAGGCGATCAGCAGGGCGGCAAGCGAGATCGCGCCCCTAAAAATGCGGGAGGATTTCATAGTCGGCTCCTTGGACGTGTCTTCTCTGATAAGTTTTGTTTTTTGTCAGATAGCCACGTTGACAGCGCTGTCGTCAAGCGCTTTGATGGCTTGACAGTCAGGCGGCACGCTCCTTATTCAGGTCACCACATAAAAGAATTTCCGGCCTAGCCGGCAAGCACACGCGTGCGCCCGAGCCTTGCGAGGAGCCCCGGGGGGACGCCTAGTCCGGCGCTTGAGCCACAAAAAGAGGAACGCCATGCAAAACCAACTCAATCTCGGCGAGGCCGAAGCCCGTTTGGCCATAGACGCCTGCGTTGCCGAGCTGAAACGCCGCGGCAAGGCCGGTGTCGTCGCGGTCGGCGATAGTCATGGCGAAATCCTCGCCCTGTGGCGCACCGACGGCTGCGCGTTGCCGCCCATAGTTATCGCTCAGAACAAGGTCTATACCGCCGCCCGCGTGCGCGGCCTGTCCGGCGACCTGGGCCGCGCCGCCCAGGCAGACGGCTCCGACGTCCATTATCACGGCGATTCGCGCTATGTCGGCTGGGACGGCGGCGCGCCGGTCATGGTCGACGGTCAATGCGTCGGCGCCGTTGCCGTCAGTGGCCTGTCGGGCGTTGAAGACGTCGAAATCGCCCAACTCGGCGTCACAGCTATTCTAACCAGCTTACCTTAAGAGCCTCCGGCGGCAAGGGCCACAGGCCCTTGACCCATAACCAAAGAGACAATCACATGGCCTTTCCCGTTCCCTATGCCGCCGCGCCGACGCGCTACGACACCATGCCCTATCGCCGTTGCGGCCGTTCCGGCTTGAAACTGCCGGCGATCAGCCTGGGGCTTTGGCAGAATTTCGGCGGTGACGACGTCTTCGAAACCGGCCGCGACATGCTGCGTTATGGCTTCGATCACGGTATCACTCATTTTGACCTGGCCAACAACTACGGCCCGCCTTACGGGTCGGCCGAGGAAAATTTCGGCCGCGTCATGGCGACCGATTTCAAGGCCCACCGCGACGAGCTGGTCGTCTCGACAAAGGCCGGCTGGGACATGTGGCCGGGGCCTTACGGTGATGTCGGCGGTTCGCGCAAATACCTGATCGCCAGTTGCGACCAAAGCTTGAAGCGCATGGGTCTCAACTATGTCGACATCTTCTATTCGCACCGCGTCGATCCGGAAACGCCTATGGAAGAAACCATGGGGGCGCTGGCCACCCTGCACCGTCAAGGCAAGGCGCTCTATGTCGGCATCTCGTCCTATTCGCCCGAACTGACGCAAAAGGCCGCTGAAATTCTGAAGTCCGAAGGCGTGCCGCTACTGATCCACCAACCGTCCTACTCCATGCTCAACCGCTGGATCGAAGACGGCCTGCTCGATACGCTGGAAGCTCTCGGCACCGGTTGCATCGCCTTCTCGCCCCTGGCCCAGGGCCTGCTCAGCACGAAATATCTGGGGGGCATTCCGGCCGACGCCCGCGCCGCCAAGGGCGGTTCCTTCCGCACCAGCCTGATCACCGATGACAATATCCGCCGGATCGGCGAGCTCAACAAGATCGCCCAATCGCGCGGCCAGACCCTGGCCCAGATGGCGATTGCCTGGGTGCTGCGCGATCCACGCGTAACCTCTGCCCTTGTCGGCGCCCGCACGGTCGAACAACTGGCCGATACGTTGAAGAGCCTCGACAATCTCGCCTTCAGCAAGGAAGAGCTGGTGGCCATCGACAGCTTCGCCACCGAAGGCGGGATTGATCTTTGGAAGGTGTCATCTACGCTCTAACGGCACTTTAGAAATCGTCGCCTGAGCAACCAAAATTTCTGGCGCGCCAAATCTACACTGAAATGATAGGCTTTCCACCTGCCGCAAGTTGGAGACCCTGCCATGTCCGTATTCCGCCCGCCCGTCACGCCGTCAAAGACCCCGGCGACGCCGCAAAGCCTATGGTATGCGCGCTGCCCAACCTTGACGGCCATGGGCCTAGTGGCCAATCGCGGTGTGTTGCAGCGCGAGTTCCTTCGCGAAAATGTCTATATCGTCTCGGTGCGCGAAAACTCGACACCCAGCGTCCGCCAGGGCCATCTCGATCACAGCCTGCCCAACCTGATCCGCGAGGCGGACGCGGCGACGGCTCTGTGGGCGCACGGATTAAACGGTCGCTCGCGCCTGCTGGCTGTCGGCCAGACCTGGCATGCCATCAGCATCGTGACGCGCCCCAGCCAGGGCATCACGAACCTGCGCGAGCTTGTCGGGCGTCGTCTGTCCCTACCGAAGGAAGCCGGCAACTTCTCCCCGGCTCAGGTGCGTTCTCTGCGCGCCTGGGAAGCCGTGTTGGCCTATGCCGGTGTGCCGACCCAGGACATCGAATTCGCACCGGTCGTCGCCGATCACCCCAGTGTGCCGTTCGGCGATGTGGCGCGGCGCGAGGTTGAAGCCCTGCTCAGCGGCCAGACCGATGTCGCCATCCTCTATGGCGCCAAGGGTATCGAGCTGGCGCGCTCGGCGCATCTGAAAGTCGTCAAGCGTTTCTCACCGGAGGATATCAAGGGTGATGCCCGCCTCGCCGGCCTGGTCGAACTGCGCGCCCTGACAGTCGATCAAACCTTGCTCGAGTTCAGTCCCGACATCGTCACCCGCCTGACCGGTAATTTGTTGCAAGCGGCCCATTGGGCGCGCGACTTCCCGCGTGAAGCGCTGAAACAGGCGGCGCTGGAAGGCAAGGTCGAATACGGCGATGCCGAAGCGGCCTATGGCACACTGCTGGTCGACGGCGCCGGACTGGGTCTAGAGCCCGAACGCCTGGCGGCTTTGGAAACCCTGCAAACCTGGTTGCAAAGCCATCATCTCTTGCCTCGCGACCATGCGATCGGTGCGTGGATCAATGCCGACGTCCTGTCCGCGGCGCAGGCGCGCATTCACGAAGACGCCTAAGTGGGTTAAGACAGGTTCGTAACCCGAGGGAGCCCGATGAATCCTGTCTTTGCCGAATTAAAAACCAGCATTTTCGAGACCATGTCGTTGGAGGCCAAGGCGCGCGGCGCCATCAATCTCGGCCAGGGTTTTCCCGAAGACGACGGCTTCCCCGACGTGCGCGAAGCCGCCGCCCGCGCTTTGCGCGACCGGTCCAACCAATACGCCCCGATGCGCGGCCTTCCCGTTCTGCGCGAGGCGGTTGCGCAGTTTTACGGCGCTCATCAAGGTATCAAACTGGATGCCGATCGCGAGGTTCTGATTACCTCCGGCGCCACCGAAGCGATCTGCGCCGCCCTGCTGACCGTGATCTCGCCGGGTGACGAGGTCGTGGTCTTCGAGCCGGTTTACGATGCCTATGTGCCGTTGATCCGGCGCGCCGGCGGCATCCCGCGTATCGTCTCTCTGTCGCCGCCCCATTGGCGCTTTTCAGACGACGACCTGAAGGCGGTGTTCAATGACAAGACGCGCGCCGTCATGATCACCACGCCGAACAACCCGACGACCCACTGTTTCGACCATGAGCAACTGAGCTTGCTGGCCGGCTATTGTGAACGCTTCAACACAGTCGTCATCAGCGACGAGGTCTGGGAACAGGTCGTTTTCGACAAGCCGCACCTCAGCGTGCTGCACGTGCCGGCCTTGGCCAAACGCTCGATCAAGATCGGCTCAGCCGGCAAGATGTTTTCCCTCACGGGCTGGAAGGTCGGTTTTGTCGTCGCGGCGCCGGAGTTGGTCGACGCCGTCGTCCGCGCCCATCAATTCATCACCTTTGCCACGGCGCCTGCCTTGCAACACGGCGTCGCCTATGGCCTCGGCCTGCCGAAGGCACGATTCGACGAAGCCCTGGCGGACCTGCGAGCACAACGCGACTATCTGGCCGGCCTGCTGAGCGAAGCCGGTTTCGCGCTGCTGCCCAGTGAAGGCACCTATTTCGTCAATATCGACCTGCCGGCATCAAACATTGCCGGTTCGGGCCTCGCCTATGCCCGGACCCTGGTCGAGCATCACGGCGTCGCTTCGATACCGCTACAGGCCTTTTGCGACAGCGGCCGCGACCTGCCGGTCCTGAGATTGTGCTTCGCCAAGTCGTTTGCCAGCTTGACAGCCGGCGCCAAGGCCCTGGCCGCCAGCCGGTAAGGGGCGGACGCGGGAAACGGCTATTCAGGCATATTTGCACTGCCCAAAGTGAAAATAAGCGTTATAACAGAGTTCTTTAGCATCCCTGTGCGCGCGGCCTGAATGACCCACATCCTGCTGATCGACGATCATCCCCTGTTCTGCGGTGGGTTCGTCGCGACCTGCCAGGGACAGAGACCGTCGTTCCAGGTATCCCTGGCCGCCACCATCGCCGAGGCGACCGAGTTCCTGGCATCCGCTCAGCCGGTCAGTTGCATCCTCATCGACATCATGCTGCCCGACGGCTCGGGCTTCGACGCCTTGCTAACCCTGGCGCGGCTGGATCCGTTGACGCCTCGGGTGATGATCTCCGGCCGCGACGACCGGGCGGCGCGGTTGCGGGCGCGACATCTCGGCGCCTCGGGCTTCATCTCGAAGAGCCTCAACCCCATCGCCATCATGGCGGCGCTCGACGATATCCTGGCGGGCGGCATCCATTTCGACGATCCGGATGAAGCCGAAGACGGCGACGACGATGCCCTGACGCCGCGCCAGCTTGAAGTGCTTGACCTGTTGGGCAAGGGTTGCGCCAACAAGGAGATCGAGGACCGCCTAGGCCTGGCCGACCGCACCGTGCGCGCCCACCTCACCGTCATCTTCAAGCATCTCGGTGTCCAGAGCCGCATCCGGGCGGTCATGGAAGCGCGTTCCCGCGGACTGATCGCGTGAAGACGCGAGCCATCGACCCGGTCACGGTCCAGGCCATTCTGACCCTGTATAAACAGGTCCCAAACTCTTTCGCCGCCGCCATCACGGTCACCGTCTTTATGGGCTTCACCGCCTGGCCCTATTCGCCGCACGGCCTGGTCATCGCCTGGCTGGTCGTGCAGGCGCTCAGCCAGGTGGTGCGACTGGTTCTGTTGCTGGTCTATCGTCGGAGGCAACCGACAGATGCCGAACTGGCCCTGTGGGCGCATGCCTATACCGGCTATATGCTGGTGGCGGGTCTGATCTGGGGCGCCACGGTCTTCTTGTTCACCCATCCGACAGAACCTATAACCCTGGCTTTGACCCTGTGCGGCCTCTATGGCATCTCAGCCGGCAGCGTGCCCGGCAATGCCTATAACCTGCCGGGCTGCTACGCCTTTGTTGGCACCATTTTCGTCATGGTCCTGGTCAAGATGCTGATGGTCGGCGATTTCGGCCATATTGTCCTGGGCCTGGCTTCGGCCCTGTTCGCCTTGATCATGATCCTGTTTTCACGCGTCCAAAGCCGGGCTTTGCGCGAAGGTTTCGCCATCCGCTTCGAGAACATCGAATTGCTGGAAGAGACGCGGCTGGCGCGAGAACGCGCCGAAGCCGCCTGGCGCCAGGCAGAAGCCGCCAACCTCGCCAAGTCTCAGTTCCTGGCGGCCGCCAGCCACGATCTGCGCCAGCCGCTCTATGCGCTGAGTCTGTTTTCCGGCTCGTTGAAAAGCTTTGCCCTGGATACCGACGGCCATGAGCTGGTACGTAAGATCCAGGACAATATCGGCGCCATGGAGACTCTGTTCAACGGCCTGCTCGACCTGTCGCGCCTGGAGGCCGGCGCGGTGAGCAAGGACATGACCGCCTTTGCCGTCCAGCCTTTGTTCGACCGGCTGGAGCACTATTTCGCTCCGATCGCGCGGGCGCAGAACCTGACGCTGCGGCTGCGCCCGACTTCGTTATGGGTGTGCGGTGACGAGATGTTGAGCGAGCAGATCCTGATGAACCTGATCGCTAATGCCCTGCGCTATACGGCGGCCGGCGGGGTGCTGATCGCGGCACGGCGACGCGGCTCTCACGTCAGCTTGCAGGTCACCGATTCCGGCCAGGGCATCGACGACGCCGACCAGGTCCGCATCTTCGAAGAGTTCGTCCAGATCGGCAATACCGAGCGCGACCGCCGCAAGGGGCTGGGTCTGGGGCTAGCCATCGCGGCGCGCACGGCGGTGCTGATGGACAGCCATATTGAATTGGTGTCAAAACTGGGCAGCGGCTCGCGATTTTCGTTCGACCTGAAGCGCGAGACGCCCGGGGCTACAGTGGCCAAGGCGCCGCAATCGACGATCGCCGACCTGACCGCCGGCTTGCGCGTGCTGATCGTCGACGACGACCAGGCGGTGCGCGAGGCGCTCGATCTGCTGTTGACAGGGTGGGGTTTGGATTTCGCCGTCGCCGGTACGTTGGATGAGGCGCGAACGGCATTACAGGGCGCGCCGTTCCAGGTGGTGCTGTGCGATTATCGCCTGCGCGAAGGCCATGTCGGACTGGACTTTCTGACGGGCCTGAAAGAGGCCGGCACGACAGCGGGCCTGGCTCTGATCACCGGCGACGTCGATTCAGATCTGATGCGGCGGGCGCAAACCGGGGGTGTTTTTCTGATCCACAAGCCGGTCGATCCGGCGCGCCTGCGAGCGCTATTGAACCATTTGGCCAGTCAGGGATAAGTCTCGAAACCGGTAAAATGTGGAGATTCGGAGTAGATGTGGGCCTTTTGGGGCACTCCATTACAACGAACGCTCCGAATAGGTTAAGTTTGCGTCGCATTCGCACAGATCGATGATGAAAACTGTAGCCGCCTACGCTGTTAAACCTTCTTGAAACTGGCGCAGGCCTTACAGGTGTCACAACCGCTGCCGCAGCCCGTGGCTGGCGCGGTGGACGGTTGCAGGGATTTACCGACCGCCTGGACGACCACCGGCATATCGGCGCGGTTCAGGACTTCCGAACCTTTGACCTGCAAGGCATGGACGCTTTTCGGCATGACCTTGCGCGCCACCTGCCAAAGACTGAAGGCGACGACGGCGGAGATAATGACGGCCTGGACAATAGCGTAAATCATAGTCGTACCGCGATCTGATAGGTGATGAAGGAGGCGATATAGGCCAGGGCGAACAGGTAGCCCGCGGTGATGCCGACCATCTTCCACGAATTGGTTTCGCGGCGGATGACCGCCAGGGTCGACATGCATTGCGGGGCGAAAACGTACCAGGCGATCAGGGACAGCGCCGTCGCCAGCGACCATTGCGCTCCGATTATGTGACTGAGCGCCGTGGTGGCGCTATCGTCGCTGCCGGCGACGGAATAGACCGTGCCCAGCGACGAGACGGCGACTTCGCGCGCCGTCAGGCCGGGGATCAGGGCAACGCATATCTGCCAGTTGAAACCGACCGGCGCGAACACCGGCTGCAGGGCGTGGCCGACTATGCCGGCGAACGAATAATCGATGTCCGGTCCGGTGGCGCCGGCCGGCTTGCCCGGGAAACTGGTCAGTACCCACAATATGGTGTTGGCGGCGAAGATGGTGCCGGTGATGCGCCGCATAAAGATGCGCGCGCGTTCCCACAGACCGATGGCCAGGTTGCGTGCGGTTGGCAGGCGATAGGACGGCAATTCCATCATCAGGGGATGTTCGCTTTTGTCGCTGCGGAACAGCTTCATGACGAAGGCGACCAGCAGGCCGCCAACGATACCGATCACATACATGCCGAACAGGATCAGGGCGCGGAAACTCAGGAAGCCGAATAGGGTCTGTTCGGGAATGAAGGTGCCGATCAGCAGGAAATAGACCGGCAGGCGCGCCGAACAGGTCATGAGCGGCGCGATCAGGATAGTCGTCATGCGATCGCGCGTATCGTGGATCGATCGCGTCGCCATGATGCCGGGGATGGCGCAGGCATGGCTGGACAGCAGCGGAATGAAGGAACGCCCGGTCAGGCCGGCCTTCGACATCAGGTTATCGAGCAGGAAGGCGGCGCGTGGCAGGTAGCCGGATTCTTCCAGCGACAGGATGAAGAAAAACAGGATCAGAATCTGCGGCAGGAAGACAATGACGGATCCGACGCCGCCAATCACCGCATCGGCGATGAAGCTTTTCAGCAGCCCGTCCGGCATCCCCGCGCGCACCAGATTGCCGAGCCAGTCGAAACCCGCCGTAATCAGATCCATGACCGGCGTGGCGCCGGTGAAAACGGCCTGGAAGACGACGAACATGACGGCCAGCAGGATCAACACGCCGTAAACCGGGTGCAGCAACACGCGATCCAGCCTGTCGTCGATACCGGAGGTACGCGTCGGCATAACGACGGCGGTCTGCAGGATATCGCGAACCTGGGCGTGCAGGTCATCCTGGTCGTCGACAGTCGGGATGTGGGCCGCGACATTGCGGTCGAGATGGGCGACAAGGTCGGCGGTGCCGCCGGCCTTGACGGCGACGGTTTCGATGACCGGGACGCCGAGCGCCTTTTCCAGCAGATCGCGATCGATGCGGATACCGCGGGCGCGCGCGGCATCCATCATGTTGAGCGCCAGGATCATCGGGCGGCCCAGGCGCTTGACTTCGAGCACGAAACGCAGGTGCAGGCGCAGATTGGTGGCATCGGCGACGCAGACGATAAGGTCCGGCATTTGCTCGCCCGGTCGGCGGCCCAGGCAGACGTCGCGGGTAATGATTTCGTCGGGGCCCATGGCCTCCAGGCTATAGGTACCGGGCAGATCCAGCACCTGGACCTTGCGGCCGCTGGGCGCGGTGAACTGACCTTCCTTGCGCTCGACCGTGACACCGGCATAGTTGGCCACCTTCTGCTTGGCGCCGGTCAGCTGGTTGAACAGGGCCGTCTTCCCGCAGTTGGGATTGCCGACAAGGGCGATGGTCAGGGCATCCATCTTATGCTGCCTGCTCGACAGTCACGCGCGCCGCCTCGGCGCGACGCAGGGCAAAGCGCGTGAAACCGATCTGAACCAGCAACGGATCGGCGCCGATAGGCCCACGCCCCACCACGGTTACCGGCTCGCCATCGACAAAGCCCAGCTCGCGCAGGCGGTTGGCGATGGAGTCGCCTTCGGTTACGTCACGCACGCCGGTTACAAGGGCCGGAGCAAAAGCAGGCAGGTCAGTCAGTTTCATTGCGAATGATTATCATTTCACGACCCCGGGGGTCAAGCGAATGATTTGCAGTCTTAATGCGTTGTCATGTCGCAGGCGGTTGAGTTTGCAAGAAGGGCGTGAAACACGAATGTTTCAAAACGTCTTACTTCCGCCCTACCTGTAGAGCGTCTGTTCCTTGACAAGCTTTGGGATCGGCAGGCCCAGCAAACGCGCCACGCGCTGCAACAGCTTTTGGTCGTCGAATGGCTTGGTGACGTAATCCTGGGCGCCCAGGGCCAGGGCGCGCTGGATATCGCTCATGGCCTGACGCGCCGTCAGCATCAAGACCGGTATATCGCGCGTCTTGGCGCCCACTTTCAGCGCTTTCAGCACGGCAAATCCGTCACCGTCGGGCAGGCCGATATCGAGCAGGATGCCGGCCGGCTTGAAGCTGAAGACCTGCGACAGGGCGCCGTCGACATTACGCGCCACGCTGGTCATATAGCCCGCCAGCTCAAGCCGGATGACCAGCAGTTCGGCGATATCGTGATTGTCTTCGACGATCAGGATCCGGCGCTTGTCACTCATGGTCATCGCGCTGTCTCCTTGCGCAAAGCGTTGTCGGTTTCGCCATCGCGGAGCCACGATGACACGGTCAGCAGAAGCGTCGCCGGCAAGATCGGCTTGGCCACCAGGTCGCACATACCCGCCGCCAGACAGTCGAGACGACGGTCGCCACCGCCGGCGGTCAGGCCAATAATGGGCGTGCGGGCATTCAATTCACTGCTGGATCGGATACCGCGGGCGGCCAGCAGACCATCCATGACAGGCATGGCGACATCCATCAGGATCAGGTCGTAGCGGCGCTCGATACAGGCTTGCAGAGCCTCGGCGCCATTGTGCGCCGTATCGACGCTGTAGCCTTGCGAACGCAGCAGCACGCTGACGACATCGAGACTGGCGGCGTGGTCGTCGGCGACGAGAACCTGGCCCAGGCGAGCATCCTCACCCAGCCAGTCCGGGGTGGCGGCTACGGTTTGAACGCAGGATGCGACCGGTATTTCGAACCAGAATTCCGAGCCTTCGCCCGGCCGGCTGGCGACGGCGATACGACCGCCCATCAGTTCGACCAGTTGCTTACAGATGAGCAGGCCCAGGCCCGTGCCGCCGACGCTGTGATCGACCTGGCTGAAGCGCTGGAACAGGGCCTTTTGACCCTCGGGCGATATACCGACGCCGGTGTCCTTGACCGAGACGCGCAAGTGGCTCTTACCCTTGGCGGAGCCTTGATTGAGCGCGACGGTAACGCTGCCCGATTCGGTGAATTTGACGGCATTGCCGATAAGGTTGAGCAGTATCTGGCGCATGCGCACCTCGTCCAGCATCAGTTCGCCGGAGAGGTCGCCCGTCAAACGCAGGGCAATGCCCTTGGCCTCGGCCTGAATGCTCAGCAGGTCGACCACGTCCCTGGCCAGTTCGCCGACCGCGCACGGCGCCAAATCCAGTTCGAGATGGCCGGCATCGAGTTTGGAATGGTCGAGGATGTCGTTGATCAGGCTGAGCAAGCCTTGTCCTGCTGCCCAGATGCGGTGGCTGTAACGGCGATGTTGCTCATTTTCCACCAGCAGGTCGCGCAGCAGGCTGGAAAAGCCGATGATACTGGTCAGCGGCGTCCGCAGTTCGTGGCTCATGGTGGCCAGGAATTGCGCCTTGGCGTCGGCCGCGGCATTGGCTTCGACCGTCGCCTGCGCCAGGGCGTCCTCAGTCGCCTTCTGTTCGGTGATGTCGCGCACGACGTCCTGGAAGCGCAGGACCTGGCCGTCATCGCCAAGAATGGCTTTCGGGTGGGCTTCCAGCCAGACCTCGCGGCCGTCACGATTCAGGATGCGATAGCGGATATGGGGCGCGTCGTCCCATTTTCCACCGGCGGCATAGGCGCGATAGGCCGCGGCGACGGCAGGATAGTCTTCGGCCATCACGAAACTGCGCACCGTCTTGCCGATAAAGTCCTCGGGCGGGAAACCCAGCACATGTTCGACCGACGGCGAGATATATTCGATGCGGCCGGTAACATCGGTCACGGTTATGACGTCGCTGGCATTGTCGGCGAGCAGGCGATAGCGCGCCTCGCTCTGGGCCAGTTGTTCCTGGGCTCTCAGGCTCTCGGTCTGGTCCTTGAACACGCCGAACAGGCCGGTGACCCTGCCGGTGGCGTCGCGTTCGCACACGCCGCTGCAGCTCACGGTGCGGATTTCTCCGGTGTCGGCGCGGACCGCGCGCGTTTGAAAGGTGAAGGCCTCGCCGGAAGCGATCGCCGCGGCAACAATCGCCTGGGAAGCCGCGCGATCGTCCGGGTGGAGAAGCGCTTCGTGGGAGCCCAGGACAGGCTTGAACGTCTTGGGATCGCAGCCGAGAATGGCGTAGATTTCGGGCGACCAGTAGCAGGCGCGGGTGGCCAGACTGACATGCCAGTGACCGACATGGACCAGTTTCTCGGCCATCTGAAGATAATCGCGATACTGGGTCAATTGCGCCTTGGCCTGCAGGTACTCCTGCTCGTATTCGCGGCGTTCGCGCGCCGGTAATACGGCGTAATGATATTCGACGGCGCCGGCGTCACTGACGATCTTGCTGACATTGACCAGAACGGCCACGCCGGCGCCATCTGGACCGGCCACGGTCAGGGCTATTTCGCGCGCCACACCCATCGTATTGAGTTGCGGCAGCACCTTGGCATTGAAGATAAATTGGGACGGCCGTGTCAGACAGCGCCCGAACGTCCTGACCACGCCATCGGCATAGCCGCTCATATCGCAAAAATAGGCGTTGGCGCGGATTATGGCGCCATTGCCGTCGCAGACGACCAATCCACATGGCGCCTGATCGAACGACATGTCGGTAGAAGGGGGACTCATGCCGGATGTGCCTCGGCAAGATAGGCCTGCATGGCGGCCGTCACCTTGGCCGGGGCGCTGAACTGGGGATAGTGTCCCTCGGTATCGAGGACGACCATCCGGCTGTTCGCCAGGTGGCGGTGGAGGTAGCTGCCGACCTCGACCGGCGCGACGATGTCGTCGGCGCACTGCATGATGAGGCAGGGCGTGGTCATGCCGGCCAGGTCGGCGCGATGATCGGACATATAGATGGTGCGGGCGAAGTGGTGGGCGATGGCCGGATCGTTGTTGCGGAAATAGACTTCCAGGGCCGCGGCCAGTTCGGGCCTGTCGGCATTGCCCATCACCGCCGGCGCCATCTGGGCGGCCCAGGCTTCGTGGTTGAGGGCGAGGAAGTCGAGGAGTTCGTCAATCCCCGCGCGTTCGAAACCGCCGACATAGTCGCCATTGTTGATATAGCACGGCGACGGCCCAAGCAGCATCAGACGGTCGAACAGATCGGGACGCTTCTTGGCGGCCAGCAGGGCGATCATGGCGCTGGCGCTGTGGCCCAGCACGTCGACCTCCTGCAGATTCAGGTCCTCGCAGATCTCGATCAGGTCGTCGGCAAAACCGTGCAGCGTGGCATATTTGCTCTTGTCATAGGCGTTCAGATCCGAGCGGCCGGAACCGGTGTGATCGTAGAGCACCTGTTGACGGTGGCGGGTAAATTCCGGTGCGATATAGCGCCACATGGTCTGGTCGCAGCCGTAACCGTGCAGAAACAGCAAAGGCTTGCCGGTCCCCGTTACGGTGACGGCATTGCGGCGCATAACGGGGCTTAACGTGGCGGGGCTTAAGGGGGATAACGGTAAGGACATAAGGATACGCACGCATTTTGCGAAGGGACTGATGCCGGAGGTTACATAATCCCGGTTAAGATAGACCTTAAAGCAGAGTGCCCACGAGAAACTTTTACCGTTATCAATCAGGCCGCCGAAGATGTCCCGCCCATCAAACCCGCCTGGGCCGCCAATTTCAGCAGCCGGGTTTTCTCCGCCGACAGCTTCTTTTCCGCCGCCAGTTCGGCACGCAGGGTCGCCTCGGCCCGGCCGCTGCGCAAGACATAGGCCAGTTGGTGCGACAGAACGCGCCAGTTCAACGGCTTGACGATAAAGGAGGTGGCACCGACGGCATAGGCCCGGTCGACGGCATCCATGTCCTCACGGCCGGTCGCCACGATAATCGGCAGGTGTTGCAGCAGCGGATCCTTGCGCACACGCGCTATCAGTTCGAAACCGCCCATGCGCGGCATGCCGAGGTCGACCAGGGCGATGTCGATGCCGCCCTGTTCCAGTCGCTCCAGCGCCGCCATGCCATCTTCGGCCACCTCGACCTCGACATTGGGCGTCGCCAGGTGGGCGACGGCGAATTCGCGCAGAATCGGGTCGTCATCGACCACAAGCAGCCGGGCGTTAATTTGGAAATCGACGAAAGGTCCGCTCATTGTTTCAGCACCGTGGCGTTGTTCGGGCCGACGCCCTTGGGCACCGGCACGCCGGAACCGATGTAATTATTGTTGATGACCAGGGTCGGACCGTTGCTCAGCGACAACTGCTTGGCGACGATGATGCTCCAGTCGGAGTCCTGGGCGACATTGCCAGTCGATGTGACCTGCAAGGTGGCGTTGGGAATATAGATGGTGCCCAGAAGCTGGGAGACATTGGTCGAGGAAATCTTGAAGGTCTTGGTGTTGTCGCGGCTGGTGGCGATCAGGAAGCCGGCGAACGGCCCGGACTTACGCGCCGTCAGCCGGACCGTGGCCTGATTGGCGAAGTTGAAGATTTGCAGCGGGCTGAAGATCAGGGCGACATCGTCGCCGTCCAGGGTCGAGTTCTGCGACATGATCAGGCCACCGACAAAATAGTGATCGCCGGGCAAAAGATGGATGTGCGCCTTGCCCACGGCCAGGATCGGCAGGCAATGGACACCCGGCGCCAGGTTGGTGTCGCCCAGCAACGGCGTGGCGGCAACATTCAGACTTAGCGTGCACAGGCTGGTCGGGTTGAGGTTCATGCCGGCGAAAGGATCGGGGATGGCGATAGCGCCGGCATTGCCCTGGGGCGACATCGGACCACTGACCGTACCGGTGGCCTGGATGCGTTCCGCCGAGATCATGCCTGTGCTGGCGACAGCGATATTGGCGTTGGCATGGATGAGGCAGCCGGGAGCCCGAATGGTCGAATTGCTGGACAACGAGATTCCGCCCGCATCGGTTTGCAGAACGCACAGCGGCGTCTTTTGCAAGGCTTCGGCGGTGGCGGTGGCGTTCAGGGTCTTGTTGAAGTCCATGAAGCCGATCAGGGATTTGTGGTCGGCCTGGCCGTTGACCGTCAGGGTTCCGGCAGCGTGGTCGATGACAACGGTGAAGCGCCCGTCCAGCTTGCCACCCAGGTTTTCCGTCGCAGTGTTTACTGCCGCCGAGGTGGCCTCGGTATCGCCGTCGTAAAGCGCAAGTGACAGCCGGCTGGCTCCGGCCAGGGCGCCGGCATCGGTGGCCGCCTGCAAGCGCGACTTCTGGCCCGACATATCCGTCAGTTCGACGGCGCCGGCGACGGCCAGCAGCAGAGGAACGGCGGCCATGGCAAAGAAGGTGGTCACATTACCACCGTCACGCCACATAGCCCTAAGCAAATTCCGCCATACCATCAGCTTTATTCCCAGCCTTGAGCAGGCATAGCAGTAAGATTTTAAGATTTACTTAGTAAGCTTTAAGGCACATCTGCGCGCCACGGCGGCGGCGCCCGGTTCAACCTTGCAAGACTGTCCGGATGTTTCAGGGCAGATATGAGTACCATGACGTCACCGCTAAGGCCGGAAACACAGGGACGGCGCAGTTCTATTCGTCGTCGCCTGACCTTGCTGGTGCTGGGTTCGGTGCTGTTTTCGACCGTGCCTGTCGCGGGGCTGTTCGTCGCCCAGGAAACGGCCCGCCACGCCCAGGCGCGCTGGTCGCAGATGAAAACCGCGGCCGATGTGCTGGCCTCCGCCGCCACCGACGCCGCGCTGCAAAACGATTCGTCACGCGCCTTTACCGCCATTCGCGCCGTATCGCGTGTGCCCGGCATCATCTATGCCCGTGTCGAGGCCGCCGACGGTTCGGTCCTCGCCGAAACCGGCACCGGGGCACGGCTGCGCAACGACGTTCACCTCAGCACCGATACGCCCAATCCGTCGATCATGGCGCTGGTCATGACGCGCAGTATCGAGGTCGAGGCGCCGATCACTTCGGGCGGCCATGCACTGGGCCAGGTCATCGTCGTGCACAAGGCCGACGATATCGGTCTGGACCTGCTCAAATCCGTCGCCGGCATACTCGGCATCGCCATCGGCGCCCTGGTCCTGGCCTTGCTGGGCGCCCGGCGCCTGCAATTGACCATGACCCAGCCCCTGGCCGAATTGACGGCCTCGGTGGAGGCCATCAAGGGCGACGGCGATTTCAGCCGGCGTGTCGATGTGCGCAGCCATGACGAGGTCGGCCAACTGGTCGACGGCTTCAACACCATGTTGGAGGCCATTTCCCAACGCGACCGCAAGATCGACGCCCAGGTGAAGGGCCTGGAAAGCGAGGTCGCCGCCCGCACCCAGGACTATGTCGCTGCCCGCGACGAGGCTCTGTCGGCCAATGCCGCCAAATCCGATTTCCTCGCCACCATGAGCCACGAGATCCGCACGCCGATGAACGGCGTGATGGTGATGGCCGAATTGCTGGCGGCCGAGAGCCTGCCGGCCAAGGCGCGCCGCCACGCCCAGACCATCGCCAAGTCCGGGCGATCGCTGCTGGCCGTCATCAACGATATTCTCGACTTTTCCAAGATCGAGGCCGGCAAGCTGGAGGTCGAGACCGCCGAGATCGACATTATCGAGCTGGTCGACGACGTATTGACCCTGTTTCAGGCCAAGGCACGCGAAAAGGGCCTGGAGCTCGCGGCCTTCGTCCATCCGGAAGGACCGCGCTACGTGCCGGCGGACCCGGTGCGCCTGGGCCAGGTCATTTCCAACCTGATCTCCAACGCGTTGAAGTTCACAGAAAACGGCTATGTCCTGATCCAGGTCGAAAGCGGAACTGCGCCGCGCACCTGGCGTCTGACGGTGCGCGACAGCGGCATCGGCATCGCCGCCGACAAGCTGGGTTCGATCTTCTCGGCCTTCACCCAGGAAGACCAGACGACGACGCGGCGCTTTGGCGGCACGGGGCTCGGCCTGTCGATTTCGAAGCGCCTGGTCGAGGCCATGGGCGGCGAGATTTCGGTCGCCAGCCAGCAGGGCAAGGGTACGCAGTTCCGCATCGTCATGCCGGGTCTGGCCGATCCCGAAAATGCCGCACCGCCGCACCTGCCAGAGGCCATGCCGGTGTCGGTATGGATCGACGGCGTCACCACCCGCGCCGCCATCGTCCGCCGCCTCGAAGCCGCCGGCGCCGTTGTGGCCAGCGACGGCGCCGCCCTGGTCATCGCCGACAAGACCGGCCGGCTGAAAATACCCAAGACGACCCGGCATGAGGCCGTGGTGCTGCTGGCCGATCCCGACGACAGCGAGGCCGATAGCTGGGTAAGGACACGCCGCGCGTCCTGCATCCTGCCTGCGCCGGCGCGCCATCGCGATATTGACACGCTTCTGATGCATTTGCGCGACGGCACGCCCTTCTCCCTGACCGACCTGGCCATCGAGCCCAACGCCATCGATGCCGCCTATCCTCAGGCCCGCGTCCTGGTCGTCGACGACGGCGAGGTCAATCGCGAGGTGGCGTGCGAGGCGCTGTCGCGCTTCGGCATCAATGCCGACACGGCCAATGACGGCGCCGAGGCCCTCGACCGGCTCGACAAGGGCGCCTACGATCTTGTGCTGATGGACGGCTCGATGCCGATCATGGACGGTTTCGAAGCGACGCACCACCTGCGCCTGCGTGAAGACAAGTCGGGCGACGCCCGCACGCCGGTGATCGGCCTCACCGCCCACGTCGTCGGCGCCGCCGCCATGGCGTGGAAAGACGCCGGCATGGATGACGTGCTCTATAAGCCGTTTACCCTGGCCAGCCTGGCCACGGTGCTGCGCAACTGGCTGCCGCCCGAACTGTCCGAAGCGCCGATGGTCACCGCCGAAGACCTCATGCCGGTCGAGGTGGTGGAGACGGCGGTCGACGGTGAATTGTTCGATTCCGAGATTGTCACCCCCCTGATCGACGGCCTGGTCACCGGACGCGGCGACTTCGTCCGCAAGGTCATCGGCCTCTATGCCAGCCATGCGCCGGCCGCCGTTGCCAACCTCGCCGCGGCGCAGGCAGTGGGCGATCGCGACGCCATAGCGGGCGGGGCCCATGCGCTGAAATCCATGAGCCTCAATATCGGCGCCAAAGCCGTCGCCATGATGGCCGCCACGATCGAACGGGCGGTGCGCGAAGACGGCCGGGCCGTCACGGTCGACGAAATCGAAGCCGTCCAGGCCCTGGTGGAACAGTCCGTGGCGGAGCTCAACGCCATGATCGGGGTCGCTGCCTCAAGGGCGGCGCCGGCGGAAACGCCCGACCAGATCCTGCTGCGCGAACTGGAGGCCGATCTGACGGCCGGGCAGCTCGAGATGAAATATCAGCCGATCTTCGATCGCACCGGCACCCAGGTCGTCTCGGCCGAGGCGCTGATCCGCTGGGATCGTGGCGATCGTCCGCCGGTCGGGCCGGATGTCTTCATTCCTCTGGCGGAAAAATCCGGGCTCATCACCCGGATCGGCGCCTTTACCCGTCGTCGCGTCCTCGAACAGGCGGCGCATTGGGGCGGCGTGCCGATCGCCATCAATGTTTCGGCGATCGAATTCGACCGGCCGGGCTTCGTCTCAGGCCTGCGCGCCTTGTTGGACGAAACCGGTTACGACCCCAATCGGCTGGTACTGGAACTGACCGAAACGGCGTTCCTCGGCGACCCCGTCCGCACCAAGCTTTTGTTCGAAGAATTGCGCGCCATGGGTATCAAGCTGGCGCTCGACGACTTCGGTGTCGGCTATTCGTCGCTGACGGCGCTGCATCGGTTTCCGTTCGACAAGATCAAGATCGACAAGGAGTTCGTCAGCGCGCTCGACGGCGAACCGCGCGCGGCCCTCGAAGCCCTGGCCATCATCCAGGCCGTCACCGGCATCGGCCGCGCCTTCGGCATGCAGGTCGTCGCCGAAGGCATCGAAACGGCGACCCAGCACAGCCACCTCAAGGCGGCCGGCGTCCACGCCATGCAGGGCTATCTCTTCGGCAAACCGATGTCGGCGGCGGGCTTTTCGGCCCTGATCAACGCGGCGGAAGCGGCTTAAGAGGCCTTACTTCGACACCGTATAGTCGAGCACCGCAATCCCCCAGCCGGGCAAGGATCCGGTGACGGGTGCGTCTGTCGACACAGTCTGGGTGGCGTCCTTGGTGTCCGCCACCTCGGCATTGACCTGGTTGGCCAGGTTGGCGGCGAAAAAGTCAGCGCCGGTTTCACTGTCCCAGCCGGGTTCGTAGGTGACATTGACACCCTTGCCCTTAACGTCGGGAGAGGCGATGAAGTCCTCCAGTGACGCCCCGGCCGGGGCCAGGATCGCCATCAGTTGCGATGAGCCATAGGGCGGTTGCGCCTGGATGCGGAAATGCAGGCTGGCGTCCGGGAAGGTGACGGCAGCGCCGGCGGCGATGAAACCCCGTGCGGCGTCCCCTTCGAAGCTGTTGGGAAAGATCTGGTTGATCTGGAACTCGGCCGTGCGGTCGATCAGGATCAGGCGGCCGGACAACGGGCTGGTCACCTTGAGACGGATGGGTTGGCCAGCTTTCAGTTCCGTGAGCCCGCAGGGACCGTCATCGCTGTCAGCGCAGATCTCGACCTTGATGCGGCCCTCGGCCGGGGCGAGTTGGGTTTGCAGGGCCGTGAAGCCGGCGGCCTCCTTCGGCGCCTCCTGGCTGCCGGCCATGGGATGAGCGGCGGCGATGTCACCGACGACGCTTTCGATCCACGGGGCATAGGCCGAGACGCGGGTATAGACGCCGGGTTCGCCGACCTGGCCGCAGGGCGTCGGGCCCCAGCTGACGATGCCGATTTGATAGGGATGGTGGGCGCCGTCATAGGCGACCAGGGGCCCACCGGAATCGCCGCCGCAGGCGTCGCCGATGGCCTGGCTGGCCGCCACCTTGACCCAGCCGGCGCACAGCTGATGCGGGCCGATAATGCCGCCGGTTCCCTCGCGGCTGGCATTACAGGTGTCTTCGGGCACGATCGGCATATAGGCTTCGAGCAGGCGTGCCGCGCGGGCCGACAGTTTCGAGCCGTCGCGCGCGGCAAAGGTCTGGGTCTCTTCGCTTTCGGTCGTGCCGAGGCCGGCGACGGCGGTCAGGCCGCTAACTGGGTCGGTGTCGGGCGACAGAGAGAGCGGCGACAACGGACCAGTGTACGCATGGTCGACCTCGATAATCGCCAGGTCATTATCGTAGGTGGGCTTCGCGTCGGTTTGTTGCAGCTCGTCCTCGCAGGTCGCCCGGGGGTGGGCGGTGACGCGGACGGCCTTATAGGGCTTGGCGTCGGGGGCGGAGGTCAGGTCGACCAGGCCGGGATAGAGCAGCAATTGCCCAGGCGCCTTTACAACATCGCCGCAATGGGCGGCTAGCTTGGCGTCATAGGCTTCGATACAATGGGCGGCGGTCAGGGCGTGAAGCTTGCCGATCATGGTGGCGCCGCAAATCATCATGACGCTGCCATCGGGGCGCTTGAGGCCGAGCGCCGCATAGCCCGGCCAGCGGGCGGGGTCGGCGAATTGTCCGCCAACGACCTTGGCTTCGGGCGGCGGGGTCGAGACCTGGGCCGCCTGTACGGCGACGGGCAGCAGCCACGCCGCACCTGCGACCAGCCATGTTTTCAAACCGGTCATGCTATTTGTCCATCAGGTCGAGCAGGGCCTGAGCGCCGACATTGCCGGCGGCGATCGAGGACTGGTACCACTTTTTGGCCTGGGCCGGATCGTCGGGAACACCGAGGCCACCGTCATAAAGAATGCCGAGATAGAGCATGGCTTCGGAATTGCCGGCGGCGGCGCCTTTCTGGAACCAGGCGGCTGCCTGGGCCGGGTCCTTGTTAACGCCTTCACCGGCGAAATAGAGATTGCCCATGCCGTACATGGCGGCGCCATTGCCAGCGGCCGCGGCCTGTTCGTAGATGGCGCGCGCGTTGGCATAGTCCTTGTTCAGTTCGTAGGCGCGGCCGAGATTATAGGCGAGATGACGGTTGTCCGAATATTTGGCGAGCGCCCGCTTGCAGTCGGCGATCGCCTTGACCGGCTTGACGTCGCGGTCGAGCACGGCCACGGCGCCGGCGACGCGGTCCGTGTCGTGGTCGGCATTGACGTCGGTGTCACAGCTGTCGACCAGCATTTCCGTGTCGTCGTCGTACCACGGTGACGGTTCGGTTGCGGCCAGGTTCAAGGTGCCTGCCGTTGTGGCCGGCAGGTTGGTCATCGGCTTCTGGACCGATGCCTGGACCGGCGCCGGCGTAACTGTCTTGCAGGTCGGCGACGACAGGCGTCCCTGTGCCTGGGTAACAAAGGCGCCTTTGGGGTATTGGGCGACATAGCTGCTGTAGTCGACACAGTCCTTGGCCGAGGTCCAGACAGCCTGCTCGCGCTGCCAGTCGGCGTCGACCGGCGGGGCGGCGATGTTGTTGACGGTGATATCGCAACCGGCCAGGCACAGGGTGTCGTAGATGCGATTGTTCGACCACGGGCGCTGCTTGCGGCCGGTCTGGTTGGCGACCTGGACCTGAACGGAATCGAAGACCTGGGTGACGGTCTTGCCCGGTTTGACCAGTTCGGCCGCCAATATGGGCGCGTACACGCCGACGCCGGCAATGTCGCCGAGATCGGTCGAATAGGCGACGAGGGTGTTGGGGTCGGCGGCGACGGCGACCAGGCCTTTGGTGGCGCCCTTGCCGAGGCTGGGGGTATTGCGGCAGGCGTCGACGACGATGATCACGGCAGTCGCATTGGTATTGGACATGCCGTCCATCAGATCGCCCAGCTTGATGCCTGACGACGGCAGGTCGGCGGCGACCTGGACATCGGCATCGATGCTGAGGAGGTAGTTGTCGCCCTTTTCGTCGGTCGGGTCGGCCATGCCGTGGCCGGTATAGTATATAAAGCCGATGGCGCCGGGCGAGGCGGCCAGCTTACGGCGGAAGTCCTTGATGACCTGGCGCAGATTGGGGTGACCGCCGGAACCGTCGAGTGTCGCGTCGCGGATCGAGGTGACGTCGAAGCCGACCTTGGTCAGGGCGTTTTTCATTTGCGCCGCTTCGCCGTCGGTGTCCGGCAAAGGCGTCAGGGACTGGTAATCGACCTGGTTGATGACCAGGGCCAATTTGGTCGCGTCGGCGGCATGGGCCTGGGCGGTCAGGCACCACAGGACGGCGGCGAAGAGTGGCAATAAGCGTTTCATGACGATCTCACGCTCCCGTCTTGAAATTGAGTTCGACAATGCCCTGACGGCCGCGGGCGTCGAGGACCGTGAGGCGGAGCTTGTGGCGGCCGTCCGGCAGGGAAAGGGCATTGGTGGAGATACCCGTGGCGTTGACCTGGCCGGCGGCGCGGACGCGGTCGGTCACGTCCTTCCAGCCGGTCTGGGTGCGATATTCGACACGCACCGTGTCCGGACGGATGGTGCTGCCCCAGCCCTGATTGAACTGGGCCTTGAGCAGCAGCTTGCCACTTTGGGTTCTAAGACTGGCGGGATCGACCTTGATCTGCGGGCCGAAGAAGTCGCCCTTGGAGACAACGGCGGCCTCGGACACCAGGCTATTGCCGGCGGCGATGGTGTCGTATTCCGACGGTGTGATCAGCCAGGCATCGGACGGGTTGGGATTATCCATCACCTCGACCTGGACGATCTGGGCGCGGATCGAGGGATCGCGCTGGACTGCGGCGCCGAGATCGCCGCGCAGGTGATCCATGAAGCCGATTTCGGAGGTATTGTGTTCCATGGTCGCGGGCGACATGACGCCACGACCGGCCAGGACCAGAACGGCTTCGGTGCCGTAGGGCCGGCTGGCGGTGAGCTTGATTTTGGAGTTTGCGCCGCCGATCGACAGACGGCGGCGGCCGTTGCCATCGGGCTTGATCTCGCCGCGCCAGATTTCCTTCACCGACTGGTCGGCCTGGAGATAATAGATCTGGACATAGGGCGCCTGGTCCTGGACCTCGGCGTCGATTTCGAACTTGTCGCCGTTGCGCAGGGTAGCCGTGGTGGTGACCGGCGCGTCTTCCTCGGTGATCTGGACGCCGCGCGCCTGGGGCGGGGCATCGGGTTCGAGATTGACGACGCGGGCATCGACGCCGGGGCGCGACACCGCGTCCTTCAATATGCCGCGGATTTCGCAGGCCGGCCACGGCGTGCCCTCGACGTCGACGGCGACGCGCTGACCGTAGCGGCCGGCGACGGTGCGCAGATATTCGACCTCATCGACACAGCCGTAGCCGGTGAGACGATAGCTGTCGCCGTCGCGGAAGACCTTGATCTCGCCGGTCTTGAAACTGGCCGCCATGGCGTTGAGATCAGCGGTCAGGTCGGGTTGGGCGACCGGTGCGGGCGGCGGCGGCGGCGGGGTTGGTGGGGTATAGGTGGGCTGGCTGGGCTTGGGTGCTGGCGCCACAACAGCGGGCTGGGCGACAGGCATAGGCATCGCCACCTGGACGGGCGCCGCGCCGCTGGCCGTGATGGGCTGCATGATGCCTTCGCGCGGCACCATGGGCGGGACGACGCCCTTGTAGACATAGGCCTCCTGGACCAGGGCCAGCAGCGAATCGTAACTGGCCCAGATGAAGCCGCGATCGGCGAAGCCCTCGCCCCACGAGTTCATCACCTTGAAGGCGCCCTTTTCGCCATTGGCGGCGACCTTGTTGTCGTCATAGCCGACAATCACCATAGCGTGGCCGGTATAGCCTGGCGTCGCCGGTGTACCGAGCGAGTTGGGCGACAAGGTATAGATCGCCGTGCGGTGGTAGTTTTGCCATTCGCTGGCATTGATGAAGGCGCCGATCATGACAGGGACACCGCGTTCCAGCATTTCGCGATAGGCGTCGGGTTTGTGAATGGATTCGGGCGCGATGACATCCCAGCCCGGCACCTTCCATTGAACGGCTAGCTGTTTGTCTTCGACACCGGGCGCCGGGATGCAGCTGTCGGCCGAATAGGGCATGCGCGCCAGCGAGGTCGAGCCCTGACTGACGACGACATTGAGCGCGTCGCGCAGAGCGGCGCCGCCGCAATTGACGCCCTTGTCGGCCGGGCGGCGCGTCGACGAATTGAAGACATAGGCGGGGCTGGAAATATCGCCGGGCGTCACCGGCTTGTGGCCGCTGATGGCCGCCAGGTAGTAGGAGCGCGCCGCATAGGACACAGCCCAGGCGGTGCACGAACCCTGATACTTCTGGTCGCCGACGGGCGGAAAATAGGGGCTGAGATCGACGGCTGACAGGAAGGTGGCGCTACGGGCGCGCACGGCGTGGGGCTGAGCGGCGTATTCTTCCTTGCTCAAGGGGATGAAGCCCGTGCCGTGCTCCTCCGCCGCTACCGGAGTCGCGGCTGCGATCAGAAGCGTCAAGGTTCCGAACCGCCGACCGATCATGTAAATTCCCGCCCGATGCCTGTTATATTTATCTTAGGCAACAGGTGACACAACCGCGTTCGCTTTTCAAGCAACCGCGGCTATCGTGACGGCAATTGTAATGCCGCGGATCGATGCCCTTAAACGCGATCCTTGAGCCAAACCTGGGAATCGAGGTTCCGCGACCATGACCGCTCGGGTGCGGCAACGGCGGCCGTGGCGGTCGTGCCGGGGGCGTAGTCGACATTCCCCGCACCGACATCGGCGACCTGGGTCACGCGATTCATGCGGGCGAAGTTCGGGATGGCCAGCATGGGCGAGCCGTCCTGCCATGTGCCGGTAATCGCCATGACGCCGTCCAGCAAATCCGGACGCCATTCGGCCTTCAGCGGCGCACTTCCCAGCGCCTGTTCGATATTCGGCTGGTCGGCGCGTTCGACATTATAGACCAAGGGACCATAGGCCAGGGCGACTCGGCCGCGGTTGGCGGCGATACGGTCGTCGGCGCGGATGAGTTGGGCCGCCATCGGCAGGTCCAGCTCGATGGTATCGCCCTTCGCCCATTGCCGGGTGACGACGGCATAGCCCTTCTCGATCACCGGCGTGACGGCCTTGCCATTGACCTTGAAGGTCTTGACGCCGCTAACCCTGGGGCTGGCGGTGTAAAGTTCGCTGGTTGCGCGGTCGGGGATGCGGACGCGGATGGTGAAGGTCTTGCTTTCCTTCGGGTTGACCGTGATGGCGACGGCGCCGTTCCACGGATAGTCGGTCTTTTGCACCATTTCGACATCGGTGCCGGCGACCTTTTCGACCAGGATGCGGCTGCCGACGAACATGTTGACATAGAGCCCGCCCGCATCCTTCACATAGGTCCAGGTCGGCATCATCAAAAGCGTGCGCGGGATATTGCTGACGCAGCACGGACAGACGTGCCACAGGGTGCGTTCGGTATTGATCAGCGGGTTAGTGTAGCAGAAGCTCTTGCCGGCAAGGTCGACCCCGCCCAGCAGGGCGTTGTACATGGTCTGCTCATAGAGGTCGGCATATTTGGCGTCGTGATAGGCCAGGTTGAGCTTGTACTGGAAGAAGATCAGGCCGCAGCTCGAGCAGGATTCACAATAGGCGTCGTTGCCCAGCGAATAGTCGGGCCCGAAGCCTTCCGAGGTCTCGCCGCTGCCAATCCCGCCGGTGACATAGTATTTGCGGTTGACCATGTTGTCCCACAGGGACGCCACGGCGCTTTGGTAATCGACATCGCGGGTTTCGGCGGCGATATCGGCCATGCCGGAATAGAAATAGGTGGCGCGGACGGCGTGGCCGACGGCCTCGTACTGCTTGATCGGCGGCAGGTGGCTTTGGTCGTACTCCTGACCGCCGCGGCGCGAATCGAGCAGGAAGCGCGCCAACTTGATATAGTCGTCACCGCGTCCGTGACCTTCCTCGTCGTTGACGAAGCGGCCGAAGCGGACCAGCGCCTGTTCCATCTCCTGGTGACCGTCGTACCAATCCTTCTTGCCCGGCCCGATATTGGCGACCCAGCAATCGGCCAGCTTCTTGGCGGCGTTATACAGGCGCAGGTCCTGGCCGTCGGTCAGGGTGTAGTGGTTGATGGCGGATTCGATGAAATAGCCGGCAATATAGCCTTCGTGATTGCCGCGCTGATCGGGCGACCAGTGGGCCGGCCAGTCGGCGCGATCGGCCAGGGTATAGGCGGTTTGCAGGTAGCCGTCGGGTTCCTGGGCGGCGAGGATGATCGGAATCCAGCGGTCCAGCGTCGCCTGCATTTTGGTTTGAGCGGCGATGATGTCCGGATCGCCATGCGGATCGACCATCAGGGCGATCGACATGGCCTCGACGGTTTCCAACACCCAGGCATTGGAGAAGACATAGCCTTTATGGCGGGCGTGCGGCTCGCCGCGCAGGGCCTTGGCCGCCTCGATGAAGTTGTCGATGCCGCCCTCGCCTATCTTCAGGTCGGTGCGTTCGCAATAGTCGATGACGTGTGGGATCCAATTAACGATCAAGGTCTTGGCGCGAGCGTTCCACAGCGGGCTGTCGATGCTGTAGCGCTTGGTATAGACGACGTCGAGGCGTTGCGGCGGCGGCGCGGCCTGGGCGCGCACGCGCAGTTTCGAGGTCGTCACCTGACCGCCGGCATGGCCGACCAGTTCCAGAACATAGGTCCCGGGCGCCGAAAAGGTCGCCGTCGTTTCGGGCGCCAGGGCATCGGCGAAACTGACATCGCCGGGGCCGGAAACCTTGCGCCACAGGGCGCCCGTGTCGGGACCGGAGGTCAGGGTATCGACCTTGCCCATGAGATAGGTCTTGCCGCCCATGACGACGGAGCGATCAATGCCGGCGGCGACGGCCGGGGCAAAGACGGGCACAGGGCCGCTGCTCATGACCCGCCATTGCAGGACACCGGTCGACAGGGTGCCGTCCGAGACGATCTCCAGGCGCAGCTTGTCGGTCGTAACGGCGTCGAAGGTGGTGGTGTTGAAAGCATCTTTGGTCACGCCAAGGCCCGAGGCGTTTTTCACCGGAGCCCAGGCCTTGCCGTCCCAATAGAGCAGGCGTGCCGATTTCGGCGCGCCGACGCCTTGACCGTCGGCCCACCAATAAACGTCGATGCGGTTGGTGGTGACGGGCTGGCTCCAGTCATACTGGACCCACTGGGTGTCGGTCTTGGGCCAGTTGCCGTACATGCCGGCATTGTTGTCGGCCGAGCTGGACGGCGTGGCGCCGCTATTGAGCGCAGTGACCTTGGTGTCGCCGGACGCGTAAAGGGCTGACGGGGTGGCGACCTTGGCGAGGTTGACCGGGGCGTCGTCGGCCTTGGCGGTCTTGGCAAAAGCGGCCAGGCTGGTCACAAAAGCAGCGCCCGCAGCCCCGGCAAAAAAGCCGCGACGGCTGAGCCGGTCCTTGCAGGCGCACGGGCCGTCGACGCAGAGATGGTGGCCTGAGGCGGCAAAAAACGGGCTGGACATGGACGCTTCCTGGCTATTAAATTATACAGTATACTATTAACTCAGACAATTAGGCTTGGCAAGCGCTGAACGGCTGCAAACCCATCCTGTTGCCCGACTATTCCACCATACCCCGGATCTCGCCGGTGCGCGACAAGGTCACGGCAAAGCCATTGATGCGAATGGCGTCGCCCGGACCGCCACCTGGTCGCGCCGCCTCCGTGCCCGGCATGCCGGCATTTCCGCCGTCTCCCCCTGCGCCGCCGCTGCGGCCTCCCCGGCCGCCGCCACCCGGCGTCCCGTAGTGGCCGGCCTCGCCGAATATATTGCTACTGCTGCTCACACCGCTGCCGGCTTCGCCGCGCCGACCATTGGGAAAGCCTCCGCCCCCACCGCTGCCTGCGGGACCGGCGCCCCCGCCTCCGCCGCCTCCGCCCGCCTTGACCGAACCGCCGGCGGAAATGGTGATGGCGATCGGCGCCTGGACATAGATGGCGTCACCGCCACGACCGCCATAGGACGGGCCGGGAATATCGCCGCCGGCGCCACCGTCACCACCGCCACCATAGACATTGCCGTGGACGATGAGAGACAGGGTCACGCCATCGGGCCATTTGCCGGTATCGATGGCGCGGCCGCCGCCCGACGCGCCGAGGATATTGGTCTTGGCCGGCACGACGAAGGTAAAGGTGGCCGGGCTTTGACCGTCGAAGCCGGCCTTGTCGGCCAGATTACGCAGATTGGCCGCCTTGGTCACGGTAATGACTTGGGCCGCTTCCTGGGCAAGCGCCAAGGCGGGCGTAAGGCAGGCAGGCGACAGGAGAGCAACCGCCGCGATCACGGCGTTGCGAAAAACGTTAGGCATGGTGGTGTCCTCAGGTTTGGGCCGACGCGGTATTGGCGGTGAACAGGCGGACACCGAAGACGGGGCCTGCCGTCTTGCCCTCTTTCGGCTCGAAGCGGACGGTGATCTTGCTCTTGCCGGCCGTCAGGGCTTCGGGGATGGGATAGTCGACATCGATCCAGGCGCCGGGCTGGCGGCCGCTCAGGCGCTCATGGCCGACTGCCGTGCCGTCGACCAGGATGTCGAAGACACGATTGGTTTCGGAACCCCAATAGGTGACTTCGAGGACCAGCGGCCCCTGCGCCTTGCCATCCTTGGTGACCGCCATGTCGAACTGCATGTAGCCGAGGTTGCGGGCGTCGCGGCCGTTGCGGCCGCGATAGACGACCGGATAGGAGATGGCCGATTGCAGATTGTGGTCGTGTTCGGCCTGCATTTCGCCGAGGTGGACGACGTCGACCGAGCGCGCCGCCACGTCCTTGACGCGGGCCTGTTCGGCGCGATAGGCGACCTGGGCGGTCGCCCATTCGGCGTCGGTATAGCGGTTGAAATAGACGGCGCTGCGGCGGTTATACTGGCTGTAGAACGGTGAAAACGTCATGTCGCCCGGACGGCCGGTGCCGTTGCTGCGATAGACGGCCCCCTCCACCTTGACCGGCGTGAAGGCGGCGATCAGGTCGGCGCCGACAAGGGCGGGCGCGTCGCCTTCAAACGGGGTGGCGGCATCGCCGAGATCGGCGGCGAGCACCATCGGTCCGCGCAGGACGGCGATCACCTTGTCGTCACCGGGCGTGGCTTCGAGGCGGAGATCGAGCGGCAGGTCGAGCGTCACGACGTCGCCGGCGCGCCAGGCGCGGTGGATCAGGGCATAGCCGTTGGCGGCGGTCGCCATGGCCGGCTGGCCATTGACCAGCAGGCTGTGGCTGCTGGCCCAGGCGGGGATGCGTACGGCCACGGTGAAGGTTTTGGCACCGGTCAGGCGTTTGACGGTCAAGGCGATCTGGCTGTCATACGGGTAGCTCGTCGCCAGCTCGAAATCGGCCTTTTTCGCCTGCCAGGTCATGGTTGACGGGATGAAGAGGTTGACGAAGAGAGTGTCGCCGCCGGTCCAATAGATCGAATCGCCGTGCTTGGCGTGGCTTTCCATGCCCGACAGGACGCAGCACCAGAAATCGCCTTCCGGCGACGAATATTCGCGCGCCGTCCCCGACATCAGCGGCGTCATATAGGTGAACATGCCGGTCTTCGGGTTCTGCGCCGCCAGGATGTGGTTGAGGTGGGTGCGTTCGTAATAGTCGAAATAGGCGGCATTCGGCGCCCAGCCATAGAGGTGGCGCGTCAGTTTCAGCATGTTGTAGCTAGCGCAATGTTCGCAGGTCTGTTCAGTGATGTGCTGGGCGATGGTGTCGGGCTGGAAGAAATATTCGCGGTCACCGTCGCCGCCGATGACGAAGCTGTGGTGGTTCGTCACGCGGTCCCAGAAAAAGCCCGCTGCTTTCGCGTTCTCGGGTGCCGTCGACACTTCCGACAGGCGGGCCAGGCCGATGATCTTGGGGATCTGGGTATTGGCGTGGGTGTTGCCGAGTTCGTCGCGGCCGGCCATGATGGCGTCGAGGATCTTGTGGTCGTAGATGCGCTTCGACAGGTTGAGCCAGCGCACGTCGCCGGTGCGTTTATAGAGTTCGGCGAAGCTTTCGTTGAGCCCGCCATATTCGCAGCCCAGCATGGCCTGAACCTGGTCGTCGTTCAAGGCGGCGAAGACCTTGTCGATATAGCCACCGAAGCCGATGGCGACCTTGAGCGCCAGGGCGTTGCCGACCAGTTCGTGGGCATCCAACAGGCCGGCGAAGACCTTGTGGATATTGTAATAGGGCGACCAGGCGCCGTTGAGATCGAAGCCTGACGAGCGGATATCGCCAGCCATCAGTTCAGGAAAGATTTCCTTGCCGTCGACAATGGTGCCATCCTTGCGCTTGCGCAGGAAACCGGCGCAGTAGCCGTCGCCCTGGGCCGCCTGGACCCGCGCCATTTCGGCGACCAGATAGGTGATGCGCTTGACGCATTCGGCATTGCCGGTTTGCGCGTGCATCAGGGCGAGCGCGGTGAGATAGTGACCGGCGCCTTCGCCAGCGATGGTGTCGGCTTCCCAGCCGCCATAAACCTCGCCACGGACCGGCAGGCCGGCAAATTTATGGTAATTGTGCAGGAAGCGATCCGGCGACAGGAACAACAGATATTTGAGATTGGCTTCGACCGCCGTCAGATAGGGCGACGGCAGCAGGCGGACATCGGCTAGGGGCACGGCTTCCGCCGTCGCCGGCAGGGCCGAGGCGTCCGCCCAGGCAGTGCTCGAAACAGCGGTCAGCAGACCAGCCGCGGCGCTCCCCTGAAGCAGATGGCGACGGCTAAGGGAAAACGATGTGCGCGGCATGGGGGACCTCTTGTGTTGGGTCTGTTTTTGCGGGTTGCGTGGACATTATTATACGGTATACAATCCTTACGCAACATCTCCCCACCGAAAAGTGAGCCCCGCATCCGATGAAACTTCTCCTGCGCGCCACAGCCCTGAGCACCCTTATGACTCTTGTCCCCGCTCTCGCCCTTGCCCCCTCCGTGCATGCCAATCCCTTGGCTGATCCCGCGCCTGCCGCCGCAGCGGATACACCCGATGGCCGCTTCGTCGCTCTCTACACGACGGAATATGAATGGCGCGGCAAGCAGATGACGGCGGACGAGGACACGCCCAAGGGCGGTGATGTCGCCTCACACCTGCCCGAGGTTGGCGAAAAGTCGCAACAGGCCAAGCTGGCCTACTGGCAGGATGTGCTTAAACAGTTGACCGCCATCGACCCGGCCACCCTGACCCCGCAACACGCCGAAGATTATGCCGTCTACAAGTTCCAGATCGAAACCCTGATCAACGACCAGGTTTACAAGACCTATCAGCGCCCCTTGAGCGGCGACACCTCGTTCTGGGGTGATCTGACCGAGATGACGCGCGGCGGGTTTCACAATGCCGGGGATTATCGCAACTATATCTCGCAGCTGAACGACTTCCCGCGCTATTTCCAGGAAAATACCGACAATATGCGCGCGGGTTTGAAGCGCGGTTTCACCCTGCCACAGATATCACTGCAGGGCCGCGACGCCACGGTGACCAGCGTGACCGACGCCAAGACGCCGGAAGACAACATCTATTATACGCCGTTCAAGACCATGCCGGCCAGCATCCCAGCGGCCGAGCAGGCCGAGTTGCGCGCCGCCGGCGTCGCCGCCATCCGCGACAAGGTCGTGCCGGCGCACCAGGCGCTGCTGACCTTTCTGCGCAAGGACTATATCCCGGGCGCCGCCAAGTCGATCGCCGCCTATGACCTGCCCGACGGCAAGGCGTTTTATCAATCGCAGATTCGCGAATATACCACGCTGGATCTGACGCCCGACCAGATCCACCAGATCGGGCTCGACGAGGTCGCCAAGATTCAGGGCGAGATGAAGGCCATCATCACGGAGGTCGGCTTCAAGGGCGACATCCAGGCGTTCAACAATTTCCTGCGCACCGATCCGCAATTCTACGTCACGACACCCCAGGCCCTGCTCGATCGCGCTGCCTGGACCGCCAAGATGTTCGACGGCAAGGCGGCGCAGTATTTCGGCCGGCTGCCGCGGTCGCGCTTCGCCATTATTCCGGTGCCAGCCGATATCGCGCCGTTCTATACCGGCGGCCGTGGCGGTCCGGGCGTTTACCTCGTCAACACCTATAATTTGCCGTCGCGGCCGCTCTATTCATTGCCGGCTTTGACCATGCATGAATCGGCGCCCGGCCACGCCTTCCAGATGCCGCTGGCGGCGGAAAACACCGCCCTGCCCTCTTTCCGCCGCGACACCTATATCTCGGCCTATGGCGAAGGCTGGGCGCTTTATTGCGAACGCCTGGGCGACGAGATGGGCATCTATCAGACGCCCTATGAGCGCTACGGCATGCTGAGTTACCAGATGTGGCGGGCGGCGCGTTTGGTCGTCGATACCGGTATCCATAGCCAGGGCTGGACGCGCGAACAGGCGCAGCAATATTTGCTGGCCAATACGGCGCTGTCGACCCACGAGGTAACGACCGAGGTCGACCGCTATATCGCCTGGCCGGGTCAGGCGCTGAGCTATTATCTCGGCGAGATGGATATCTGGAAACTGCGCGCCAAAGCGGAAGCGGCCCTGGGTGAGAAGTTCGATATCCGCTATTTCCATGATTCGGTGCTGGAAACCGGCTCGGTGCCGCTGCCGGTGCTGGACGCCCATATCGACGGTTTTATCGCCAATGGCGGCAAGGATCCGTACGGGGAATAGGCAAGTTTGGAGCCGGCTGTGTTTCGCCGTGCGGCGAGCATTCGGAGTAGCGTGAGCCTATATTACCGAAAACCCGCACTCCGAATGGCGGCAAACGAGGCAAACTATTACCTCTTTAAAATTTCCGGAGTCTATAGCCGGCCGATGGCAGGTTGCGGCTCGGTGAACCATTTGGCGCCGCTGTCGGTCACATACATGTGGTCCTCCAGGCGCACTCCGAATCGTTCCGGTACGACGATCATCGGCTCGTTGGAAAAGCACATGCCGGGCGCCAGCGGTGTCTTGTCGCCGCGCACCAGATAGGCCGGTTCGTGGATGGCAAGCCCGATACCGTGGCCGGTTCGGTGCGGCGTGCCCGGCAGGTTATAGTCCGGCCCCAGGCCGTGCTTTTCCAGCACGACCCGGGCGGCATAGTCGACGGCTTCGCACGGCAGGCCGATTTCGACCCGCGCGAAGGCGGCGGCTTGCGCTTCCTTTTCGATGTCCCAGATACGCTGCTGCTCGGCCGTCGCCTGACCGAAAACGTAGGTGCGGGTGATGTCGGAGGTATAGCCCTGGACGAGGCAGCCGGTATCGACGAGGACGAGGTCGTTGTCTTTCAGGCATTGTTCGCCCGGCAGGCCGTGGGGATAGGCGGTGGCATGGCCGAACTGGACAATAACGAAGGAATTGCCGGCGGCGCCCAGTTTACGGTGGGCCGCCTCGATGAAGTTCTTGACGGCGGTCGTGGTGATGCCTTCGTGGAGCATGCGCGCCGTCGCCTGATGGACCTGCAAGGTCATCGACTTGGCCTGCTGCATCAGGGCGATTTCGGCCGCAGATTTGTACATGCGGCAGCCGTTGATGACCGGCGATGCCTCGATGATGTCGAGACCGCTTTCGCGTCCGAGGCGGTGGACCATCTCGAAGCTCATGGCCGGATCGACAGCGATCTTGGCCAAGCCCCAGTCGCTCATGGCTTGTTTGATCAAGGCGTGTGGGCTTTCGTCTTCCTGCCATAAACGCAGATCTGCCGTGATCTTGAGATCGGCTTCCAGCGAGCCGCGCTCGAAAAACGGGCAGATGATCACCGGCTCGCCGGTCACCGGCAGCAGCATGGCGACCAAACGTTCGGAGGCGCCCCAGGGCACGCCGGTGAAATAGTTGAGGCTGGCGCCGGCGCCGACCAGCAGGGCGTCGGCGCCGAGATCGCGCGTCAACCGCCGCGCCTTGGCAATACGGGCCTGGCGCTCATCGGTGGTGATGGCGGGGGCCGGGGCCGGCGGTGTCAGCCGGGCCAATTCTGTGTCGATGGTGGAACTGCCGATCATAGTGTCCTCATGAAAATCGCTTGAGATCGAAGGCGGCCGGAGCGTTGCCACCCGCGACTATGGCGGCGACGATGTCGCCCGTGACGGCACCGAGGGTCAGGCCAAGATGCTGATGACCGAAGGCGTAGTAGAGCTTGGTGCCGGCCAGGCGGCCGATCGCCGGTAGATAGTCGGGAAAGGTCGGCCGTGCGCCGGTCCATTCGGTTGACTCGCCCTGGAACGGCAGGCCGAGATCGGCGACATGGGCCTTCAGGCGCGCCCACTTGCGTGGATCGGCGGAATCGTCGGCGCGGGCGAATTCGACGAAGCTGGCGGCGCGCAGGCCGGACTCGAAGCCCGTGACGATCATCGAGCGATCTTCGAACACCACCGGCGGCAGGTGATCGGGCCAGGCATGTTGCGTCGCCTGGATATGGTAACCGCGCTCGGCGATCATCGGTACTTTCAGGCCCAGGGATTGCATCAGCGGTTTCGAGGCGATGCCGGCGCTGACGATCACGGCGTCGCCGGTCAGGACTTCACCGCCGCTGAGCGCGACGCCGTCGGATGTCAGGCGTTCTGCGCGTTCGTACAGAATGCGGCCGCTACGGGCGGTGAAGGCCGTCGTCATGGCTTCGAGCAAACGCGGCAGGTCGGCGATTTGGCCGGTGTTTTCGAAACGAATCGCGCCGTGAAGGGTCTTGCGCGTGACGGCCGATAACTGGCGCATCTCGTCGCCCGTGACCTGCCGGAATCGCGCTGGGCCGGTATCCGTGGCCGACCATGAGGCCACACCCTTGCGGGCGCTTTCCGGGCTTTCCCAGACAACATAATGGCCGTCCTGACGCAGCACGTCGGGCGCCCCGAGGTCGGCAACGCGTTTTTGCCACGCTGGCATGGCGTTGTGGATCAGGCCGGACAGGGCGTCCTTGCCCGCGGCAAAGCGACGCGGTGCCGCCGCCTGCATCATGCGCAGCGAAAACGGCAGCCAGGCATCGATGGCCTTTTGTGGCAGGGACAAGGCACCGCCGCGCATGAAAAACCGCCTGGGCGCGCTGCGAATCGTTGCCCACGAGGCCAGCGGCTCGACCTGTTCGATGGCGATATGGCCGGCATTGCCGTAGGATGCGCCCGTTATTTGCCGTTGGCTTTCAATCAGGATAACGTCGTAACGTTCGGCTTGCAGGGTCAGGGCGATATTCAGACCGACGACGCCGCCACCGATAACCAAGGCTCTCATTTAGTTTAACAATCCATGTTGCAAGGCAGTATCGGATATTGTATACCGTATATGTTTTTACGCAAGCTTCAGGAGCAACCGACATGAAAATCGATTGGCAAGGTGTATTCCCCGCCGTCACCACGCAATTCCGGGAAGACCTTTCCATTGATGTCGCCGATACGCAACGGGTTGTCGATGACCTGATCAAGGACGGCGTCACCGGCATCATCGCCATGGGCACTTGCGGCGAAAACAATTCGCTCGAAGCCGACGAAAAGCGCATGCTGTTGGCGGCCATTGTCGAGGTCGTCGCCGGCCGCGTGCCGGTCGTCACCGGCGTGTCGGAACTGACGACGGGCAAGGCTATTGCCTACGCCCAGGACGCCGAGAAGCTGGGCGCCGACGGCCTGATGCTGCTGCCGGCCATGGTCTATGTGCCCAAGGTCGAGGAACTGGTGGCGCACTTCCGCATGGTCGCCGAAAGCACCGCCTTGCCGATCATGCTGTACAACAATCCGACCTCCTACCGCGTCAATATCGGCGTCGATACGCTGGAAGCCCTGCGCCCGGTCAAGAACATCGTCGCTGTCAAAGAATCGGCCGCCGATACGCGCCGCTTCACCGATATCTATAACGCCTTCGGCGACCGTTACGCCATTTTCGCCGGCCTCGACGACGTCGCCTTCGAAGGTCTGTTACTGGGCGCCCAGGGCTGGGTGTCGGGCCTGACCTCGGCCTTCCCCAACGAATCGGTCCTGCTGGTCAAGGCGCTGAAGGCCGGCGACATCGCCACGGCGCGCGAAATCTATCGCTGGTTCCTGCCGCTGCTGCATCTCGATGCCGAACACGATCTGGTTCAGTCGATCAAGCTGGCCGAACAGATCATGGGCCGCGGTTCGGAACGCGTGCGCATGCCGCGCCTGCCCTTGTCGGGCGCCCGCCGCGCCGAGGTCACCGCCATGGTCGAACAGGCCGCCGCCACCCGCCCCAGCCTGAAGATCATCAAGGCGGCGTAAAGGTTGTTATTTCCTTTGGAGCAGATAACGCTGAAAGAAGTGACTCTCCCTTCTCCCCTTTCAAGGGGAGAAGGTGGGCCAACGGCCCGGATGAGGGGATGCCTTTGCCAGCCACAGCAAGAACCCCTCACCCGGCAAGCCGAAGCCTGCCACCCTCTCCCCTTGAAAGGGGAGAGGGGAAGTGGGAAGCTTTCGCTCGGGGTGATACCGCTCTAAGGGCCGTGATCCGTTCCGCGGCTTTTTCTCTTTGAGGCTCCCATGCGTCACACCTTCTCCTGTATCGATGGCCATACCGCCGGCAATCCCGTCCGCCTTGTCGCCGGCGGTGCGCCGCTGCTGAGCGGCAGCTCGATGAGCGAGCGGCGCCAGGATTTCCTTAGCCGCTTCGACTGGATCCGCACCGGCCTGTGCTTCGAACCGCGCGGCCACGACATGATGTCCGGCGGCTTCCTCTATCCGCCGACGCGCGACGACACCGAAGCCGGGATTCTGTTCATCGAGACCTCGGGCTGTTTGCCGATGTGCGGCCACGGCACGATCGGCATGGTCACCTTTGCGCTCGAAAACGGCCTGATCACGCCGCGCACGCCAGGCAAGCTGAAGCTGGAAGTGCCCGCCGGCCTGATCGACATCGCTTACACCAGCGAAGGCAACCGCGTTACCTCCGTCAAGATCACCAATGTTCCCGCCTACCTCGCCAAGACCGGCATCGAGATCGACGTGCCGGACTTCGGCCGCCTGACCTTGGATGTGTCCTATGGCGGCAACTACTACGCCATTATCGAGCCGCAAGGCCCCTATACCAGTCTCGACGATCTCGGCGCCGCCCGTATCATCGAGCTCAGCCGCACCATCCGCGCCCTGCTGCGCGAGCAGTACGAGCCCGTCCACCCGGTCGACTCGACGATTCGTGGCGTCAGCCATGTTTTGTGGGCCGACAAGCCGAAAGCCGTCGAGGGCGAGCCGCCCGCCGACGGCCGCAACGCCGTCTTTTATGGTGAGCGCGCCATCGACCGCTCGCCGTGCGGCACCGGCACTTCGGCGCGCCTGGCGCACCTGCATGCCACCGGTCGGCTGAAGAAAGGCGAGCGTTTCGTCCATCAAAGCTATATCACCAGCCGCTTCATCGGGACGGTCGAGGACGAAGTCGACCTGAACGGACAGCCGGCCATTATCCCATCGATCGAAGGCTCCGCCATCGCCACCGGCCTCAATACGATCTGGATCGATCGCGAAGACCGCTTCTGGCAAGGCTTTCAGGTGTTGTAATATCAATGGCAAATGAGCTTGCCTCATTGGCCATTGTAAGCGGGCAAGCGCCCGCCGCCGCTAATGCGGGGAGCCATGGGGGACGCACAGTCCGGCGCTTGAGCTCAAGAAAAGCTCATACCAAGGTCATCCTTTATGACCGTTGGTATGCGCGGAGACTCAGGCAATAATAGCCTTGCTAAAGGCCGGGTTTAATGGTCAGATGTTTGTATACTTTATAAAAACTGCTTCGATCCAAAACTGAGTGGGGCATTATATGGCCATTGTCGTCCAGACGCTTTCCGAACAGATATTTTCCCTGGTCCGTGACCGGATCATTTCCGGCAAGATTCCCGTCGACGCAGCCATACGCCAGGATGCCCTGGCCGCCGAGTTGGGTGTCAGCAAGATCCCGTTACGCGAAGCCCTGGCGCGCCTTGAAACCGAGGGCCTGCTTTTGTCCCAGGCAAATCGCGGCTTCTTCGTCAGGCCGCTCAGCTATGACGAAGTCGAAGAGGTCTATGCTCTGCGTCTCAAGCTGGAACCCGAAGCCGTCGGCATTGCCTCGACCATGGCCAAGGACGCCGACCGCCGCGCCGCCCACGACGCCCTGATCGCCCTGGATCAGGCCGCGGCGTCGGACAAGGCCGAGGTCGGCCGCTTCAACCGCGCCTTCCACATGTCACTGGTCCGTCCGTTGCGGCGCCAGATCACCATTCAGATTATCGAACGCCTGAACATCATTTCCGAGCGCTATGTCGGCAAGCATCTCGAGCCCGCCGGCCGCGACGACCGCGCACACAAGGAACATACCGGCATGTACCAGCTGTGGGCGGCCGGCAAGGCCGACGAGGTGTCGGCCATGATGTACGAGCATATCGCTTCGACCCTGGACGATCTGCGCAAACAGTTCGAGTCGGAAAGAGCCGCTAACTAATACCCAACGTCATAAGAAGGACGCTGGGTATTAGCTTTTTTAACTCAAGCGCCGCATGGCTCCTCGCATAGGCTCGGGCGGGCAGTCGCCCTTGCCAGTCGCAATGAGTCAGTCTCATCGCTGCCTGGAAAACCGTCTTTAGGTCTATTGCGCCCGCATAGAAACCAGCAGGCGCGAGAACAGGTGCTGCTCCAGCGCCATGGCGGCGGGCAAGGCCTGTTCGACATCAAAGCCAATTTCATCGAGGCGCTCGACCATATCTTCCAGATGCCGGTCTTCCTCGGCGATAATGCCCTTGAGCGACATCGGCAACCCGGCCTGGGTCAGGACCTGCTGGTAGCGGCGGTAAACCCAGATGGCGCGCAATTCGACCACCATGGACACCCACAGATAGCCGGTCTCGCGATGCACCGTCTTTGCCAGGGGTTGGGTCAGGCCGGCATCGAGGCGGCCGAAATAGAACCGTCCGGGTCCGGCGCACAGCGTGTCCTCGTCGGCATAGCCTTCCAACGGGCGGCGGGCGAGCTTTTCGGCCTCGCGCTTGAAGAAGAAGGCGTGGCGCGTCTCTTCGGCCAGATGTTTGAGAATGTCCTGGGTCAGGATACCCTTCATCTGCGAGAGCATAATCTTGCGGCTGCCCATATGTTCCAGGAGGGACAGCAGGTTGAGGAAGCGCATATGCCGGCCGGTATCGGCGACGGTGCGGTTCAGGAAATCGATGAAGTCCGTCTCAAGAGGCGCATTCAAGGCCGCCATTTCCGAGAGCATCGAGTCCACGTTCAATAGTGTCTGCAATTTTATCCAGGTCCTGTGTGGTGACGCAGTAGGGAGGCAGCACATAGACCGTGTCGCCCATCGGCCGCAACAGCATGCCTTGTGTCAGGAAATAGCGATAGAGCTTCACGGCGACATCGGCAAGGTAGCCGTGTTCACCTTTTACATCGAGCGCCAGAATTGTGCCCATGTGGCGGACATTGGCGACGTCGTCACGCTTAGCCAATCGGCGGGCGATCATCGCCTGATGGGTTTGGATGGCGGCGATGCGTTGCAGAACGGGCTCTTCGTCCCACAGGTCGAGAGCGGCGCCGGCCGCGGCACAGGCCATAGGATTGCCGGTAAAGGACGAGGAATGGAAAAAGGTCTTGGCCCGATCGTGGCTGTAGAAGGCCCGGTAGATGTCCTCGCTGGCCATGGTCACCGCCAGCGGCAGGAAACCGCCGGTCATGCCCTTCGACAGGCAGATAATATCCGGGGCTACGCCTGCCTGTTCGCAGGCAAACCGCGTGCCCGTGCGCCCCCAGCCGGTCATGACTTCGTCAGCGATGAACAGAATGCCATGGCGCCGGCACAGGGCATGGAGGTCTTTCAGTACCTGCGGCGGGTACATCAGCATGCCGGCCGCGCCGAGGACCAGCGGCTCGACGATCAGGGCGGCGATATCGTCGCCCTGTGCTTTCAGGAGGGTCTCGAAGGCATCGATCGTCTGTGCGCCCTGATCACCCGGATAGGGCAGGCGATGAACGTCGAAAAGCAGATCTTCATAGGCCGCGTTAAAGACGCTGCGCCCGCCTACCGACATCGTGCCGAAGGTGTCGCCGTGATAGGCGTGTTCGAGGGCCACAATACCTTTGCGCGGTTTTCCCTTATGGGTCCAATAGCCCAGGGCCATTTTCAAAGCGACCTCGACCGAGGTCGAGCCGCTGTCGGAAAAGAAGACGCGCGTCAGGTCGGGCATATCGGCGGCTTTGGCCAAAGCGATGAGCTTCTCCGCCAGGGCTTCGGCCGGGGCGTGGGTAAAGCCGGCAAAGATAACCTGATCGAGCCTGGCGGCCTGGGCCTGGACGGCGGCAACGATCCTGGGGTGGTTGTGACCGTGGATATTGACCCACCACGACGAAATGGCATCGAGGATGGGCCGGCCGTCGCGATCATAGAGATAGGCGCCTTCGGCCCGATCGATAAAGATCGAGTCCGGAAAGACGGCGTGCTGGGTGAAGGGATGCCAGATCGGGGATTCGCTCACAGGAAATCCTCGCGTTGAAAATGGCCGGCGAAGACCTCCGTCAGGGAGGTTCGGTCGACGACGGGCAGATGCGGCACATGGCCCAGCACTTTCGTGCCGCTCATTTCGGCTATGGTGCGGATATTGTCGGGATTGTCGGCGCCGATGAAAATCAGTCCATGCAGGGGAATCTTGCGGCTGCGCAGGGCTTCGATCGACAGCAGGGTGTGGTTGATGGTGCCGAGGCCCGTGCGCGCGCACAGGATGACCGGTGCGTCCCAGGTGGCGAAGAGATCGATTTGCAGGCGTTGGCGGGTCACGGGCACCATCAAGCCGCCGGCGCCTTCGATGATCAGGGGCGTTTCGGTAACCGGACGCGCCAATTGGGCGATATCGATCGTCACCTCGTCCAGTTCGGCGGCACGATGCGGCGACAAGGGTTGGGTAAGGACATAGGCTTCCGGCAGAAAATGCTTGTCGGCCAGGCCGGTCAGGGCTTTCACGCTCAGGGTATCCGTGCCGTCCTCGGTGCCGGACTGGATAGGCTTCCAGTAGGTGGCCTGAAGCGCCAGGGTCAGCATGGCCGCGACCGCCGTCTTGCCGATGCTGGTATCGGTTCCCGAGATGATAAAGGCCTGACTCATTGCGACAGGAGTCCGCGATCCATGAGCGCCCCACGCAGCGCGCCGGCGAAGGCATCGACGTCGTCATGGCTGAGCCCGGCATTCAGGGACACACGCAGCCGCGCCGTACCTTCCGGCACCGTCGGCGGACGGACGGCGCGCACATCGAACCCTTGATCCTGCAGGGTCTGGGCTACCGCCGTCGCCGCCGCATCCTCGCCGATAATGACCGGAATAATCGGACTGCGGATAGTGAACTCCGGCATGGCCGCCTGCATGCGATCCATCAGACCGAACAGATATTGACGACGTTCCGGCTCGTCCCGGACGAGTTCGAGAGCCCGCTGCACCAGGACGGCCTGCAAGGGCATGGGCGCGGTGCTGTAAACGAAAGGCCGCGCGGCATTGATCAAATAGTCGATAATCGTGTCGTCGGCGCAGACCAGCGCGCCGGCGACGCCCAGGGCCTTGCCGCAGGTGTGGACGGTGATCAGCCGATCATGTGGCAGGCCCTCGGTGACGCCACGACCCGTGGCGCCGAAAACGCCCGTGCCATGGGCTTCGTCGACGATCAATGTGGCGTCGTAGGTTTCAGCCAGGGCCAGTATCTCCCTGACCGGAGCGATATCGCCGTCCATGCTGTAGACCGACTCGATCATGATCCAGGCCCTGGCGCCGGCGCTGCGGGGCTTGCTGAGGGCCGCCTCGATCGCCGTCAGGTCGTTATGCTTCACCTTGATGGTCGGGCAGCGGCTGGCAAAAAGACCGTCGCGCATGCTGGCGTGGCACAGGGCGTCGAAAATCACGGTGTCATGCCGGCTCACCAGGGCCGTGATCAGGGCGTAATTGGCCTGGAAGCCATTGGGGAAGAACAGGGTCCGCGGCACGCCGTAATAGGCCGCCGCGAAGGCCTCCAGTTCGGCATGGGCCGCGCGGTGGCCACGCAGCAGGCGGGAGCCGGTCGCACCGATCTCGATTCCGCCCTGAAGCGCGGCGATGGCCGCCTGGCGCAGGGCCGGATGCGCGGACAGGCCGAGATAGTCGTTGGAGGAAAAGTCGACACCACCGGGCAAGGTTAGGGAGCGGTAGCGTCCCTTGGCCTGCAATTGATCGAGCTGATGGGCGAATGGTTTCACGTCGAACCTGTCGGGACAAAGCCAGAGGACCCATAAAGGCGCGACAGGCCGAGGTCAAACGGCAACGGGTTTTTCGCCGAGGCCGGCATGGCTTAAGGCTTTAAACACGAAAAGCACGAAAAGAAGGGAAAAACACGAAAATTCAGTATGTTGGGCTCTATCTGCGCGGCTTACAACTCATGAAGGATGGCCTTTCAGGCCATCGAAAATGTAAGAAGGGATTGAACCTGCCGGCGAAATGACCCTGCATTTTCGTGTTTTTCCCTTCTTTTCGTGCTTTTCGTGGTCAATCCTTTATCTGCCTGTCCCTGTATAAAGGGCGGGATTTTACCCCCGCCCCCAGATCCTATTCTGCCGCCTTGGCTTCCTTGCGCAGGCGGCTGTTCCAGCGGCCGTAGCAGATGTAGAAGACCAGGCCGATACACATCCAGATCAGGGTGAACATCTGGCTTTGGACCGGCAGGCTGGAGAAGATAAAGCCGCAGCCGCCGACGGTGATCAGGCCGACGATCCAGTGCAGGGGCGTTTTGAAGACGCGCTTGGCGTCGGGCAGTTTGTGACGCAGAATGATCATCGACAAGGCCACGGCGATAAAGGCGATCAGGGTGCCGGCATTGGACAGTTCGGCGATCTTCTTCAGCGGAATGAAACCGGCGAAGATGGCGACGAAGATACCGGTCAACAGGGTGATCAGGGCCGGCGAGCCCTTGGCATTGACCTTGGCGACCGCGGCCGGCAGCAGGCCGTCGCGCGCCATGACGAAGAAGATGCGGCTTTGGCCGTACATCATGACAAGGATGACCGACGGCAGGGCGACGATGGCGGCGCCCCCGACCAGCGAGGCAACGAAGGGATAGCCCAGCGTGCGCAGGACATGCGGCAAGGGCTCGCCCGAAGCGGCGATGTCCTTGAAACCGACGGCACCGACGGCGACGGCCGCCACCAGCATATAGATGACGGTCGAGACGCCCATGGAGCCCATGATGCCGATGGTCAGGTCGCGACCAGGATTCTTGGCCTCTTCGGCCGAGGTCGAGACGGCGTCGAAACCGAAGAAGGCGAAGAAGACGATGGCGGCGGCCGCCATGACGCCGAACTTTTCACCGCCGACCTCCTGGGACAGGAAGCCGAACGGCATGAAGGGGTCGTAGTGGCCGGCCTGGATGGCCGGGAAGCCGAGAAAGACAAAGGCGCCCAACGCCACGATCTTGACGATGACCAGGATGATGTTGAGCGTGGCGCTTTCACGGGCGCCGATCAACAGCAGGCCCATCACCGCCAGCGACACGACGACGGCCGGCAAGTTGACCAAGCCGCCGGCATAGGGTCCGGACAACAGGAATTCCGGCAGTTTCAAGCCTATGCCCTGTTCCAGCCAGCCGACCAGGTGGGCCGACCAGCCTACGGCGACGGTCGAACAGGCCAGCGAATATTCGAGAATCAGCGCCCAGCCGACGATCCAGGCCGGGATCTCGCCCATGGCCGAATAGGTATAGGTGTAGGCGGAACCCGCCGTCGGGATCAGGGTCGACATTTCGGTATAGGCCAGGGCTGCGCAGGCGCAGACGATACCGCAAATGGCAAAGGACAGGATGACGCCCGGTCCCGCCAGGCCGGCGCCGACGCCGGTCAAGGTGTAGATGCCTGTGCCGATGATGCCACCGATACCCAACGCCATCAGGTGCGGCCAGCTCAGCGTCTTGGCCAGCGCCTTGCCATCGGCTTCGGTTCGTTGCAGCGGCTTTAAAGGCCCGAATAGTCCCATGTGTCGTAGTCCCCAAAATTATAATTGGCCGCGACCCGGGATGGATCGCGGCCTGACGAGGTTTAGTCGGCTTTAGGCGTTAGCTCAAGAGTGGTTTCATTTGTACCGAGTTTGACGACATAGGCGCCGCGTTGCACAGGCGCATCGGCTGTGTAGGGTTTGCCGTCTTTCGTAGTCGTCTCAACGTCCAGCCAGGCCTGGGGCGTGTGGACGTCGGCCGGATCCAGGGTCACCGTCACCTTGCCCGAGGCCGGGTCATAGGTGACGGCGGCGAACTTGCCGGCATCGAGGGTCAGCCACAGGCCGGCCGGTGCAATAAAGACGCGCGACCGGGCGCTGTCCTTGGGTTGCAGGGTCACCACCTGGCCGGCCTGGCTGACATTGCCGCCCATGCCGACCCAGCCGAAAGTCGGGTCGTTGGTGAGGTAGCTGGCGGCGCCATAGGCTTGGGCGAAGAAACTCATGCCGTAATCGCCGTTGATGGCGTCGAACTTCATCATGTCCGGGAAGGAGTGGAAAGCGGCCGAGCCGAAACCTTCGGAGTCGATATTGCTCAGACTGCCCATCAGGCCGCCATAGGCGACGCGCAGCAAATGAAAATCACTGGGGTCGCGGCGATAGGAATCGAACAAGGGCAGCGCGTTGTTCGATGAGCCGTAGTGGTGCAGTTGCCGTTCGATCCGCGACGTCTTGCCAGCGTACAGGAAGTCCCAGAAGCGGCGAGCCGAGCCATTATAGCCCCAGCTTGGGATGGTCGGGTCATAGGCCAGGATGACTTCGCGCGTGGCGGCCGCCTGAGCATCGTAACCGAAATAGCGCATCCATTCATAGACCTCGGTCTGGCCGGTCGAATCCCACGGCATTTCCGAGCCGAACGGGTATTTTTCCTTGGACCAGGCGTCGGCGCGGCCCTTCATCAGAGTCTCGATCTTGGCGGCTTCGGCGGCCATGGCCGGATCGTCCCGGCCTTCGCGCTTGAGGTCGTTCAGAATGGCGACGAAGACACTGCCCTCCATCTGGCCGAACTGGGTGTAGTAGGGCGCATCGCGCATCATGCCTTCGATCGTACCGCCGGCGCGCGTGAGATAGTCGTGCCAGGTGCCTTGGGTTTCAAGGCCTTCGTGGTAGCGGCCCAGGCGATAAAGCGTCCACCAGGCGGCGGCGACGTGGACATAGTTGAACGAGCGGCCGAGATCGGCGGCGTCGGTGGGGCTCCAGGCCGACCAGGTCTTCCAGTCGAGAGCGGGATCGTAGGTGCCGGCCGGCATGTGGTCGGGATCGTAATAGAACAGGCTCTTATGGACGCCGTAGATGTGCTCGCCCTCAGAGACCTGGAGATGTCCCCAAAGAGTGGTATCGGCGAAGGTCTCGAACTTGGCGACCTCGTCCGGCGACGGATTGTCGAGCTGCTTCATGATGGTGGCCAGCCACGAGCCGGCGCCGCCTTCGTCGCTCAAGCCGGCGATCCAGACGCGATGGTCCTGGGTGATGATCGTATTGTCATCGCGGTCGTAGCCCATGATCGACGGGCTACGGTGGAACAGGTCACCCGGGTTGTCGTACCACTGCTTTGTCGTCAGGAAGTGGCCCATGTCGGCGACAACCTGCTGTTCCGGCTTGGTGACGAGATAGTGGACGGTCTGGACGGAGCCGTCGCCATAGGTCAGGGTCAGGCGGGCGCGGCCATCGGTTTTGCCGTGAAGGACATATTTGATCCAGCCGTCCTTGACCGGTTCTGCCGCGCCGATATCGAGCGCGCCAGCGGGTTCGACGGTAATAGAATTGACCGGGCTGGCCGAATGGACGAACAGCGAGACGTCCATATCGGTCGGCACGACATAGCCCGGCAGGCCGACGACGACGGGACGATGATCCTTCATCAGGGTCGGTTCGATGGCGCGAACCGATGGCGACAGCACGAACTGCACGCCGATGGTGCGGCTTTCGCCCGGTTTCAGCGTCAGGCTGGTGGTCGCGTTCCACTGCTCGACGCCTTTCCAGTCGGTGTCGGCGAAACCCTTGGCGGTGACCATCCAGTCGTAAAAACCTTCGAAGGTCATGTTGCGCGGTTCGGGATCGCTGTAGATCTTCAGCGATTTGTCCGGGTTACGCGTATTGAGGATCGGTTTGTAGAGTTCGAACGGCGTATTCTTTTCCGGCACGACCAACAGGGTAGGCCCAGCGCCGTTGAGGCGCGCGACCTGGAGGTAGCCGCCGTCACGGCCGACATAGGGATCGTAGAAAGACGCCGTTTCGTGGGCTTCGTTAAGGTCGCGGCCGCTGATGATATTGTCGAAGACCATGGGCAGGCCCAAGCCGCCGATTTCGACGGCGGTCTTGCCCGGATTGGTCAGGGTGAAGCGCATGGCCAGTTTGCCGTCGACCGTGGCCCAGGTGCGCGTCACCTTGAGCGGAAAGCCCGCGCCCAGCGAGGCTGTGATATCGGCGGCGGCCAGGGCGCCCCTGACCATTAGCGGTTTAACGGCCATGCGATGATAGGCAGTGGAATAGTCGCTCCATTCGCTGGCGCCGACAGGCCGCATTCGCAGGTCGAGATCGCCGAGGCGATAGGCGCCGTCGCCGAGGCGTTGGGTAAAGCGGTTGGAGGGGGCGAAGTCGAAGCCGTCCTTGGCAGATTTCGGCGCCAACGACACCAGGGTCTGGGAGGTCGATTGCAGCGACAGCATGAAGTCGCGCGTTTCAAAGAGGGTCGTCGCGGCGTCGGGGCTGTTCCACGGCTGGATCGCGGCCGCCGGATCGGCCAGGACGTGGGGCGCGGCGGTACCCAACAGGGCAGAGCCAAGCGCGGCGATGCAGGCATGGCAGCGGAGCTGTGTCAGGAAAGATCGTGTCATGGTGGCCGGACTCCGTGAACCCATTGTCGTGCCCTGATAAAAAAAGTCCGCCGGGGAGGCCATTCCAGGCCGTCTGCCCGACGGACGCTTCAAGGTGGTCCCATTCGCCAGGAGGGAGGCCGCAGCGCGGGATTAGTCCGGAATAAACTTGCAGCGGCCGAACCCGAAAACGACCGCCGGACAGCGCCGCCTTCCGCGGAACGGCATTGCCCATAAGGGTTACATTAAAAGCACGATCGCGCGAGGGCGTCAATTATAAATTATACGATTTCATGGGCGGGTGGCGGAAATCGAAGGAAGGCTTGTCCGCAGATTGCGCAGATTACGCAGATTTTTCAGTGCTCTATCGGCAAGGGTCGTGTAGGTGGTTGGTCACGGGCCGCCGCGCAGCGGTCATTATCAATGCGGTTCGGCTGCCTGGATCAATTATCAAGGCACTGAAAAATCTGCGTAATCTGCGCAACCTGCGGACAATCTTCCCTTAAAACGCCCGCCACACGGCTTCAATGTCGCGCCTTGCGCATTCGTAAATCCTAATCTATGAATACGGTATACGATTTATAAGGATAAATTCCATGAAAACGTGGTTGCCGCGTCTCCTCGTCTCCGCCCTGATGGCCTCGACAGCCATGGCGTCGGCCGCCGTGGCAGCACCGCCGACCGGCGCCTGGGTGTTCGACGAAACGCCCGACATGCCGGGCTTTACGCGCATCGTCGTCAGCGAGCAGAACGGTCAATATAGCGGCACGGTGACCTCGCACTGGTACGGCGACCTGCCGTTGAAGGACATCTATATCGACGGCGACAAGCTGAGTTTCCACCTGTTCAACGGCAATATGCGCGTGCCGGAATATCCCATCACCCTGACCAAGGACGGTGATCGCATCCGCATGAAGGGCCAGGTATGGGATGCCATCTTCGATTTACCGGCGCATTCGGGCAGCGACGCGGAGGTCAAGGCGCTCGATTTCCCGACCTTCCCCCTGCCCGCTCCCCGCACGGTCAAGGCGATGGTTCCGGGCGCCACGCCACCCATGGGCTGGAGTTCATGGAACAAGTTCGCCACCGATATCGACGACAAGACGGTACGCCAGATAGCCGACAGCCTGGTCAGTTCCGGGCTGCGCGACGCCGGCTACGTCTATGTCAATATCGACGACGGCTGGCAGGGGCAACGCGATAAGGACGGCGTTCTGCAACCCAATGAGAAATTTCCCGACATGAAGGCCCTGGCTGACTATGTCCACAGCCGAGGGCTGAAACTCGGCATCTATACATCGCCGGGGCCGAAGTCGTGCGCCGGCTATGAAGGCTCCTACGGCCATGTCGAGCAGGACGCCAGAACCTATGCCGCGTGGGGCATCGATTATCTCAAATACGACCTGTGTTCAGGCGAGGCCTTTTATCACACGCCGGAAACCGTTCGGGCCGTCTATCAGCAGATGGGGGAAGCCATTGTCGCCGCCGGCCGGCCGATCATGTACAGTCTGTGCGAATATGGCCGCTTCGATGTCGGGTCCTGGGGCCGCGATGTCGGCGGCAGTCTGTGGCGCACGACCGGCGATATCGAAGACAAGTACGCGACCATGGCGACCATCGGCTTCGACAAAAACGGCGTGCCTAACCATACCGGTCCGGGCGGGTGGAACGATCCCGATATGCTGGAAATCGGCAACGGCGGGATGAGCTTCGACGAATACAAGACCCATATGAGCCTGTGGTCGCTGATGGCGGCGCCGCTGATGCTGGGCAATGATGTGCGCACCATGACGCCCGAAACGCTGAGCCTGCTGACCAATCGCGAGGTCCTGGCCATCGATCAGGACAAGGCTGGCGCCCAGGGCTTGCCGGCCAAGAAAGACGGCACGACGGAGATCTGGACGAAGAAACTGGCCGATGGTTCAACAGCGGTCGGGGTGTTCAACCGTGGTGAGACCGATGCCAATGTCGCCGTGACGTGGAGCGAGCTGGGTCTGAAGCCGGCGAAGATCCGCGATGTGTGGAACCATGCCGATCTCAAGGCGGACAAGGGTTACGCCCTGGCCGTACCGAAACACGGTGTTGTCTTGCTAAAGGTCACGCCCGCCAAGTCATAGCACGTGGGCGCCGCCGGGTTCGCTGTCATTGACGCCGCCCGCCCACGACTTGACGAAGAAGGACAGGGCGAACAGGACCACGCCGAAGACGATCACGGCTATGCCGATAGAGTTGAACACCGACAACGAGCGCGCCAGGGCCTGGGACGGATCGGCGACCTGACCGCCAATGGTCAGTGAGCCGATGCTTTGGGTAATCAGCCCGCCGAGATATTGCGCCCAGGCCGTGCCGGTGAACCACAGGGCCATCATGGTCGAAACCGTCAGGGCCGGCGACAGCTTGGTTTGCTGCGACAGGCCGACCGGCGACACGGTCATCTCGCCGATCGTCGTGAACATATAGTTGAGCACCAGGAAAATCAGCGGCAACTGGAATAAGGCGTTGTGCAACGGCGCCGCCCACACCAGGATGAGGAATCCCAGGCCGGTGACGACGATGCCGAAAGCGAACTTTTTGACCGGATCGGGATCGGCATTGCGTTTGCCGAGATAGGTGAACAGGGCGGCGAAGATCGGCGCGAAGATCAGGATGAAGCCGGTATTGATGGTCTGGGTCTGGGCGGCGGTCAGGCCGACATCGATCCATAGGGTATGCGCCGGCATGGTGATCGCCGCCAGCTGCGACCGCGTCGCCAGGACGACATCCTGGCCCAGTATGTTCAGCCACACCGGTGCCTTGACCAGGTCGAGATCGACATTGCGGTCGGCAAACAAACTGAGCGCCGAGCCGGCCAGTTCTTCCAGGGTGAAGAAGACGATCGAGGCGAAACTGAGCAACAGGGCGAGGCCGATGCGGAAGTTCTGTGCCCGGTTGAAGCGGCGGATCATGGTGACGACGACATAGCCCAGCATAAGGATGGACAGGCCGAGCAGGACGAAAAAGACGATAGAATTGCGCTGGACCAGGGCATAGACGACGCCGACACCGGCTATCGCCAGCAGGTAGATCATCATGTCGCGCGGCAGGACGCCGGCGATTTTGGTTTTCAGCTTGACGGGATCGGGCGCCTCACCCCTGCCCTGCAGCCACGACTTGCCGAGCAGGAAGCCGATGAGACCGGCCGCCATACCAAGGCCTGCGGCGCCGAAACCTGCCCACCAACCGACGGTTTCGCCGAGATAGCCGCAGATGACCGCGGCCCAGAACGAGCCGAGATTGATACCGAAATAGTAGAGCTGGAACCCGGCGTCGCGGCGCGGGTCGCGATCGCCGTAGAGCTGGCCGACGATCGTCGAGACATTAGGCTTGAGGAAGCCGACGCCCATGATGATCAGCGAGATCGACAGGTAGAAGGCGCTTTCGGCCCACGGCGTGGCGACGACGCGATTGAGAGTGTAATCGGCCTTGGCCAGGGTGGCCGGCAGGGGCGCCGACGCCGGCAAGCCGTCGATGACGAGGTTGTCCTGCCCGTCGGCATGCCAGGCATAGAGGCCGTCCCCGACCTTCAGGCGCGGCGATTCTGTGCCCTGGCGGACGAAGTCGTAGGTCTGGCTGTGATAGGTCAGGCTCTGTTCGACAGGCTTGCCTTCCAGCACCATGCCGCAATGGCCGGCGACCAGCAGGACGGCGCCGAAGATGATGGCGCGGCGCGTGCCGATCCAGCGGTCGGCGATCAGACCGCCGACCAGGGGGATCAGGTAGATCAAGGTCATGTAGGAGGCATATTGCTGGCTGGCGTGACTGTCGCTGAACAGGAAATGCTTGGTCAGGTAATAGATCAGCAGGCCGCGCATACCGTAGAAAGAAAAGCGCTCCCACATCTCGATGAAGAAGCAGACGAACAGGCCTTTCGGATGCTGGCGCATCTGCAGGAAGACAGGCACCGCCGTGCACACAGTAACGACCAGGCCGGCAATAAAGATCAGGTTCAGCATGGCAGCCTTTGTTCGCTTTGGTTGGCGCGCAATCTATCCAAAAAGTGGGAGGCACTTTTTGGAATGCGCTCATGGAGCCGGCGGCGTTTCGCCGAGCAGGTTTTCGGTGAAGTAGTCGAAATGCTTGCGCCAGAAATAAGGCGTATAGGTATCATGCGTCCGATTGGGCATAATGACCAGCTCATGCGGCTTGTTGGCGTCGATCAGGGCCTTGTCAAGGCGCAGGGTCGCGGCGATCGGCACGTTGTCGTCGATATCACCATGCATCAGCATCAGCTTGCCCTTGAGATTGCCGGCGACTGAGGCGTTGGAGTTGCGCTCCCATGTGGCATCGTCGGCCAGGCCCATCGATACCTCCGGCCACCACGCCTTGTCGAGGCGCAGATCCTGATTGCCTGACGACGCGATGCCGACCTTATAGAAGTCAGGACGACGCAGGACGAAGCGCGCCGTGTCGTAACCGCCAGCGGAATGGCCGTAGACACCGACGCGGTCGAGATCGAAATAGGGATATTTCGCCTTTATCGCCTTTAGCACCCAGATATGGTCGTCGATCCCGACCTCGCCCATGTTCTGGAAGGCCGGCAGACGGAAGGCCTGGCCCCGCTGCGAGGTGCCGCGGCCGTCGATGGTGACGACGATGGCGCCGATCTGGGCCATGGCGTTGATCGAACCGGACAGGCTCTGGCGATAGTCCGACGCGTCGATATGGGTCGTCGGGCCCGTATAGACATATTCGATGACAGGATAGGTGCGCGTCGGGTCGAAATTCTTCGGGCGATAGATGACGCCATAGAGCGTGACCTGGCCGTCTTCGGATTGCGTCTGGAACTGTTCCGGAGGCGTGAAGCCACTGGCCAACAGGGCCGACGGATCGGCGTGACCGAGCTCGGCGATGATGTGGCCGTCGGCGCCGGCGCGCAGCACGGTGCGGGCCGGAGTCGTCGGACTTGACATGACGTCGATAAAGGTCGCGCCGTTGTCGGAGACCGTGACATTGTGATCGAGCGGTTCGGGCGTCAGATTGCGAATGGCACCATCAAGGCCGACGCGGTAGAGGCCGTTGTAATAAGGATTGACGCCGACTTCGCGGCCGTTGCCGTCGACCAGGACAAAACCCTTATCGTCGACATGTTCGATCTGGCTGACTTCCCAGGCACCGGTTGTCAGAGCCTGGCCGCCGGACGGGTCGGTACCCTTGGCGACATAGTAGAGCTGGGCCCAGCCGCTGCGTTCGGAGATGACGAGATCGCCCTTGAGTTCCGGCGCCGGGCGGATGTCAGTCGAGGTGACGGTGACGACCGGCTTGACCGCTTCGTGGACGCGGATGGTGGCGGTATTGGTGGCCGGATCGATGTCGTATTCGTCGACTTCACCGTAGCCGCGCTTGGTCCATTGGTAGAGGACGTGGCTGCCGTCCCAGCTGAGGTCGGGATCGCCGGGCCACAACAGGGAGAGCGATGGCACGGCCAGTTCCTCGATGGCCGGATGGCCGTCTTTCAGGGTTTTGGCTGCGTCGATGACGATGGGCACGGCCTGGGGCACGAACTCGGCGCCGGCCGTCGGATAGACATAGGCGAACGACCGCGGGAACTGGCTGTGCGGCGGATTGGGCTGGACGCCGTGCCAAATATAGCTGCCGTTCCGGTCCATGCGATAGGTCAGGATCTGCTTGGAATCGGGCGACCACTGGACGCTGACCGGCATGTCGGGCGTTTCGCTGTTGGCGGCGACCATATCGGCGAACAGGGGATAGTTCATGCCATAGCGATGATCGTAATCGCCATCGGCGGTCAAGTCGGTTCTCTCACCCGTGACGGTGTCGATCACGGTCAGGTTATAGCCGGTGTGGACGACCCGGTACTTGCCGTCGGGCGACAAGACGCCTTCGGACGGCTTGGCCTCGTCGGGGACGGCTTTCACCGCGCGTGTTTTGATGTTGTAATTGTAAGCGTCGCCGCCGGCGGTGAATTTCAGGATACCGGTTGCCAGATCAAAATCGGCCGGCATGACAGCGGCGACGGGCGGTTGCCTGGTCGCGGCGGCGACCAGTCGGATGAGATCGGCATCCCTGGCCAGGTCACGGGTCTTGCCGGTCTCGGCATCCGCCAGAGCGATAGCACCCTGGCCCTTGGCGCCGTGGTGGTAGAGGACGGCCGTACCGTTGGCGACGAAGCGCGCCCGCAGGTCGAGATCGACGACTTTGTCGGCGATACCGCCGTTCACATAGGCATTGGCAGTGGCGTAGCGATCGGCGATCGACGGCGCAGGCGCTGGCGCGGCCATGGCGTGGCTGGTCAGGAGTGACAGGTTGACAACACTGGTCAGGAGAAGGGCTTTAAAGCGCACGGCAAGCTCGTTTCGAAAGGAGAGAAAATGTGTCAGTGGGGACGCAGGGGGTTTGCCCGCCATGAACAGCCTGCGTGGGTAAGAAAATCACGGTGCATCCGGCAGTGACACGGTGACGACGATTTCGCCGCTATTGTCGGCGTAGATGTCGTCATTAATGCCGAATTGCAGGAGCTCGGCCCCTTCGGGCACGGTAATGGTCATTTCGGTGCCGATCGGAAACGGCGACTTGACCATCTTGCCATGACTGTCGGCGAAGACGGCAACCAGCTCGTTGAGATGGGTGGGGTAGAAGGCATGGTTCATGAACATGCTGGGGAACGGCATGCCTGAGCCGCCGACATGATCATCCGTAATGAAATCGGACTGACCGTTGGGATCGAAACTGCCGCCACCGGCGACGGTCGTCGTCGAGCCGGTCGCCGTCATATGCAGCAACATGCCGGGCTTGACGGCGATGCTGGCGGCCGCCGTGCCGTCGTTCTTTCCAAAGGGCAGGTCCTTGTTTTTCTTGAGGCTCCATGGCATGGCGGTCGCCGCCACCTTGACCGTGACATCGGCCGCCCGGGCCGGTTGCCACAGGAGGGTCAGGGCGCTCACCGCCGTCATGATCGCAAGTTTCGAAATCCGCAAAAGTCCCTCCCGAGCCAAGGCCGTTCCGTGCCACTATCCACATAAAATGTCATATCGTCAAATATTTTATACAGTATACGAAGAACTTGACTTGGTATCGGCCACAGGCATAACTGGGATCAAATTCGCCGTGGCATCTGCTGTTATGCCTATAAAATCTGTGAGATAGTGACGCCATGAACCCGGGTGGAATACGCGATATTGTCATTGTCGGCGGCGGCACGGCCGGATGGATGACGGCCGCTGCGCTCTCCAAGGTCATGGGTACAAGCCGCTATACGATCACCTTGATCGAGTCCGACGAGATCGGCACGGTCGGCGTCGGCGAAGCGACGATTCCGACGATCCAGACCTTTAACAAGATGCTGGCCCTCGACGAGAACCAGTTCATGAAAGAGACCAACGCCACTTTCAAACTTGGCATTCGTTTTCACAACTGGTCGGCGCCGGGCAGCGACTATTTCCACCCGTTCGGTATCTACGGCATCGATATGAACGGGCTGAACTTCACCCAATACTGGCTGCGCTTTGCTCAAAACGGCGGGTCGAAGGATTTCGGCCTGTTCAACACGCAATCCATGGCCGCGCGCCTCAATCGCTTCGCCCGCATGGAGGAGATCAATCCGCAGGCGCCCGTTCTTAACTACGCCTTCCATTTCGATGCTGCTCTCTATGCCCGTTTCCTGCGCCGTCTCGCCGAATCCCATGGCGCGGTACGCAAGGAGGGTCGCGTCGTCTCGCTCGAACAGCATGGCGATAGCGGAGATATCGCCTCGGTCACCCTGGTCGATGGCACACGCGTGAGCGGAGACCTGTTCATCGATTGCTCCGGCTTCCGCGGCCTGCTTATCGAGGAAACTCTAAAAACCGGCTATACCGACTGGAGCCACTGGCTGCCGTGTAATCGCGCCGTCGCCGTACCGTGCGACAAGGTCGGCCCCGCCACGCCCTATACCAGCTCGACCGCTCGCGAAGCCGGCTGGCAATGGCGGATACCTCTCCAACACCGCACGGGCAACGGCTATATCTTCTCGGACGGCTTCATGTCCGAAAATGAAGCGGGGGAACTTTTGCTCAGCCGACTGGATGGCAAGCCCCAGGCCGATCCGCGTGTATTGAAATTCGTCACAGGCCACCGCAAGGTGCAATGGAACAAGAATGTCATTGCTGTCGGCCTGGCGAGCGGTTTCCTGGAGCCGCTGGAATCGACGTCGATTCATTTGGCCCAAGAGGCCATCATGACGCTGATCCGATATTTCCCGCGTTCCCGGATCGGCGCGACCCAACGCGACAGTTTCAATCGCGACATGCTGGCGGCCTATGACAACGTCAAGGATTTCCTCATCGCGCACTACAAGGTGACGACGCGCGAAGATACGCCCTTCTGGTCCTATTGCCGTCATATGGACATTCCCGATAGCCTGGCCTTCCGCATGGAAAGCTTCGCCGAGCATAACCAATCCCTGGTCAAGTCCGAGGAGCTGTTCAAGGAGGCCAGTTGGTTCGCCGTCCTCGCCGGTCAGGGTATGATGCCGAAATCGTATCACCCCATGGCCGACCTGATGCCTGAAGACGAATTCCGCTGGCGCATGCAGCGTGTCCGCGAAGGCACAGCCACCATGGCGAACAGCCTGCCGCAGCATGAGGCCTATATCGCGCGTGTTTGCGCCTCCCCAGCCTTGGTCAACACCTAAGCTGTCGACAAGGTAAGCTGAGGCAAAGGTCGGCCAGACTTTCTTCGTCGTCTGCTCAACGAAAAAAAGCCCGCCGGTTTCCCGGCGGGCTTTCATGTGGTCACGCGTCCGGCTTAGTAGCGGAAGCGGGCGCTCAGCTGTATCGTCCGCGCTGCAACGCGAACGCCGGCCGGGATCAGGTTATTCGCACCGTAATGGGTGTGCGAATTGTCGTTGGTCAGGTTCGTGCCTTCCAGCGAAAGCGTCAGGTGCGGTGTCGGCGTGTAGTTGAAAGCCGCGTCCAGTCGCGAGGTCGGCTCGAAATAGGTACTGTAACCGATCTGCGAGTAACCATCGAGGCCCGCACGCCAGGTGTCGCGGTAATTGTAGGCGATACGAGCGCTGAATTTCGTCCCTTCGTAATACAGCGTCAGGTTATAGGTCTTCTTCGAGTTATTCGGCGCGTCGAACAGGCCCGGGATGGTGTCGAGTTCCTCCTGAGTGATCGGTGCACCATTGTACATCGAATAGTAGATCTTCGCCTTGGTGTTATAGGTGAAGTTCGCCTGGGCACCGAAATTATTCCATGGCGCCGGCAGGAAGTCGAAGAAGCCCTGGGCATTCAGTTCGATACCCTGGAATTCGCCGCCATCGGCATTGATCGGACGGCTAATATTATAGGTGATACCATCAAAGACTTGCGGCGTCGTACCATAGATGATGAAGCCGTCCGGCTTTTTCAGATAGGTGGCTGCCGAAATAACACCGCCGCGTCCGAAATAATATTCGAGCGAGGCATCATAACTCGTCTCCTTGTTCGGGCGCAGATCCGGGTTACCGCCCCAACCGCATTTACAGCCATTGGTATCGTAGAACACGAATGAACTGGCATCGATGAAGTTCGGACGCTGGATATTGACACCATAGGCCAGGTGCATCTGCAGCTTTGACGTAAAGTGCACGATAGCGCTGGCATTGGGCATGACGTCGTCACCGCCGCCCGGTGTCGTAACCGGAACCTGTTCCAATTGCCCCGTCGAAGACACACGTTGATTGGTCGTCGTACTTTGCCCCCAAGTGTGAACCGAACGCACACCGACGGTGCCGTCAACCGGATAATCCCATGCCTTGAAGGCGTAGTTCAACTGGGCGTAAATCGCGGCGGTATTTTCATCGGACGTAAAGCTGCCCTGGAACTTTTCGGTATCGACGACTTCCTTGTCCCAATCGCCGGATCCGCCGTTATAGCTGCGGTTCGTTAGGAGATACTGGCGGACAGCATCGTAGTTCCCCAGCAGACTGTTGCGCGAAATACGGTACCAGCTCGGCTGATCCGAACCGCCAACATCGCTTTGGATCAACTCAGGCGTCAAACCTCCGGCAAACACTGCCAGATCGACGGGCGTGTTGAAGCCGGCATAGCGGTACCCGTAGGCGCGGTCCACATCGCGGTTGGTGTGACGGACACCCAACTGAATGGATCGGAAAAACTTGTCGTCGCTAAGGCGATGGGTCATGTCGATAGCCCACGCTGTTTCCGTACTATACTCAAAGGCTTTACCGTCTTCGAATTCCTTGACGCCGTAGTCGTTCACGTCGCTGGGGTCGGCGCCGAGATAGGTGACGAAAGGTCCGCCGCCCGGAACCTTGGGTGACTTCAGATCAATCGTGAAGCCCGTGAGGCCCTTCAAACGCAGGGTCTGGGTAATCCACTGATTGTCGAAGGTGTTCTTGTCGCGATAAACGCTGGCCGTGACCGTGGTGCGGTCGTTATGCCAATGGGTTTCGAAATTGACACGGGTGTTGGTTGATCTGTTGAAGTCGTCACGCGAGGTGGGGCCGACCGGGAGAATGTCGCCATCGGCAGTATTCGGGTCCGTTACCGTCATCGAAGTAATGGTGTTGCCGTCCGGGCCAAAGACGACATTCGACAGGACGCCGGGGCTATCCTTGATACGGGTGTTGAGGGCGCTGTAGGCGCGATTTTCCGTCGCGGAGAAGGATGAGGCTTCGAGGACGAAATCAAGGTTGTCGTTGACACGCCATTGATAGGAAGCATTCAGGGCCGGGCGGCGAACCTTACCGCTTTCAACACCATACTGGGCGCGATAGATGGAAATATCCGTTGCCTGATGCGGCACGGAATCCCATTGCGTGCCGCAGCACCAAAAATGCGCCGGCGTCTCGCTCTGGACGTATTCTTCGTTATAGTTTGTTTCCTGATAGGACAGGTTGAGCAGGAAGCCCATTTCCCCGACCGGCGTATCGAAACGCTTGGCAATCAGGGCGCTGGCATACGGACTTTCAGTATCACCGATGCTTCCGTAAACGTTGCGTATGCTGCCCGCGAACGTCCAGCCCTTCTTCAGATCCAAAGGACGACGCAGCTCAACGTTCACCGTACCACCGATACCGCCTTCGACCTGGTCGGCCGTACGGGTCTTGTAGACCTGAACGGATTTCAACAGTTCGGCCGGAATGTCATTCAGCGACGCCGTACGGCCCGCGCCGGAGGCATTGGGGGCGCCGTTCAGGGTCGTCTGGATATCGCCCTGTCCGCGGATCATCAGGCTTTCGCCTTCGCCGCGTGCGCGGGTAATCTGAACGCCGGTGACGTGGGCCAGGGCCTCGACGACATTGTTATCCGGCAGCTTGCCGACGTCTTCGGCATCGACGGAATCGACGATTTGCTTCGACTTGCGCTTGCGGTCGGCGGCCGTCTTGATACTGCCACGGATACCTTTGACGATGACGACCGCCTCAACGCCGTCGGGCGGCGGGGCGGCCGCAGTGTCCGTTGGTGCCGCCTGTGTGGCGGCTTCCTGGGCCAGGGCTGGCGAGCACATGATGACGGCCGCAAGGCCCGTCGCGGCGAATAACCAACGTTTCGACGATGTCGTCTTCATTTTTAGTCCCCTTGATTATGGCATTTTATGGTGAGCTTAGGTCTGCATCGAAAAAGGGGCGTCGTCAAAATATTTTATACGATATACGACGTTTTCACGGCGTTTTTATTAATAGGACAAATACGCGTGTCATAAATGCAACGTTTTTCGCCTGCATTTTTCAATCGTCATCGGATTTTGCCCCAGGTCGGCGATGGCGCCGTCACAATGATTGGTAAATCTGTTGTATTGCAAGGAGATGAGACTGTATAACAACGTCATGCCACGCCAAATTGTTGCTGCATTGCAGCGAACTTCATCGAGAATTTACGACCGCACAGTCGAACAATTCGCATAAAATAGCGGAAATTTTGACGTTTTTGTCGGACATGTTTCTTGCAAAACGTGCGTATATCGTATACTAAAATAATGCCAAGCGGAGATAAACGTCATGCCTATACCGTATACGAACCGCCGCGGGCTGCTGGCCGGCGCCGCTACTGCGACGGTTTTTACACTTATCAGCCGCAATGCTGAGGCCGCCGAGGCGACTGCCATCGCGCCTTTGCCGTTGACGCAGGTGCGACTCTTGCCCTCGCCTTACAAGACGGCGGTCGATGTCAATGAGCGCTACCTCCTGACGCTCGATCCGGATCGCTTCCTGCATAATTTCCGTAGCGGCGCCGGTCTCAAGCCCAAGGCCGAGGCCTATGGTGGCTGGGAGCAGGATACGATCGCCGGTCACAGCCTGGGGCACTATCTCTCCGCCATTGCGCTGATGTACGCCCAGACCGACAATCCGGTGCTGAAGGATCGCGCAGCCTATGTCATCGATGAATTGGCTCTGATCCAGGGGATGCAAGGCGATGGTTATGTCGCCGGTTTCCTGCGACGGCGCAAGGATGGCACGGTTGTCGACGGCAAGGAGATCTTCCCCGAAATCATGGCCGGCGATATCAGTTCGGCCGGCTTCGACCTCAACGGCTGCTGGGTCCCGCTCTATAACTGGCACAAGCTTTATAGTGGCTTGTTCGACGTCCAGACCTGGTGCGGCCATGACAAGGCCATTGCGGTCGGCGTGGCGCTGGGTGGCTATATCGACAAGGTGTTCGCAGCGCTTAATGACGATCAGGTTCAGCAGGTGCTGGATTGCGAGCACGGCGGCATCAATGACAGTTTCGCCGAGCTCTATAGCCGCACCCATGATGCACGGTGGTTGCGCCTGAGCGAGCGCCTTTATCACAAGAAGGTCCTCGATCCGCTGACGGCCAGGCAGGACATCCTGGCCAACCACCACTCCAACACCAATATCCCGAAGATCCTGGGTCTGGCGCGGCTTTACGAGGTCAGCGGCAAGGAAGATTACCGCACGGCGTCCTCCTTCTTCTGGCAGCGCGTGACGGGGCACCATAGCTTCGTCATCGGCGGCAATGGCGACCGCGAATATTTCTTCGAGCCAGACACCATCTCGAAGCACATCACCGAGGCGACGTGCGAGCATTGCGCCACCTATAACATGATGAAACTGACCCGGCAGCTCTATGCCTGGGCGCCGGATGCCAGCTATTTCGACTATTATGAGCGCGCCCATCTCAACCATGTCATGGCGCAGCAGAACCCGAAGACCGGCATGTTCAGCTATATGACGCCCCTGTTCACCGGGGCGGCGCGCGAATTTTCCGATCCGGTCGACAATTGGACTTGCTGCCATGGCACCGGCATGGAGAGCCACGCCAAGCACGCCGACTCGATCTTCTGGACCGCCGGCGATAAGCTGTTCGTCAATCTCTATATCCCGGCGACCGCCAATTGGACCGATAAGGGCGCCAAGGTTCGGCTCGACACCGGCTATCCCTATGATGGAGATGTAAAGCTGTCCGTGACCGGTCTGCGGCGGCCGACGCGGTTGACGGTAGCCCTGCGGGTGCCGGGTTGGGCGAAAACGGCGACGGTTACGGTCAACGGCAAATCGGTCGTGACCACAAGTGGCCAGGGCTATTTGATGATCGATCGCGTCTGGCAGGTCGGCGATGTCGTCGCCTTATCCCTGCCATTGGATTTGCGCATGGAGGCGACCAGCGACAATCCGGGCCTCGTCGCCGTTTTGCGCGGCCCGATGGTCATGGCGGCAGATCTCGGTCCGTCGGACAAGCCGTGGGCGGGCGCCGATCCGGCCCTGGTGGGCAGCGATATCCTGGGCGGCTTCAAGCCGGTCGCGGCCGAGAAGGCCGTCTACCGCACCGAAGGCGTCGGGCGGCCGGGCGCGCTCGATATCGTACCGTTTTATGGCCAGTATGAACGACGCAGCGCCGTCTATTTCAACCGTTTCAGCGATGCCGACTGGCAGGTGCAGGAGGCCGCCTTCACGGCCGAACAGGCGCGGCAACGCGATTTGGCGGCGCGTTCGGTCGACGTCATGTATCTTGGGGAAATGCAGGCCGAACGCGACCACGATCTGCAATCGGACGTGTCGTGGCCCGGCACCTATCGCGGGCGCAACGGCCGCGACGCTCGCCAGGGCGGTTATATGTCCTTCATCATGAAAGTATCGCGTGATAGCAAGCCGGCCGGACCGCTGGAATTGCAGGCGACCTACTGGGGTGATGACCGTTGYGGCTTCGATATCCTGATCGACGGTCAGAAACTGACCTCGGTCGTCCACGAAAAGGCGCCGCATCCCGGTCAGTTCTTCGACGAGACCTATCCTGTGCCGGAGAGCTTCACCACCGGCAAGAGCCAGGTCCTGATCAAGCTGCAGCCCCAGGAGAACCGCTCTACCGGCATGATCTTCGGCCTGCGCCTGTTCACCGCCGGCCCCGCTTCCCTTAACGCTTCCCCGACCATCTGAGAGACTTCATGCGACATCGCCTGCTAAAATCCTGCGCGTTCCTGGCCCTGCTTCCTGCCGTCATGGGCCTGACCGGCTGCGGGGGCGGTGGTGGTTCCGCCAATGCCGCCACGCCTCCGGTGACACCGCCCGTGACGCCGCCGGCCGCGGCCTGTGTCGCCGGCACATGGTCGGTCGTCTCGGCCGATCCGGCGACCGAGCAGCCTGTCCAGTACGAGACCGCCCACTTCGCCTTCCGCTGGAAGGCCGGCGACGTCACGATGGCGGACGCCATCGACGGCGGCAAGGCGTTGGAGGTGATCTGGGCGACCTATATGGGCCGGATCGGGTTTACCGAACCGTTCTGCGACACGGCCGCCAAGCACAAGGCCAATGTCAATCTCGACCCGAGTTTTGGATTAACGGGTGGGCCGACGGGCGAGCGCGATATGGGCATGTGGATCGGGCCCTTGGCGTTGAAGGACCATTGGGGCCTGGCGCACGAATTCGACCACGCCTTGCAGGGCTCGACGCGCGGCTTGCGCGACTCGATCTATAGCGGCTGGATGTGGGAAAGCCACGCCAACTGGATGGCGCATCAGACGGACGAGTATCACAAGACCGAGGTCCACTGCTCGGAAATGCTGGTCAATTATCCGCACCTCTATTACGGCTCGACGCGCGACCGGTACTGCAATTGGCAGTTCTTCGAATTCCTCAAGGACAGCTTCGGTTACAAGGCGGTCAACGACATCTGGACCAAGTCGCTGAAGCCCGATCAGCCGGGCTATACCGACGAGGATCCGTTCACCGTCCTGGCGCGCAATCAGGGCTGGAGCATCGACCAGCTCAACGACGTCTTCGGCGATTGGGCGCTCAGCAATGTCAATTGGGACTATATCGATCCGGACGGCCATGACGAAGGTGCGTTGTACCGCGCCAAGTACGGTTCGATGGATTCGCGCGACGGCGATCGGGCTTTGCGGGTGACCGCTCTGGATCCGGTGGACCTTGCCAGGCATCGCTTTGCCGTGCCCGAAGCCTGGGCGCCGCAGCGTTGGGGCTATAATATCGTGCAGCTGATCCCCGATGCCGGCGCCACCAAGATCGACGTCAAGTTCCGCGGTGTCGTGCAAACGGCTTCGGCCGTGGCCTCCCTGCCCGGTCTGGAGAACGAGCCGGCCAGTATCGGCGCGCCGCATTCCGACTGGCGGTGGGGCGTGGTGGCCATCGGCGCCGACGGCCAGTCGCGGCTCAGCCCGATCGTCGGTGGGGCTGACGGCGAGATGGTCTTCCCGCTGAAGGCCGGCGACAAGGCGGTCTATATGGTGGTGGTCGGTGCGCCTTCCGCCATGCAGAAAATCCAATGGGATCAAGCCTATTACAGCATTTACCGCTATCCGTGGATGGTGGAGCTGGACGGCGCCATGCCCCAGAGTTTCGAGGCCGGCGCAACCGATCCAGCAGGCGGTCATCGCCACAGCAATGGCGGCGGTTGGGTGTCGAACAGCGCCCATGTCGACGCCAGCGCTTATGTCGGACCCTATGCCCGCGTCCTGGGCGGTACGGTCACCGGCCATGCGCGCATCGAGGACCACGCCATCGTCACCGGCGGCACGGTCCAGGATGACGCCGTGGTCGGGGCGCTCAGCGTCATTTCGGACGGTGTGACGGTCAAGGATCACGGCGTCGTCAAGACCATCTTCAAGGGCATCGGCGCGTTCGAACCGGGCACGGTCATCGGCGGTACGGCCCAGGTGCTGGGCGATGTCGAGATGCGCGGCGGGCCGACCCTGACCAAGGGGGTCTATTACGGCTTTGTCGATCAGTCGAGCATGACCGATCCTGCCAAGGGCGGCGATTTGACCGCGCCGGTCCCCGAGGTCACCGCCAAGCCCGATTACACGTGGAATTAAAACTCCGAGGAGATTTCGCCATGACGATCCAGAGCAAGTTCGACAATGCCGATGCACCAGAGCCCGAACTGCGCCTGGTGCACAGTGGGGCCGCACGGGACCTGGGCATGGCGATCGTCTCCGGGAAGTACCTGCCGGGCGAGAAGCTGCCGACGGAGATGGAGGCGTCCGAGCGCCTGCATATTTCGCGGTCGGCCTATCGCGAGGCGACGCGGATGTTGATGGCCAAGGGCTTGCTGGTCAGCCGGCGCAAGGCCGGAACCGTGGTCAGCCCGCGGTCGTCGTGGAACCTGATGGATCCGGATATTCTGGCGTGGTTTTTCGAGTCGGCGCCGAGCGAAAGCTTTATCAACGACCTGTTCGAACTGCGGATGGTGGTGGAGCCGGCGGCGGCGGCTATGGCGGCGCGGCGGCGGACGCCGGGTCAGTTGGCCGGGATGGAGCTGTCTTTGGTCACCATGCGGTCGGCGACTTTGGCGACCGAGGAAGGCCGGGCGGCCGACCGGCATTTCCACGATCTGATCCTGTCGGCCACGCACAATGAGGCGCTGATTTCGCTGTCGAGCGGGATCGGGGCGGCGATCCGCTGGACGACCCTGTTCAAGCAACGCGACCGGGCCTTGCCGCGAGATCCGATCCCCGACCACGTGCGGTTATTGGATGCCATCCGGGTGCAGGATCCGGAAGCGGCGCGGAGTGCAGCGACGACCTTGTTGTTACTGGCTTTGGAAGATACCCACGCGTCCATGACATAGGTATTAGTTAACCTTACAGCCTTTGCTGTCGCCGGTGGCGAGGGTGACGGGTTGGGCGGTGGGGGCCAGGGCTTCCCATTCCTGGACGCCGACGCCGGCATAGGTGCCGTCCGCCGTCGAAGCGTCGAAGACGGCACGCAGGCAGGTGGTGCTGACCGGGGCGAAGCTGACCTCGTTGAATTGGCCGCTTTCAGTGGGGTAGGTGCCGGCGATCGCCTGCCATTTGCCGGCGTTGAGATATTCCAGATGCCAGGCCTTGGGGACGGCGACGCCGACGCCGGAGCCGGCCGGTTGGTCGTTGAAGAAATAGATGCGCGCGCCGTTGAGGGTGACCGGCGCATCCCAGCTATATTGAATCCACGGTTTGGGCGGATTGTTGCCGTTCCACGTGCCCCACATGTCGGGCGGCAGGGGTGATTCCTCGACAATGCCGTCGTTCAGCGCCTTGATCCAGTATTGGACGGGGATCGGCTGGTTCGAGGCCTGGCTGTGGGCGGCGGGAGCGATGTTGCGTTGCGGTGGCAAGGCGGTGGCCGCGGCCGGGGTCGGGGTGACTTCGATCATTCGGGCGGGCGTGACGCTGTCGTCCCACTTGACCTCGTCGATGGCGACGCTGCGGCGGAAATGGCCGCCGTCTTTGGCGCCGGCGGTGTGGTAGGCGATGTACCACTTGCCCTTGAACTGGACAAAGCCCGGGTGCGAGGTGGTCGAGGAGACGACGGGCAGGACGACGCCCTGATAGGTCCACGGGCCCATGGGCGACGGCGCCGTGCCGTAGGCGATACAGGCGTGGTAGACGGCCGGGGTGCAGTTGTCCTTTGGGTCAGTCGAGTTGCCGGCATAGGCGAGATAATAGGTGCCGTTGCGCTTGAACAGCCAGGAGGCTTCGAAAAAGCCTTTCAGGCCGTGGACCTCGACTTCCGCGGTTTTCGGCGTGACCATGTCGCTGTTGAGTTCCAGCGCGCGCATCTGGCCGAACGTGCCCCAATAGAGATAGACGCGGCCGTCATCATCGACGAAGGGGGTTGGGTCGATGTTCTGGATATCGTTGGGCGACGGTGTCGATTGCGAGACGATGGGGCCGGCCGGGTGGGCGTCGACCCAAGGGCCGAGGGGGCTGTCGGCGACGGCGACACCGACGCCGAAGCAATCCGGCTTGCCGCAACTGGCTTCCAGGACCGGGGCATAGAGGTAGAAGCGCTTGTCCAAGCCCTGGATGATCTGGCCGGCATAGGCGCGGGCGGGCTCGGCCCAGGCAAAGACCTTTTCCGGCGCCAGCAGGTGGGGATAGAGTTTCCAGTCGCCCGACGCCACGTCATTGGTCGCCAGCAATTGCCACTCGTTCATGATGAAGTCGTTGACGCCCTTGGGGGCTTCGTCGCGGCCGGTCATGATATAGAGGGTGTCGCCGACGACGATGGGCGCCGGGTCGGTGGAATAGAAGCTGCCGTCGGAGACGATGGGATTGTGGTCGGCGTGGATGGTGATGGGTTGGGGCGGGGTCGCCGGATAAGGCGGCAGGGCCGGTTTGGCAGTTGGGGCCTGGGTGGCTTTAGCCTGGGTCAGGTCGGCGAACTCGGTCACAGGGGTGACGGTGACGGCAATCTCGCCGGTATTGTCGCTGTAGATGTCGTCATTGATGCCGAAGACCAGGCTTACGGCGCGGTCGGGGACGATGCCGTGATAGCCGGCGCCGATCGGGAAGGGTTCGGCGACCAGGCGGCCGGTGGCGTCGACAAAGGCGCCGATCAGTTCGTTGAGCTGGGTCGGATAGTCGACGGGGTCGATATATTTGCTGGGGAACCAGGCGCCGGAATTGCCGGGCTTGTCGTCAGTAATGAAGTCGGTTTGGCCTTCCGGACCGAAGGTACCGCCGTCGGCGACCGTGGTGGTCGATCCTTGCGCCAGGATTTGCAACTTTTGGCCGACGGTGACGGAGGTGGCGGCCGGCGGAGTGCCGTCGCCCTTGCCGTAGGTGAAGTGCGGATTGGCCGTCAAGTCCCATGGCATGGCGGTGGCAGGTACCTTAACAGTCGCCGCCACGCCGGTATCTGTTTGAGCATAAGCCTGGCCGGCCGTGAGGGCCAGGACGGAAACCGCCGCAAACAAGGTAAGGCGCATGGGCGGCATAAGGCTCTCCTGAAGTCCGATTATTGTGTAATATTTTATACGATATACAATTCTTGAAGGCAATTCGCGAATTGAGGATCGCAGGATTTATCTTGAAGATTGGCGGACATTTCCGGTCGGCGTGAAATATGTCAGCATGAGACGGTAGGGGGTCTGCATAGGGAAGTCGGAAGCTACTTCATTTACTGGCGTCATTTCGGGTCATCGTGAACCGTGTCAGCATGGGTCGGCCCCGTACAGTCATAATATTTTTTGGGCGACAGCCCGGTCAGTAGCTGCATACGCCAGGAAATGCGCTGCTTGGCGCGGGCGAGATGGACCGGGTTGGGGACCCAATAGGGTTGACCATCGGCGGTTTCGCGTTCGGTGAGGTCACCGGCGTCGTCATCGGCGATCTCCAGGCAGTCGTCGAGGAGGTTGTGGACCTGGGTTTGACGAGCCAGGGTATATTGGCGGCGAAAGCCAGCATCCTGGTCCAGCCAGCGGTAGAGGGTGCGAACGTTCGGCATGCCGTCTTCGGACTCGGCGATGGAATCCAGGCTGCGACAGGAGGTTTGGAGGATTTCGCAAATGCGGTTGCCGATAGCCGGGCAATAGCCCGCTGGCGGCCGGGTTTTGCGGATACGGCTTTGACGCCTTTCGGAGCGCTTTTTGAATTGTTCGGGCATGGCTGTTTCCTGAGGGTGAGAAGCGTGGGGATTTCAGGATGCCATGTCAAGAGGAAAGCTACGAAATATAAACTTATTTACTATTTTTCGGAACGATGATGCCTGGCCAACGATGTTTGCGGGCGAAATCGGTGAAAATGCGGTCGATTCCGGGCCTGTTTTGACGCCGCAGCGGTGGTTTGCGGCTATTATTGGGGCATATCTGCACGTTTCGCGCAGGATTTGCACAGTTAAAACGGACCGGATCACGCGCCGTTCGCCTCTGGTGGGGGGGGAAAGTGCCGCGCTCGACAGACTTATCGGCCATGGGTGCGGGATTCCACCCATTTCCACCCATTTATCCGACCCGGTTTGTGTGTTTTTGCCCGATATATGGCTCAATCCGACAGGTTATGGGCGCCGGCCGCGGACGCCGTAACCGTGTCTCATTAGGATTCCCACCCCGGTTGCCTACTGAAAACTTATCGCGCCGGAGATATGCTGACGGCCTCTTCCTCGAAAAACGCGAGGCTATCATGGCAGTACGGCCCTATTGGAGCGGCACCATTCGCGTGTCGCTGGTCTCCCTCTCGGTGGAGATGTTCACGGCGATCGATGCGAAGGGCAAGATCGCCTTTCACCAGATTTACAAACCGACCGGCGAGCGGGTGCGGCAAAAGCTGGTCGCCGGTGATGTCGAGGTCGACCGCGACGATATCGTCAAGGGCTATGAGGTCGAGAAGGGCGAATATGTCCTGTTCGAGCCGGACGAGATCAAGGACCTCAAAATCCCATCCAGCAAGGCCATGGAGTTGGTGCGCTTCGTGCCCTATGACGCCGTGGACGCGGTCTATTTCGACACCCCCTATTACCTGGCGCCGTCCGGCAAGGGCGATCTGGCGACGTTCAGCGTCATCCGCGACGCCATGCGCGATGCCAAGGTCATGGGCCTGGGGCAGATCGTCATTTCGGGCAGTGAGCGGTTATGCGCCGTCAAGCCGTGCGGGCCGGGCCTGTTGCTGGAGACCCTGCATTATGCCGATGAGATCAAGAAAAGCGGCTTTGTCTTCGGCGATATCAAGGACACCAAGGTTGACGCCGACGAAAAGGATTTGGCCACCCAATTGATCAAGCGCAAGATCGGGGCGTTCGCGCCGGAGGAGTTCCACGACCGCTATACCGATGCATTGAAGGAACTGGTTGACTCAAGGATAGAGAAGCGCGAGCCGGTTATCCCGACGGAACGGCCGACGGCCAAGGTGGTCAATCTGATGGATGCGTTGCGGGCCAGCCTCCGCGACGGCGGGCCGGCGCCAGCCGCCAACGATGGCGCAGAACCCGTTGCAGCGGACAAAGGGAAACCCGCGAAGACGAAGGCGGTGACTCGCCGCAAGGCTGGTTAGCCCGCTGCGCAGAAGGGCTTTAGGTCGCCTCGCAGCCAGGCTTATCGCTCCAGCCAGCGGTTTCAGGGCTTATCGAGCCGTGGCGGGGGCGACGAAGCCGAACGGAACGCGCGTGGAATTGAGTTTAACGCCATGGCTGAATGATCTAAGATAGGCAAAATTGCCGCTTGCGCCAGGCGACGGGCGGCAGAACAGGGAAATTTGTCATGAGCGGCGCGAACGACGTCCTGACCGGTACCGATGGCCCGGATCATCTTATCGGCCTGGGTGGCGATGACACGTTGAACGGGCTGGCGGGCGACGACCTGCTGGAAGGCGGCGACGGCGACGATACGCTCAATGGCAATGAGGACAACGACACGCTGGACGGCGGCGTCGGCAACAACAAGCTCTATGGCGGCACGGGCAACGATACCCTGACCGTATCGGGTAGCGGCGCCAATACCTTGGCGGGCGACGACGGCAACGACACGATCACCGGCAGCGACGGCATCGATACGATTACCGGCGGGCTGGGTGACGATACCTTGAACGGCGGGCTGGGTGACGACGTCATCAACAGCGGCGGCGGCAATGATGTGGTGTGGGGCGGCGACGGCAAGGACAGGCTAACCGGCTACGACACCGCGGTCCTGCACGGCGGGGCGGGCGACGACACGATCGGGTCAAGCGGAGGGACCTATACGGCCGTCACGGTGTGGGGCGATGACGGCAACGACGTCATCGACATGTCCAGTGGCGGCACGGCCCATGGCGGCACTGGCAATGACAGCTTCAAAGGTTCCCACGCGCAGTTCTATGGCGATGATGGTGACGACACTTTCACGATCCAGCTTGGCACCGCTTTCCAGATCGACGGCGGCGCGGGCATCGATACCGTCCTGTTCAATGAATATAGCGGCAGCACGGCGGGTATCACCGGCATCGAATATATCGGCGGATCGATGTACTATATCGATTCCAAAACTACACCCTATGTGCCGCACGCCATCCGCATCACCCTGGCCGACGAGACCTTCGCCGCCGGTACGACCGGGCAAATCTCCGAGGTGCGCTATCTCGACGGCTCGGCCGAGACGGACGCGCGTATCTTCGCATCGGCGTCCACCCATATCTACGACTATTGGTCGCTCGATCCTGTTGTGATGATCGGCGGGCACCTCGATGACGGCCTGTCCGGTTCGAAGTATCGCGACC
>NZ_JBFUDD010000010.1:0-188069 GCF_056404915.1 Asticcacaulis sp. P2_B1 | reverse complement strand
CTATCAATCAATCCACCTTGTCTGAATTTGAGCAGCACAAGGCCAAGCTGAAGCCGATGGCCCAGGATGATAACCAGACTTCCGGCCATTAGAGCGCAATCCGATAAAGTGGACACCACCGCTCGGGCGGCCCCGTTTTCGATTAAATTGCGCGTAAAAACAAAAAGTTAGAGCGGCGTTTTGATTCCATCAAAACGCATCACGATCTAGTTATAGGGCGGCGGATCGGCGGGCGGGCACAGGTCGGCTGGTGCCTGGCCCAGGTGGTTGACGCGTACGCAGTCCGGTTGCAGGCCTTGCCACACGCCGGCGCCGAAATTGGCGATCACGACGTGGCCGTCTGCGAAGCTGGCCTGCTGGACCAGATGATCGTCCGTCAGCCAAGTGAAGCCAGTGAGGGCGACCGGCGTGCCCGTGCCGTGAACAACGCGGAAATCGTCCTGCGCCGCCTTAAGCCACGGCCCGACGCGCACCAGTTCACGGCGGTCGAGGGCCCACATGGTCGGCGTGCCGTAGAGCAGGGCGCGGGCGAAGCGCCGGCGTTCCTCGCCGGCCACCTTCATCAGGCCGAACTCCCAGCGGTCGGCGGCGACGACGGAATCGTGAAAGACGGCTTCGAAGAGCGGCAGGCGGTCGACGGGTCCGAACAGGATACGGCTTTCGTCGCTTGTCAGGGTAATCGGTTTGAAAAACAAAGGCGGCCGGTCATTCGGCCAATAACCGCCGAAGCGGGCTTGATCGGCCTGAAGCGGCCACACCGCCGCGACATGGGCCTGGGCCGTGCCGTGGGAATAGTGGGTCACACCGCTGCTCCAGGCCGTCACGTTTTCCGAACCGAGCACGAGGTGGTATTGCGTGATGCCGAGGCCCAGCCGGTCCAGGCGGTGGGCGCGGTCGACCGCCATGGTCATCGGATGATCGGGGCTGTAGTCGGCATAGAACTCGCCGAAAGCGTCGACATCGACGAAGACCGTGGTGGCGTGGTCGGCGATGTGGCCGGCATAGCGCGACGCCGGGCTGGGGGCGCCCGGATGGCGGGCGACGGCCTCGCTCGACAATTCGCAGCCGCGGTTGGCGAAGCCGGTCAGCACCTTGCCGTCGGCGCCGACAATGCAGCCGGCGGGATAGAGGGCGTCGTCCCAGATGCCCGCTGGCATGTCCGATGTCGCCGCCGGCTGGGCGTTGTCGAAGGCGTCGTAGGGACCGGCGAGATAGCCCAGGGCGTCGGCGCGCGTCATGTAGTCCGGTCCGACCAGATGCTTGTGCGTTCGCGGGTCCTGGTCGTAGCTCAGCAGGATGCGGTCGATTCCCAGGGTTTTCAGGTCGGCGAGAAAGGCCAGGTCGCGGCCGTCGCCCCAGACATAGGCCTGGGGGGCGCCGAACAGGCGGTCCAGCTTCGGTACCTGTTTGGCGGCCAAGGTTTTGAACTGGCCGCGGTCCTTCAACACCTGGCGATAGAACAGGGCGGGGGCGAGGGGCTCGGCGGGACGGATGGCGAACAGCAGGTCGAGCGTCCCGGCGCCGTTGCTGAAGTCATGGGTCAGGCGTGCCTGGATGCCGGTCTGGTCCCGCAGGCACAGTTCGGAAAGCAATCCGTCGCCGAGGGCATAGGTGACGGCCTGGCCATCGCCGAGATAGCTCCAGGCGGGGAAAGACAGCAGAGTGGTGCCACCTAGGCAATGTTCGCGACGGTAGGCGGCGCGCCAAAACGGGTCGTCGGCCTTATAAGCCATGCCTTCGCCATCGGGCACCAGCCAGGTGCCGGTGGTCGCGGCGGGCAAGGGCCAGTCGAGCTTCGCCGTTGCGGGCGCGGAGATGACCAGGTGCAGGGCCTGGCCTTCGGTTCCAAGCGTGAGAGTGCGGCCCGCGCTGTCGCTCCACCGCCAGGTATCGCCGTCCTGAACGGGATTTGCCGCCTCGGCTGCGTGGAGCGGCGGCATGACGGCGATCGCTTGGCCGCCGTCCGGCGCGGCGTCGATCCGCAAGGTGTCGGGGTCGATCGTAAAAGTGGCGGCGCCGGCGCGCACGACGATCGGTGCGGCAGCGTCCCGGGCCATGGCCAGGCGTGGCACGGGCAGCAGCGTCATGCCCATGAGCCAAGCGGTCAAGGCGATCCGTTTCGCCTGAGAAAAGCCGATACGATGCATCATTCCACCCCTCTTATGCCGAAGTATAGTCATCTAGCCATGGTCTTGCACTGCACGCAAGGCATAAAATGAACAGCGTTCAAATTTTTTGAGAAACTGCTGAAACGTTGGGGAACGGCGACTTTTCAGTGCACGATGCCCGAAGACCAGATGACGGAGGTTTGGCGACCGGTGGTGGATCAACAGTTCGGGGCGTGGCGTGGTTGCATATCCGCCTTGATTCCGCCCCCAAATACTATGCACATGCTCCGTATCGTTTGTTGTGAAAGGCGCCATATGGATAGGGCGACGGGTGAACACAGGCTTGGAATTGATATCGGCGGCGTGATCATCCAGCGCATCGACGGCGGCAGCGACACCTCATTTCATAAGGATTTTCTGAGCACGCCCGAGGTTGCCGACGCCATCGAGGCCATAAGGGACATTGTCGGGTCGCGGTTCGGTGACAGGGTATGGCTTATCTCCAAGTGTGGACCCGAGGTGGAAGGCCTGACCCGGCATTGGCTGGACGCTCGGCGCTTCTTCCAACGATCCGGCGTTCCGCAAGACAATACCCGTTTTTGCCGGGAGCGAGCGCAAAAAGCCGCTATCTGCGAAGGATTGGGCATTACGCATTTTATCGACGACCGGCTGGAAGTACTGAGTTATCTCAAGAGCGTTGAAAGCCGTTATCTTTTCCAGCCCCGCCCCGATGAGGTTGGCCGGTTTGCCCAGCATCTTCATGGCGTGCGCGTTGTCCATAACTGGAGTGAAATACGCGCCGATTTGGCGCCGAGGCAACTTCGAGATTCCTGATCCCGATCTAAGCTATTGTTTTGACAATTTATATCGTACCACGTCTATTCACCCAGCGTGGCGCATTTGGCTTCTTGCGGGCGTGCCATTCACCCATCCAAGGGGGGATAGTCGATGAGGAAAATTCTATATAGTTTTGTTGTGGTGGCTGCCCTGGTGGCTGCGCCGGTTTTCGCCCAGGAAACATCCGCCCTTCAGGCCCCGGATTCGACCAGTGCGTCGTCTGCCGCGTCACCCCCGGCCCCCTTTGCCGGAACGCTTTATGATTTTTTCCCTGGAATCTCTGCCGCGCCCGGCGAGCTGGTCGCCGGCATGTTCCCGGCGCCGCCGGCGGGCAAGGCACAGATTGTCTTCTACCGCTCCGGCGGCATGGGCACCGCTATTAATTGTACCGTGCATGAACACAAGGGTGCGACCCAGCAGGATCTGTCAAAACTTACCGGCAATCGCTATTTCATTCACGTCACCGAGCCTGGGCGCCATACCTACTGGGTATCGAACGGCACGKAAGATGACCAGGCCATGACCGTGACCGCGGACAAGACCTATCTCGTGCGTTGTCAGATCAGTGCGGGGGGCGCTTGGATGGGGCAGCCTGCCATCAATCAATCCACCTTGTCTGAATTTGAGCAGCACAAGGCCAAGCTGAAGCCGATGGCCCAGGATGATAACCAGGCTTCTGGTCACTAGGCCCGTCAGTTGCCGCGGGTATAGTCGAGCCGGACGGTCAGAGCTTCCTTGCCCGCATGGGTTTCGTAATATTCGTAGCGGAAATGATCGGTGTCCTGGATCGTCATGACTTCGCGCACCGGGACCGGGCCGCCGGTTGAAGAGGACATGCTGCCTTTCAGGACATAAGTCTTGGCGGCGGAGTCGAAATCGCCATAGGCGACGACGATGCCCGGGAAGTTAACGTCCATCCAGGTGCTGAAATATTGCCCGGACGCGTTATCAAAGCCGATATAGCCGAGGCCTTCGAAATGGGTGCCATCGTCGATGCGCAGGGATTGCTGTAATTGGTGATTGAGCACCGGGGCAAAGTCCGCATGGCCGCTGTCGACCTTGGGCGTGGTGGCGTCGCCCAGCCACAGGGATTGCTGCACGGTCCAGGCGCCGGCGAGATGGGCCAGGGCCTGGTGTTGCGGGTCGAGCGTCTCCTCCGCGCAGGCAGGGGCTGCCAGGGCGAGGGCCAACAGGCCGATGATGAGTTTCATGTCTTGGATCTCCAATCTTGTGAAACAGGTTGCATGCGGTGCTGTCAGGTTCAACTACCTCGGAGGTCGTTACATCGCGTTGACGGTCATGCTATGGAACGAGGATGGATGATCATAAAGCCGCCTATCCGCCGATCGGAATCCTGCTGCGAGAGTGGCGGGCGGCGCGGCGCATGAGCCAGTTCGATCTGGCGCTGGATTGCGGCATGTCGGCCCGGCATCTCGGTTTTGTCGAAATGGGTAAGGCGCAGGCGTCGCGTGAAGCCGTCGGACGGTTCGCCGATGCACTGGGGGTGTCCTTGCGCGAACGTAATGCCTTGCTGCTGGCTGGCGGGTATGCGCCGCAATATGGCGAGGCGGAGCTCAATGCCCCCGGTCTGGACCGGATGCGTGAGGCGGTCGGGCTGATCCTGAAACATCAGAATCCCTTTCCCGCCTTCCTGCTCAACCGCCATTTCGACGTGCTGGACGCCAACGAATCCGCGGCCCGGCTGGGCGCCTTCATCATGGGCGGACGGGAGCCCCGGCACGGCAACCTGCTGCATCAGGTCTTCGATCCGGAGGATATGCGCCCGGCCATCGCAAACTGGGACGACGTCGCGGCGTGGTTTTTGCGGCGTTTGCAGGATGAGATGACCGCGGCGCCCGGTAACCTGGTCGCCCGCAACCTCTTTGATGAGCTCATGGACTATCCCGGCGTGCCGCAGGCGTGGCGTCACCCGATCATTGGCGGCGAGGCCATGCCCGTCCTGACGATCGATTTTCGCAGCCCGGCGGGGACACTGCGGTTTTTCGAGACGATCACCACCTTTGCGGCGCCGCTCAGCGTGACCCTGGACGATCTGCGTATCGACTGCACCTTTCCGGCGGACGACCTGACCGACGCGGTGTGCCGGAAACTGGCAGCCGGCTAACGGGTCAGATCTTCGGCGCCAAAAAGCCCGGTAGGGCGGCGGCCTGGCRGATCCAGTCGGCCATCTGCGCCTCATCCAGGACGTCGCTTTCGCGGATATCGAGCCAGCGCGCGCCCTGGCTGCGCGGCGTGCCGCCGGGCGGCGGCGGCGTCAGCACCAAGCCGTTAAAAAAGGTCACCTTCACATAGGCGGTGAAGACGCGAAAAGTCACGAACCAGCCCAGGTCCGGCGTACCGTAAAAGGGCGAGTTCCATTTCACCGCCTTGCAGACATGGGGCGCTTGGGCGGTGATCAGGGCATCGAGGCGGTGGCCCAGGTCGCGTTTCCAGCCCGGCATGGCGGCGATATAGGCCTGCACCGGCGCATCGCCGTCATCCTTGGCGATTTGCGGATTGCCGCCGGCAAGCAGGGCGGGGGCAGGTTTTTTCATGCTTTCGCCTTCCGCTTTTTCAGCTGAACCTTGGGTGTCATACTCTCTTGAACAGGGAGCGGCCATGATAACCGATCCGGACGGCTGTGTCTTGCGCGGTTGAAGGACATCGCGTCGCTAAGGACGTCATGTATGGACGAAATGGGGCCATGCCCCGGTAATGAGCTTGCTTTCCTATGTCGTGGATGGTTTTATTAGCGCGACCTGAGAGCGCTAATGCCAGCACCTGATTGTCGGGCATAGATAAAATAGGAACCGAAATGCTGTCGAAACGCGACGTTTTCAAAGCCCTGGCCGCGGTCGGCGCGGCTCCCGTCCTGGACGGCGCCGCCCGGGCGGACACCTTGGCCAGCTCTTTCAGCGACACCGCGCCGGGGCCCTTCAAGCCCGATTGGGACTCGTTAAAAAGCCAGTATCAGGCACCAGCCTGGTTTCGTGACGCCAAGTTCGGCATCTGGGCCCACTGGAGCGCCCAGTGCGTGCCTGAGCACGGCGACTGGTACGCCCGCGGAATGTACACGCAAGGCGATGGCCACTACGAACACCACCTGAAAACCTACGGCCATCCGGCCGACACCGGCTTCATGGAGATCGACAATCTGTGGAAGGCGGAAAACTGGAATCCCGATGACCTGCTCGACCTCTATCAAAAGGCCGGGGCTAAATATTTCGTCTCCCTGGCCAACCACCACGACAATTTCGACAACTATGCTTCGAAGTTCCACGACTGGAATTCAACCCGGGTCGGTCCCAAACGTGACATCATCGGTACCTGGGCCAAGGCCGCCAGGGCGCGCGGCCTGAAGTTCGGTGTCTCCAATCACTCGGCCCACGCCTGGCACTGGTTTCAGACCGCCTATGGATATGACCCAGAAGGCCCCCGTGCGGGCGAACGTTACGACGCCTTCAAACTGACGAAATACGACGGAGTGGGCAAATGGTGGGAAGGCCTCGATCCGCAGGAGCTCTACGCCGGCGCCGTCATGCCGATGCCCGACGGCATAACGACTGTCAAGGACGCCGATGCCTGGCACGAAGCCCACGACCGCGTCTGGGACGAAGCCCCGCCGCTGGCCAATCCGGCCTTCGTCAGGTCGTGGTACCTGCGCTGCAAGGATCTGATCGACACCTACCAGCCCGACCTGGTCTATTTCGACAATTTCGACCTGCCGCTTGGGCAAGCCGGCCTCGACATCACCGCCCACTATTACAACGCCTCTATTCAATGGCATGGAAAACTCGAGGCCGTGGTCAACACCAAGAACCTCCCGGATGACCGCCGGGCCGCCGTCGTCGAGGATGTCGAACGTGGCTTCCGCTCGGACATTGTGCCCCATGCCTGGCAAACCGATACCTGCATCGGCGACTGGCATTACAATCGTCAGCGCTATCTCGACAAATCCTATATGAGCGCGGAAGCCGTCATCCACCGCCTGTGCGATGTCGTCTCCAAGAACGGCAACCTCCTGCTCAGCATCCCGGTACGCGGCGACGGTACGATCGATTCCGAAGAGCGCAAGATCGTCGAGCAAATCGGTTCATGGACCAACCGGTTCGGTGAAGCCATCTATGGCACCCGCCCGTGGAAAGTGGCTGGGGAAGGTCCGACCCAGGTCGCCTCCGGCCAGTTCGGCGAAGGCGCGATGAAGCCCTTTACGGCGCAAGATATCCGCTTCACCGCCAAGGATAGCGCCCTTTATGCCCTGACGCTCGGGCGCCCATCGTCGGGCATGGTCAGTATCGCGTCACTATCCAGGGCGCAGGTTCGCCGCGTCGAGGTTGTCGGCTCGACAGCGCCGCTTAAGTTTCATCAGGATGCAACGGGGCTGCACGTGGTCATCCCCGAGACGGCCAGTCACGATTTCGGCATTGCATTGAAGATCACCGGCCGCGGATTGCAAACCTAACAAAGCCAATCGCCCCTGTATGACGTTTCGGAGCGGTCGATTGCGGGCAGGCTGCTCCAATAGTCCGACATTTTCTTTCCGCCTATGAAAATTTATGGTAGCGCTATCGTAACAGCGAAAAACAAATAGCTGAGAGCTCCGACATTGTCGGAACAGGGAAAGGGAGACCCCAATGATAGTGAAACATGATATGAGGCATGCCGTTCGGCAGCTGCGGTTGTTGGCTGCGGGCATGGCTGTCGGCGCAATGGCTTTGACGTGTGCTCTTGCACAGCCTGCAATGGCGCAAAACGACAAGATGACGCCGATCGCGACGCCGGCCCAGCCGGACGCCATCGTCTTGGCGACCGGCCCGCTGCCGGGCGCGGTGACGCCTGAGTCGTGGCACAGCCAATACGGCAGTGTGTTCGCCCGCAACGTCACGGTCGCCACGCTTACGCCGTTTCTGCCGGACCCCGCCAAGGCGACAGGCGCCGCGGTCATTGTCGCGCCGGGTGGCGGCTTTCGTACCTTGTCGATGGAGAACGAGGGGTGGGACGTCGCCCGCGCGCTTGCCGATAAGGGCGTAGCGGCATTCGTGCTGAAATACCGGCTGGTCCAGACGCCGGCGGATATGGACGGGTTCGACGCCTCGATGAAGGCCATGTTCTCCGGCGCCGCGAAGCCGCCCGCAGCAAAGCAGGATCCGTCCGTTACGCTGGCGCCGCAGATTGCCGACGCGCGCGCCGCCTTTGCCCTGGTCAGGGCGCATGCGACGGAATGGAAGGTCGATCCCGACCGCATCGGCATGGTTGGTTTCTCGGCCGGCGCCATGTTGACGATCTCGACGACGCTCTATGGCCAGGACGCCAAGCCGGCCTTTATCGGTGAGGTCTATGGCTCCCTGGCGCCGGTCGAGGTCCCCGCCGACGCGCCGCCGCTGTTCTTTGCCATCGCTGCCGACGACCCTTTGTTCGGTAACGGCAGTTTTGGCCTTATCGACAGCTGGCGGGCAGCCAAGCGGCCGGTGGAGTTTCACTTTTACGAACAGGGCGGACACGGCTTCGGCATGTATCAAAAGCCAACCACCAGCACGGGATGGTTCGACGACTTCACGCGCTGGCTGGCTATGCACGGCTATCTCAAACCGAAAAACGGTTGACGGTTGACCGGCGACTCGCTGCCTTAACGGGCGCTTTTCGGGAAGGCCGGCAGGCGGGCAATGTCGTCGGGATCGTGCTGAACGACCAATACGGCATGCAGGTTGGCGGCGATCTCCTGCAGGCGGGCCATGGAGGCCAGGCTGTCGGCGCGGTTGGCGTTGAAGCCTGGCACGCCATGATGGGCGAATTGCGCCTCGAAATGCACCACATCGCCGGACAACAGAACCGCGCCGGTTTGCGGCAGGCGGACCAGCAACGCCATCTCGCCGGGCGTATGACCGGGCATGGACAGCATGGTCACGCTGCCGTCGCCATAAACGTCATGGTCGGCGACATAGGTTTCGACCTTCGAACTCCCGTCCAGCCACGGTTTGACCGTCGTGCCGTCGACACCGAAGGGCGCGGGCGTATCGCGGAAGGCGGCAAAGTCGGCGGCCCCGATCATCAGAACGGCCTTCGGGAAGCTGGCGGCCTGGCCCGTATGGTCGAAGTGATTGTGGCTGATGCCAAGCCGGCCGATCTGCTCCGGTTTGACGCCGATCCGGCTCAGCTGACTGACCAGGTCGACCGTCAGGGTCGGAGCCAGCAAGGCTGCCGGGTCCTGTTTGGCGCCAAGAAGGCCGACGGGCAGGCCTGAATCCCACAGCATATAGTCGCTGCCGTGGCGGATCAGATAGCAGCTGTCCGTCAAGGTACGCTTGGTGCCGACGTAATCGTAGGCGTCGGAAAAGGCGCTCAGGTCGCTCACCGCGATCTGGCCGCAATCGAGGCGCCACAGCTCGACATAGGCAGGTGCGGCCGACGCGTGGCTGGCAAATGTGGCCGTAAGGGCCAGGAGGGTCGTAAACAAGGCTTTCATGGCAGGCTCCGTTGTGAAGACCCGCTGTTTAATCGCCGGCCGCCTTGCCCCCGGGCCCGTTTGACGCCGATATGAGCCTGAAACGCTCACTGAGTGCTTTTTTGCCGGGCGGCTGCGGTGTAGGATCGCGACCATGAACATGCACCTGATCCGCCCGCCCGCCTCATCGGTTCCGCCGCTGGTCCAGCGACTTCGGGCCCTGTGGTCGGAGCCGCGCGCCGGTGTGCGCAGCCATGCGCGCAACCTGTTCTGCTATTGCGCCCTGGATCGCGAGCGGATCGCCGCCATTCGAATGCCGCACGCCGCGATCGTCATCGTCCTGCACGGCGTCAAGGAGGTCTGGCTGGGCGACAGGGTTCAGGTCTTTCCGGCAGGTTCGGTGTTCGTCCTGCCCCGCGACGTGCCGCTGGACGTGGTCAATATCCCCAGCGATGACGGGCTGGGCGTCTATGAATCGATGATCATGGAGGTGCCGGCCCTGCCGGTCGGTGTAGCGCCCCTGTCGGCAGCCGAAAAGGCCGCCGGCACCGCGATGGATTTCTCGATCCCAGTGGATTCTCACCTGGCCGAAGCCCTGGTTCACGCCGCCACCGCCATTGCCGACGGCGCCCAGGGCGACACGGTCAAGGCGCTGCGCATGGCCGAAGTCCTGACCTTGATCCGGCCCTTCGCGGCGGCGCGGACCTTGTTTGCCACCAATCTGACCGATCAGGTGGCGTGGCTGATCGGCAGCGCGCCGGCGCGGGACTGGTATGTCGCCGAAGTGGCTGATCAGCTTCGGATCGGGGCCTCGACATTGCGGCGCCGTCTGGCGGCGGACGGCACGTCGTTTCGCGAGATATTGGCCGACGAACGCTTGCGGTCAGCCCGCCAGGCCATAGAAGCCGGCGGCCTCAGCGTGGCGGCGGCGGAAGCAGCGGGCTATGCGTCGCGGTCGCATTTTTCGCGGCGCTACCGGGAGCATTTCGGTACGACCCCGACCGGGCGGATTTAAGCATAGGGCACTGGAACGTTCTTCCGCTTAGTTTCCCGGCAAATGCAGGGTCGGGCATTTTTTCTCCGGATAGTCGTTCGGCACGCCATGCCCGATACAGACTTCGCCCTCGGGCTTGGGCTTCGGCTTCGGCATGACGACCGGCGGGGGCGCGGCGGTCGTCGTCAGGGTCGACCCGGCGCCGGCAATGACCTTTTGCGCCTCCGCCGGCCAGGCCTTGTCGGCAATGAGATTGTCGTCCACGATGCTGTTGCCGCTGTCAGCAATCCAGCGCCCGCCGACCTGGTTCGAGTCGTGCCAGTTGTCCGACGCGCTGTTGTCGGTCGTGATGCCGCGCTTATATTGCGCGCCCACCGTATTGGCGTTCAGCCACCGGCCCCGCGTTTCGACGACATTGCGGGTCACCCGGACATGCTTGGAGCCTTCATCGAGATAGATGCCGATGGCGCCGTTGATATCGAAGATATGATTGTCGCGGATGACCGCGCCGGGATTGGCGGAAAGGTTGTAAATCGCACCGCCGTCCTTGTACCAGGTCTTGACGCCATGGACGCGGTTGCCCGCCACGACGGTATTTTTCAGGGTCGTCGGTGTCGTATAGGCGGTGTTGGCCTTATAGCCCGCCTGATGGTCGCGATAATTAGGATTGCCGCCGCTGTCGTTATAACCCCAGCCCCAGCCGATATCGATGGCGTCATAGGGCGCTTCGGAGACGTCGTTGCGCAGGATCTGGGCGCCGTCGACATAGGTGGTGAGAATGGCCGCATTCTCCTTGTAATCCTGGCTGACGTTCGAGACCATATTGTTGTCGAGGACGATCCTGGCATTGATCTGGCGCGGGTCGTGCGGATGGTGAGCGTCTTCGCGGATGCCGCCGGCCATGATGGCGCCGCCGGACAGGGCGGTGAAGCGATTGCCCTTGATGGAGATGTCTTGCGCACCCAGACCCGTTCCGCTCAGATTGGCGTTGTCGTCATTGCCGATGCCCAGCGCGATCTGGCCCAGTTGCGAAAACGCATTGCCTTCGAACCGGATATTCCGCGCCGCAGAAATTTGCACGGCCGCCGGCATCTGGCTCCATTTTTGCCGCATGGTTTCGAATTCCGGGCACCCCCAGCCACAGGTCTTGAAGGCGTCGGCCGGGCGCACTGGTGAGAGGTCCTTCAAATAGGCGCCGCTTTGCTGGCTGGCATAGCCGGTTGGCGAGGACGGGCCTGTCCAGGACGTGTAGGAAAAGCGCAAGCCTTCGAACGCCAGGTTTTGCACCGGATTATCCAGCGTTCCGGAAATGCTGAGCAGTGCCTCGAGCCGGGGCAAAGTGACGGTCAGGGCCGCCATGTCGGCATCTTCGGGAATGCGGACATAGAGCTTGCCGGCTTCCGGGTCGATATACCACTGATAGGGATTGGAGTGCCATTGATTGGTGACGCCGAAAAGCTCCGGCGCATTGACCAGGAACAGCCGCGAATCCTGCGGGAAGATGGGTTGCGTCAGGGTGTCGTACCCCCAGGTGTTATTATCCCAGGCCGGTTGCTGCATGACGACGGTCTTGCCTTCGATGCTTTTCACTGGCGAATAGCGGTCGGTGAAAAAGCCGGTCATTTCGACCTCGAGGCGGGACGGATTCTTGATCCCGGCAATATAGTCGAGGTCGGGGATTTTCAGCGTAAAGCCGTTGGCGCCGAACTCTATGTCGCGGGCTTCGATTTCGACCTTCGGGCGCTCGGCCAGGACGCCGTCGATCCACAATTGCCGTGAGTCCAATCCCTTGGGTACATCGGCGACATAGACGTTCTTGTCGGCGTCCACCAGGCTAAAGCCGTCGACCTCCATGCCGCCGGATATCATCGGCCTGGCTTTCGGCGCCGCCCGCCAGATCACGGTATGGCTGCCTTGTCCGCCATCGGCGGCGGTGAAAACGAGCGGCTGGTTGAGACCATAGGCGCCGTCGCTGATGAAGACCGTGACGTTCTTGCCGGCATTCAGCGTGCGTACGGCGGCCTGGGCGCGCATCAGGGTCCTGAAAGGACGTGCGCGTGACCCGGGTCCCGCGTCGTCGCCCCGGGGCGACACATAGATCGCCGCGGCCGCCACTTTTTTCGCCGCTGCCTTGGCAGACGAGGCCGTCGGCGGCAAGGCCGTGGCGGCGATCAACAGACACAAAGGTGCGAGGTTTGTAAGTGATCGCAGCATATCAACAGCCCTGCTAATTATATGATGTATTATGTTTAAAGCGTAGGCCAGCGGCATTAGGCTGTCAATGGCCGATATCCGCGAAAGCGCGGGCTTCGTTTCTCCGTCATTTGACAGGCCGAGGCGGAGGATTACATTGACGGGCGGACATGATGGGAGGACGTCCATGCCGCAAAATCTGACCTGGTCACCCGCTGAAAAGACGATCGCGCGCCGAGCCTATGATGAGGCGCTTGAAACGACGCTCGACAAGCGCGAAGACATTCGCCGCATGCTTTCCTAAAGCTCTAAGGGTTTAGGATTACGACTTTGAAGTGGACCGGTTCTGGGGTGTCATTTCAGCAAAACTATGCCGGCCGTACGGGCGGCGCGGATGTCGAATGTCATGGTTCGGGAACAGCCGGCCGATTGCGCCGCGCGCTCGATCAACCTAGCGCGCCACCAACATCGGTACGGCTCCGCCGATGGACATGCGGCTGTTGACCGAGGTGAGGACGAGGATCATGTCGGGCCGGGCAAAGCTGACGTGAAAAGGGCCGATCGTCTTGAAATCGGGCATGGTCTCTAACGTGGCGGCACCAGAACTGTTGATGGTGTAGAGACCATCCTGGCCGATGGCCATCAATGTGTCGCCGGCCGGCATCAGGGCGTAAAACGGCAGGGTCTGATAGGCCTCGTCCTCCGGCAGGCTCGTATTGGCGAAGCGTTCGCCGAACTGTTTGACATAGAGCGGCTCAATCTTGTCGCCGCAGACCGTAACGATGCGGCCCTGGCCGTATTCATGGATCAGGCCGATGGCGGCCGCAATACAATCCGGGCGCCAGGGCAGGACGGCCAGGCCATTGACCGGATCGCAGTTGGTGTTGAGCAAGCCCTCGCAAGAGTCGGGGATCATATCCTCGATCTGGGTGATCTCACCGGTGGCGCGATCGATCCGTTGCAGGCCGCCACCCCATTCGCCGCGATTAATGCCGAGATAGATGGCGTCCGTTGTGGCCAGGGTTGCCGGCAGGCCCCAGCGAAGCTCGCCCTTGAGCGCCAGTTCGCTGGTCTGTCCGGCGGATTCGGTGATGAGGCGAGTGTCCGTCAAAAGCATGGCCGATTTGCCCTCGCAGAAAAGGGTGGCGCTTTCATCTTTCTTGGTGGCGATGGGTACGGGCGCGGCCCAACCCTCGGCCGTGTGACGGCGCAGAACGACGGATTCGGCCGTGGCGCCGGCCGTCAGGGCGACGAGGCCGCCCTCCACTCTGCAGATATCCCGAACCTTGGCGCCGGCGTCTTCGCGGCGGGCGTCGTGGTCGGCTTCCGTCAGGCTGAAGAGCTGGCCGGCGGAGACCAGGTAAAGGCGATTTTCGGCGTAGACGGCGGCCCTGAGAAAATCTGTCTGGCCCGGACGTTCGGGTTCAACGGCCCGGGCGGCGGCCGGCACCAGGATAAAGGCCAGGCACAAGAGCAGTCGTAAAACGGATGTCATGGCCGATCCCCCAAAAGTCGTAGGCCCTACCTTGCCTGACCTGGTCGCATTTGCAAGCTGTGGGGAAGACATAGCCAATCCTTTACAGCGCGGTGGGGCTGCGCCATGATTGCCGAGGCGTGAGGCCTCGACTTCACACGTGTTTATTCCCGTAACAATTCCAGCGTACGGGTATCGGGAAGGCCGCCGCACCAGCGTCGCAGGGCTTCGGTGAAGACGGTGTCGCCGGGCGCCGCGACCTGGGCGAACAGGGTCATGCAGGATTGAAACTTGACGGCATCGATATGGCCCAGCACGGCCGGCAGGGAACCGGCTTGGGATGCTGTCACGATCTCCGTGGCCTCGCGCAGGCGTGGCCCCAGAACAGGATGGGTGAGATAGGCGCGGGCTTCGTCCGCCRTGCCGATGGCGTAAAACTGCGACATCGGCGAAGATCCCAGGCCGGCCACTTGGGGGAAGACGAACCACATCCAGTGGCTGCGCTTGCGGCCGGCACGCAGCTCGTCCATGGCGATGTCATGGACCGGCGCCTGGGCGGTGACGAAGCGTTCGAGATCGAAAGGTGGAGTTGTCATCGGCGCAGGATACGCCGCTGTGAACGATTTGTCGCCTTTGTCGGCGGACCACGGAATCGTGTTATGCACGCCGAACCGCAAGAGCGGAATTTGAAAATGGCCGAAGATCCCTTAGGGCCGAAGCCGCACAAACTACCGAGGCGCCGGCGATGCGAAACACAGAATTTGAAACCCTGCTCTCCCAGGCCATTACGGAAAATCGCCGAGTCATTCTCCGCTATAACAACGGCCTGAACGAGAGAACGTTCGAACCATCCGCCCTGTTCTATGCCACCAAGGACCGGTCTCAGGTCATTGTCGGCGGCACTCAGGTCCGCGATTCCGCTAAACCCACAGGGCCTTCGGTGCCTCAGGTTTTTGAGGTCGCAAAGATCAGCCGCCTGACCTTGACGAGCAAGACGTTCAAGCCGGACCCCAGGTTCAACAAATTCGACAAAATCTACGCGAACGGACTCATTTGTTGCGCGACGGCTTAAAGCCGCCATCCACAAACGATCGGCGCAACAAAGTCAAGAACGTGCCCCCTCGGTCGCGGACTGCGCCCAAGACTGGCGAATGCTGTTACCTTCGTTGGCGCTTTACCCCTTTCAACGAAATAGGAGGCGGTGGAGTCTACGTCTCCGGATCTTACAATCTAAAATATTGGCTGCGGGTATGGGGATCGAACCCACTATCTTCACATTCAAAGTGTGCTATCTGACCAATCAAACGGCCCCGCAATGGCTCCAACGGCTGGCTTCGAACCAGCGACCTTTCCGTTAACAGCGGATCGCTCTACCAACTGAGCTACGTTGAAACCGGAAGCGTGCTTAATTGCGGAATATTGGAACAGCCGAGGGTATTCGAAACCCCGTTCCCCGGTTGAAGGCCGGGTGTCCTGACCACTAGACGACGGCTGCGTAAAAGCCGTCACCGATCCACAATTAAGCGGTCGGATTTCGGCCCTGTCGGCGGGCCTCTCGTTCGGACGTGGTCAAAAACTTGGTCATGTTTGTTGCATAACGCAACAAACAGCACGCGTCAAGGCGTCTCGTGACAAAAAGAAGTGCGGCGAACGGCCGGATTAAGACCCATATTACGCCGGATAAGGACAAGGGCATGGCCGATAAATGGGTGGAAATGGATGAAAATGGATGAGGCAAGCTGGCTAAGGCGTGATCAGGTCGCGCCTTTCGCTGGTGCGGCGACAAAACTATGTCCATTCGACGGCCTCCAAACCACGATTTAAGGCCAGATAAGCCCTTTGTAACCGCTCCATACCACCTCCGGGACGGCAAAACGCGTCCGAAACCGCGCAATTTATCGTGGTTTTCACCTTCCAATTCGGCCATTTCGCGCCCCTGCGGCTTGCCAAGCCGCGAGCGCTGGCCGTCGTGAATGCGCCAGCCATCTCAGCATGAATTATATTTTGTCGTAACTATTATCTTATTTCGTAATTTAACCCTTGACATGGCAAGGCGACTTTGTCACGCTGACCGGTTTCCTGAAGCTTGATGTGAGGTGTCACCCTGTCCAAAATACCCGGCCGCGTTCCCAACCGAAGAGATATGCAGCGACACCCCGTTTCGTCCTGACATAGTTGACGATGACGCGAACCATAGGCGAACCCGGCATGCATAGCCTTATGCAGAACCCCCGCCCAGCCTTGCTGACATATTTCATGATGGCGGGAAATGTCGGATCGCCACCGCCGATCCAGCGGGGCTTTACAGCCATATGCCGGCGCAAACGCGACAAACGGTTCTTGTGTTCCCGGACGGTTTTTCCTATAGCGAAGCGCCGTGCCATTTTCATAGTTGACCCTGCGAAGTAGGACGTATATGACAGCGCTGTCAAGGCGCCGGTCACAAGGCGTTCCGCTAAGGTCGAGGAACACAGGATACTCATGTCGACACAACCGTCTGCGTCTGGTTCAGCCCCCGGTGGCCGCCAACAGGTTTTTGTTCTGGTCGGAGGGACCGGGGATCTGGCGATCCGCATGTTGTGGCCATCCCTGGCCATGCTGGATCAGGACGGTTTCTTAAGCAGCAATCTGCGCATGATTTCGGTCGCTCGTGAAAAGGTGGCCCACGACGCCTTTGTGACGCGCGTTTCGGACGCTGTGCAAAAGCGTGTCGGCGGCGATCTCGAGCCCGAAACCATGGGTCGTTTCACCGAGCGCCTCAGCCATATTTCACTGGATGTCGCCGACGCCGAATGGGGCGACAAGCTGAAGGCCGAACTGCTGCGTGTCGGCGGCGGCGATCTGGGTGCCCTGGAAGTCACCTATTTTCTGTCGGTTTCGCCCAGCCTTTTCAAGCCGATCTGCGAGCACCTGCGCAAGGCGGGCTTAAGCCACGCCCCCAACCGCGTCATTATCGAAAAGCCGATCGGCCGCGACCTGGCCTCGTCCAGGGTCATTAATGACTCGGTCGCCCACGCCTTCGACGAAAGCCGCACCTTCCGCATCGACCACTATCTCGGCAAGGAGACGGTGCAGAACCTGATCGCCCTGCGTTTCGGCAATACGGTGTTCGAGCCGCTATGGAACGCCCAGAGTATCGATCACGTCCAGATCACCATCGCCGAAACCGTCGGCGTCGCCGATCGCCTGGGCTATTACGACGAGTACGGCGCATTGCGCGACATGTTGCAAAACCACCTGTTGCAGCTGTTGTGCCTGACCGCCATGGAGCCGCCGTCGGGCCTGTCGTCCGACGCGCTGCGCGACGAAAAGGTCAAGGTGCTGCGCAGCTTGAAGCCGATCGATGCGTCGAACGTCCACGCGACGACGGCGCGCGGCCAGTACGGCCCGGGCTTTGCCGAAGGCCAGCCGGCCGCCGGTTATGAGGCGGAAAAAGGCTCGCCGTCGAACACTGAGACCTATGTCGCCGTCAAGGCCGAGATCGCCAACTGGCGCTGGGCCGGCACGCCGTTTTACCTGCGCACCGGCAAGTGTCTGCCGTCGCGCGCCACCGAAATCTCCATCCAGTTCAAGGCCTTGCCGCACTCGATCTTCGGCGGAGAGGCGCGCGCCAATCAGTTGGTCATCCGCCTGCAACCCGACGAAGACATCAAGCTGACCCTGATGAACAAGGCGCCGGGCCTGACCGCCGACGGCATGCATTTGCAGCCGCTCGACCTTAGCCTGTCCCTGACGGCAGCCTTTGATGGCAACGGAAACAAGCCGGCGCGCCGCCGCATCGCCTATGAGCGGCTGATCCTCGATGCGCTGAACGGCAACAATGCCCAGTTCGTGCGTCGCGACGAGGTCGAGGCGGCGTGGACCTGGGTCGACGGCATTATCGAAGCCTGGCAAAAGGCCTATCCGAAGCCGCAGATCTATCAGGCCGGCACCTTCGGGCCGATGAGCGCCTATACCATGCTCGACCGCGACGGGCGCACCTGGAATGACTGAGTCCGGCGGCGAGCTTCTGACCTTTCCCGCCGCCCAGGGCGAGGTCCGCGTCCATTGTTTTGCGTCGAAGGATGAGGCCGGCGCCTATGTCGCCGGTGTGATCGCCGGCGCCTTGCAAGGCGCCGTCTCGGAACGCGGCAAGGCCCTCTGGATCGGTTGCGGCGGCACCACGCCCAAGCCGATCTATGAGCGCCTGGTCGCGCTCGATCTCGAATGGGGCAAGATCGTCCTGACCCAGGTCGACGAACGCTTCGTGCCGACCGACGACGCGGCGTCCAATACGCGCATGATGCATGAGGCTTTGGAGCCAGTGCTCGACGACGCCATGGGCGACAAGGGCATGTTGTTCGTTAGTCTGGTCCAGGATATCTCCGATGCCGCCACCTGCGCCGCCAAGGCCGAGGCAAAGCTGCTCGAGCTGGGCGGAGGCGCTGCGCCGGACTTCGATATCGCCTTGATGGGCATGGGGCCGGACGCACATTATGCCTCGATCTTCCCAGGCCATGCGATCAACGGCTTCGTCTATGGCACCGACGCCCTGGTCGTGCCGGTCGACGCGGCTACCGACGGCGCTGAGCCGGTTTTGCCGCGGATTACCCTGAGTGTGCCGGCCATCAATCGCAGCCGCCGCATCGTCTTTTTCATCACGGGCCAAGCCAAGCTGGATGTGCTAAAATCCGCGGCGCTGTCCACCGACCCGTACACCTCCCCGATCGGCGCCTTTCTGGCGCAATGCCCTGTACCCGTTGACTTCGTATGGGCGGCGTAAGGAAGATACCTATGACCCAACTGCATCCCGTCCTCGCCGAAGTCACCAACCGCATTATCGAAAGGTCGAAAGCCGCGCGTGAAAAGTTCATGGCGCGCGCCGACCGCTACAAGTCGACCGAACCGCGGCGCAAGAAGCTGTCCTGCGCCAACTATGCCCACGTGGTGGCGGCGTCGACCAGCGACGAAAAGCTGCAGGCCGCGTTGGACAGCGTGCCCAATATCGGCATCGTCACCGCCTATAACGACATGTTGTCGGCGCATCAGCCCTATCACGACTATCCCGAAAAGATCCGCCTGGCCGCGCGCAAGGTCGGCGCCACATCCCAGGTCGCCGGCGGCGTGCCCGCCATGTGCGACGGCGTGACCCAGGGGCGCCCAGGCATGGAACTCAGCCTGTTTTCGCGCGACGTCATCGCCATGGGTACGGCGGTCGCCTTGAGCCACGACGCCTTCGACGCCGGCTTGATGCTGGGTATCTGCGACAAAATCGTGCCGGGCCTGGTCATCGGCGCCTTGTCGTTCGCCCATTTGCCGATCATCTTCGTGCCGTCGGGCCCGATGGGTTCAGGCTTGCCCAATCCCGAAAAGGCCAAGGTGCGCACGCAATACGCCCTGGGCCAGGTCGGGCGCGACGCCTTGCTCGCCGCCGAAATGGCGTCCTATCACGCCGCGGGGACCTGTACCTTCTACGGCACGGCCAATTCCAACCAGATGCTGATGGAAATGATGGGCCTGCACGTGCCGGGCGCCGCCTTCGTCCATCCGTCGACGCCCCTGCGCGAGGCTCTGACCGCCGCCGCCGTTGAGCGCGCCGCCAAGACCGCCGAGAACAGCAAGAACCCGAGCCGCCTGGCCGATGTTCTCGATGCCAAGGCCTTTATCAATGGCGTCGTCGGTTTGATGGCGACGGGCGGATCGACCAACCACGCCCTGCATTTGCCGGCCATGGCGCGCGCCGCTGGTGTCATCCTGACCTGGGAAGACATGGACAATATCTCGCGTGTCGTGCCTTTGCTGGCGCGCGTCTATCCCAACGGCTCGGCCGATGTGAACCATTTCCACGCTGCCGGCGGGATCGGTTTCGTCATCCGCGAACTGCTGGCCGCCGGCCTGCTGCACGAAGACGTCGAAACCGTTTGGGGTCATGGTCTCAGCCTCTATGCCAAGGAGCCGGTGCTGGACGACGGCGTGCTCATCTGGCGCGATGTTCCGGCCAAAAGTCTCGATGAAAACGTGCTGCGGCCGTACGCCAATCCGTTCTCGCCCGAGGGCGGCCTGCGCGAAATCAAGGGCAATCTCGGCAAGGCCGTGGCCAAGGTGTCGGCAGTGAAGCCCGAGCACCAGATCGTCGAGGCGCCGTGCGTGGTATTCGACGACCAGGACGATTTCCTTGCCGCCTTTAAAGCCAAGTCACTCCCGCAGGGTGATTTTGTTTGCGTTGTCCGCTTCCAGGGGCCAAAAGCCAATGGTATGCCGGAATTGCATAGCCTGACGCCGTCCTTGTCGAGCATACTCGACGCCGGTCATAAGGTGGCCCTGGTCAGCGACGGACGCATGTCCGGTGCTTCGGGCAAGGTCGGCGCGGTCATCCACCTGACACCGGAAGCGGTCGATGGCGGTCCGATCGCCAAACTGCGTGACGGCGACGTCGTGCGGGTGGACTGCGAAAAAGGGACGATTGACTATCTCGGGGATGCCACCGAGTTCGCACAAAGACCGAATGCCGTACAGCCCGAAGAGGCGGACGGCATGGGTCGGGAACTTTTTGCGCACATGCGTAGGGCCGTTGGACCGGCCGACGCAGGCGGCGCCGTATTCTGGTAGGCATAATGACAGCGCATTTCGAAACGACTTCACTCAAGACGACCGGTGGACGGACTCTTTACGGCCTGGTTGGCGATATCGGCGGCACCAATGCCCGCTTCGCCATCGCCGAACGTACCGACGGCAAGACGACGCTCCGCGATTTCAAGACGCTGGAATGCTCGGACTATAAGGACGTCTATGATGCCCTGACCGCCTATTTCGCCATGACCGGCGGCAAGCCGGCGCTCGACTATACCTGCATCGCCGTCGCCGGTCCGGTGAAGAACGGCCGCATCAAGTTCACCAATCTCGCCTGGGAAGTGGCCGAGGACGAACTGGTCAAGTCGACCGGCGCGCGCCGCGCCCGCTTGATCAACGACTATGCCGCCCTGGCCTATTGCCTGCCGCACCTGGCGGCCGAGGACACCAAGCCGATCGGCGGCCTGGCCTCGGGCTTCGGCGATGTCCACGCCGTTATGGGCGCCGGCACCGGATTCGGCGCCTCGGTCCTGGTCGGCGGCCCCTATGGTCCCTATTGCCTGTCGACCGAAAGCGGTCATGCCAGCTTCGCGCCGGTCAATGATTACGAGGTCGAGATTCACCGTTTCCTGCGCAAGAAGCACGGTCGCGTGACCATCGAAATGCTGCTGTCGGGCCCGGGCCTGGTCAATCTCTATCAGGCCATTTCGTCGATCCGCGGCGAGGCGCCCCAAGACCTGACGCCGGCCCAGATCACCCATCTCGAAGGCGACGACGCCCAAGGCTGCCGTTACACGGTCGAGGCCTTCCTCGACATCATGGCCAGCGTGTGCGGCGACCTGGCTCTGTGCCATGGCGCGACATCGGGCATGTTCATCGCCGGCGGCATCGCGCCGCGTTTGATCAAGCATATCGACGAACTGCGCTTCCGTGCGCGCATGGAGGCCAAGGCGCCTCTGTCCCATATGGTTGCCGCTATTCCGTCGCGCATCATCATGCATCCATATGCGGCCCTGTTGGGCTCAGCAAATGCTTTAACTGACGCTGAGATCGTGGCTTAAGCCCAATCATTCGCAGATTACACAGAACTAACAGGTAACACCCATGTCCACCCATCCCGACGTGCCGAAATTCATGACCATGGGCCCCGTCCTGCCGGTCATGGTCATCCCTTCCCTGGACCAGGCCCTGCCTTTGGCGGATGCCTTGATGGCTGGCGGCATCAGCGTCCTGGAAATCACCCTGCGTACCGATTGCGCGCTTGACGCCATCAAGCTGATCGCCAAGGAGCGCCCGGATGCCATCGTCGGCGCCGGCACGGTTCTGACGCCCAAGGACGCCGAAAAGGCCGCCAAGGCCGGCGCCAAGTTCCTGGTTTCGCCTGGCCTGACAAAGACTCTGGCGCACCAGGACGCCCTGCCGCTGCTGCCGGGCGTCGCCACCTCGTCGGAAGTCATGAAGGCCCTGGAATGGGGCTTCACCCATTTGAAGTTCTTCCCGGCCGTCCCCGCCGGTGGCGTGCCGTATCTCAAGGGCATCGGCGGCCCGCTGCCCCAGGTCAAGTTCTGCCCGACCGGCGGTATCGACGCCAAGAATGCGGCGGAGTTTTTGGCACTGGACAATGTCTTGTGCGTCGGCGGTTCGTGGGTAGCGCCGGCCAAGGCCATGCAGGACGGAAACTGGGCTGAAATCACGCGACTCGCGGCTGAAGCGGTGGCGACTTTCGGCAAAAAATAAGAGTTTGAAAACGTTCGCTTCTTAGCCATTGACAAAGCTGTCATTGGCGACGCAAGCTGACCATACCAATTTCAGGCTCAGGGACACGCGCGGGTGACGCAAATCAAAGCTCCGCCACTTAAGACTCCGATGGCGCCAAACGCCGTTTCCACCATCAATGATGTGGCGCGGCTGGCGGGTGTGTCGATCAAGACCGTGTCGCGCGTCATGAACAATGAGCCGAATGTGCGTGAGGAAACCCGCGCCAAGGTCAAGGAAGCCTCGAACCTCCTGCATTACCGGCCGAACCTGCTGGCGCGCTCGCTGGCCGGGTCGCGCAGTTTCCTGATCGGCCTGTTTTACGACAACCCGGTCGCCAGCTATATCCAGGACATGCAGCACGGGGTCATCAAGCGTTGTCGTGAGACCGGCTATCACCTGCTGGCCGAGCCGCAGGATTCGACGGCGCCGGACCTGGAACGCGCCATTTCGGGCCTGTTGGCCACCATAAGGTTGGATGGGGTCATCCTGACGCCGCCCTTGTGCGACATGGCCGTGGTGTTACAGGCCGTCGAGGCCGCCGGCGTGCCCTATGTCCGGGTATCGCCGCATCTTTATCCGCAGCGTTCGGCCAGCGTCCATATGGACGACAGCCTGGCCGCCTATGAGATGACCCAGCATCTGATCCGCCTGGGCCACCGCGATATCGGTTTTGTCCTGGGCCATCCCGAGCACGGCGCCACCTATCTGCGCCACGAGGGCTTCCTGAAGGCCATGCGCGAAGCCGGGCTTGAGGTCCGCGCTGAATGGGTCAAGCAAGGCTATTTCAGTTTCGAGTCGGGCATCGAGGCGGCACGGCAATTGTTCGCCAAGGGCGCGCCGCGGCCGACCGCGATCTTCTCGAGCAATGACGAAATGGCGTTTGGCGTCATGGCGCACGCGCAACAGGCCGGCGTACGGATTCCCGATGAGGTTTCGGTGGTCGGATTCGACGATACGCCCGGTTCTCTGCTGATCTGGCCGCACCTGACGACCATCCGCCAGCCAGTCTCCGAGCTGGCCTATGCGGCGGCGGATATCCTGTTGTCGCGTAATAATGGCGATGACGATGCGCCGAAGTTCGCCCAGACCAGCCGGCTATTGCCGTTTGAACTGGTCACGCGGGATTCGGCGAAGGCGGTCTAAAACGACCTAAAAGATCGTGTGGGCGTTGACGTCGGCTACGGTGGCGGCCACCACGGTGATGGTGTTCCCGCTGCCGAAATTTATCACGACATTGCCACCCGATTGCGTCACCGTATGCGATACCGCGTGGTAGGCGCTGACATTGATGGTGTCCGCCGTGGTGAAATCGGTGATGGTATCGGCGCCACTGCTGGTATTGAACAGAAAGATGTCGGCGCCGTTGCCGCCGGTGAAGCTGTTATTGCCGGTATTGCCGATCAATGTATTGGCCTTTGTGTTGCCGGTGGCGTTTATATTAGCGCCTCCGGTCAGGGCCAGGGTCTCAACAAAGCGACCGCTCAACGAATAGGTCACTGTCGAATAGATAATGTCGGTGCCTTCGGTGTCGGCTTCGGTGACGACGTCGCCAGTATCGTCGACATAGTAGGTGTCGTTGCCCTGGCCGCCGATCATGGTGTCGGCGCCGGTCTGACCGTCCAGCACGTTGTTACCGGCATTACCGGTTAGGCCATTGGCTCCGCTGTTGCCGGTGGCGTTGAAATTGCCGGTGCCGGTGAGGATGAGGTTTTCGAGATTGGCACCCAGTGCGTAGCTGAGACCGGCGCGCACGGTATCGGTGCCCTGGCCTGCCAGTTCAGTCACGACATCGCTGGCGACATCGACCCAATAGGTGTCATTGCCAAGGCCGCCGATCATGGTGTCGGCACCGGCCTTGCCATCGATCAGATTGTCGAGACGGTTGCCGGTAATTGTGTTGTCGAGGGCGTTGCCATTGCCGGTAATGGCTGAGCCGGTCAGGACGAGGTCTTCGACATAGCCTGTCAGGGTGTAGCTGACTGAAGCGAACACGACGTCGTCGCCGCCTGAGGCATTGGAAGATTCGGTCACGATATCGCTGGCGTCGTCTACATAATAGGTGTCGTCGCCGAGGCTACCCGCCATAGAATCGGCGCCGCCACCGCCATTCAGAACATTTTCCAGGCTGTCGCCCGTGAGGACATCATTACCCAGCGAGCCGGTAAGGTTCTCGATGCAGTAAAAATGCGTCTTGTACCCGCCCTGATTGGCTATGCCGGTAACCAGGTTTAGGGTAGCGGCGGTTTCCAAGCCGGCGGCGCTGTAGGTGTCGTCGCCTGCGTCGCCATAGACCTTGTCGGCCCCGGTCGAGGAGATGAAGGTGTCGTCGCCATTACCGCCATAAGCCAGGTCGTTGCCGTTGCCGGCCTGGATTATGTCATTTCCACCCTGACCTTCGATATAGTCGTCCCCCGCGCCACCCGACAGGGCATTGCCGCCGGCATTGCCGATCAGGGTGTTGTCCGCGGCATTGCCCGTGCCGGTGAGCGGTGACAGGCCCATCAGCATCAGGTTCTCGAGCCCCTCGCCCAAAGTATAGTTGACATAGGTCTGGACCGTATCGTTACCCCCGTCCGGGTCTTCCCAGATCTTATCGCCGGCAGTGTTGGCGACGTAAGTGTCGTCGCCGTAACCGCCGTACATGGCATCACTGCCCGAGCCGCCATCGAGGATGTCGGCGTCGCCGGTGCCGTAGAGGATCTGATTTCCGACCAGGGTATCGGCATAATGATAGGTGCGCGAATAAAGTTGGCCATAATCGCCATTGCCGAGGTCGTTCCAGGTTACCACATAGCCGCCGTCCTCCAATCCGGCAATCCGGGCGTGGCTTTGCTCGCCCGCTACATCAATGGTGTTGACGTGCTGCTCGGGACCGACCTTGTGACCGTCGGCATCGAACCTCTGGCTGCGAATATTGAGCCCGGTGCCGTCGCTGTCGCCATTGGTCCAAACGATGGCGAAGCCGCCGTCGCTTAGGATCGCGATGTCCGGTGATTCCTGCGAACCGGCCGCGGCCGAGACCAGGATAGAGTCGCCGATAAGTCCTCCGTCATCGCCGACCAACTGGGCATGGACAGCAGCGCTGGCGCCACTACCCTCTTGCCAAGTTATGACATAGCCGCCAGTGGGCATGGCTACAATGACGAGCGCGGTTCGGTTGACGCCGCCGCTTGGCATCAGAATGCTTTCGACGGCCAAGGGTGTCCGATCGGCAGCAAAAATGCGCGTATAGATGTTATAAAAGCCGTCACTGCCGATACCGGCCCAGGCGGCGACGATCTGTCCGTTGTCCAGCCCGGCCACGGTCGGGTCGATTGGCGTATTCCCCAGGGTGTCGACACGCGCTGAACCGTACCAACTGCCATTTGAATTCAGCGTCGCGAGGTACATGCCGGCGGCCGTACTGTTGTTGGCTGTGCGAACGTTCACCAGGGTGGCGGCACCGCCGGATAGCGTGGTCGTCGACGCGGTCTGATCGGCATAGTAGCTGTACAGGACTCCGCCGCCGGACTGCTCATCGGCGGCGTTGAAGACCAGAGTGCGCAGGGCTTGGTTCGTCGCGGTGGTGGCGCTGACATAGGTCAACGCGTATCTGCCATCGGCGAGGGTTGTCACACTTGGAAGGGTTTCCAGGTTCTCCTGATCGAAAATGTTGACGGCCGCGCCGCGGGGACTGCCATCGGCGTTGAAGTGTCGAGCGACGATGCCGTTGGAATAAACATTCGATGTCGACCAGATGACAACATATGAGCCGTCGGTCAGGGTGGTTACGTCGCTGCTGTTGGGGTGATAATCGAAGATGGCGCCGACCTCGTATTCCGGGGTAGGGTTCAATATGCTGGTCATGGCGTTATTCCCTTGTGGTCGATTTCCCCGAGCGGGCAAAGGCTACCACGACGACGGTCAAACGCAACGAGGATGCAACCGTGTTATCCGAAAAGTGATGCGCCGGGTTTGCGAAAGGTTTGGCAGGCTTAGAAGCAAAAAAAACCCGACGGTGCACGAAGCTCCGTCGGGACTTAAGGCCAGTGCCTTCCAAATAATGCCACATTTAAGAAGGCGCTTTAAAACCACTAAGTGACACGGCTGTGAAAAAGGGAAAGAAGCCGGGCCGCCAGGACGTGATTTTAAAAACAGACCCGATACAAAACGCCACAAGGACGTACCGCACCGGGAAACAGGGTAGGACCTGTATATGGCAAATCTGACAACGCTGTCAAATAAATAATGAAACCAAATATATTATTGCGGTGCACATCAAAAATACTGCACTTGCGAAAGGTTTCGCGCAAATCACGACGTGGCTTGACGCTGCGTGATAGCGCTGTCATTGAATTTCACCATAACCTCTGACGTCACAGTCAAAAGAGGATGTAGGGGCCGGGGGCTTGCACGCACAAGACGCGCGACTTTTTGTCTGCTACATAGTCGAAAAAGAAATGTTGGGAAGTTAAAGAACCTATGTCCAGGAGCCTCATGTCCGCCCCGTTTAAATCCACCTTGAAGCTTGGGGTCGCCCTGAGTGTCATGTTGTCCCTGGCTATGACCGGGACCATGGCCGAGGCGAAGAAGCCGCATAAGGCTGCTGCCCACAAGACGGTACATAAGGCGGTTAAAAAATCGACCAGGAAGGCGAGCCGCAAGGCGCCGGTTAAAAAGGCCGTGGCAAAGAAAGCGGTAACGCCGGCCATCATCGCCGTCGATCCGGCCTGGCCGAAACTGGGCGATGCTGGCCTGATCACGCCCGAGACCGAGGCCCAGATCACCGACATCATGAGCAAGATGACGCTGGAGGAAAAGGTCGGCCAGACCATCCAGGCCGATATCAACTTCATTACCCCTGAAGATCTCAAGACCTATCCGATCGGCTCGATCCTGGCCGGCGGCAATTCGGCACCGCAGAAGAACGAGCGCGCCACGCCCGACGCCTGGTTGAAGCTGGCCGACGACTATTGGCGTGCCGCGCTGGAACGCCCGACCAATGCGCCGATCCCGGTTTTGTTCGGCATTGACGCCGTCCACGGCCATTCGAACCTGGTCGGTGCGGTCATCTTCCCGCACAATGTTGGCTTAGGCGCCATGCACGATCCGGACCTGATCGAAAAGATCGGTGAGGTCACGGCCGATGAGATGTCTCTGGCCGGGGTCGACTGGACGTTTGCACCGACGGTCGCCGTGGCGCGCGACAAGCGCTGGGGCCGGAGTTACGAGTCTTATTCGGAAAACCCCGCCGACGTCGCCGCCTATTCCGGTATGATGGTCGAGGGACTGCAAGGGCCGGACGGCGGCAAGGACGGTATCAAGCCCGGCCATATCATGTCGACGGCCAAGCACTTTTTGGGCGACGGCGGCACCCAGGATGGTAAGGATCAAGGCGATACCGAGGTCACTGAAGCGGATTTGGCGCGCATCCATGGCGCCGGTTATCCGCCGGCTATCCGTGCCGGCACGCTGTCGGTCATGGCGTCGTTTTCGTCGTGGAACGGCCAGAAGATGGCCGGCAATAAACGCCTGATCACCGGCGCGTTGAAGCAGCGCATGCATTTCGACGGCTTCGTCATCACCGACTGGAACGCGCAAGGCCAGGTGCCGGGCTGCGCCACGGACGATTGCCCAGCGGCGATGAATGCCGGCATCGACATGTTCATGGCGCCCGACGGCTGGAAGGGCATGTTCGACCACACCCTGGCAGAAGTGAAGTCCGGTGTGATCCCGCAGGCGCGTTTGGACGACGCCGTCCGCCGTATCCTGCGCGCCAAGATCAAGGGCGGGCTGTTTACGTTGGGCGCGCCGCTCGACCGTCCGCTGGCCGGCCATTGGGAAAACCTCGGTTCGGCCGAACACCGCGCCGTCGCCCGTCAAGCCGTGCGCGAATCCCTGGTCCTGATCAAGAACGAGAACCACATCCTGCCGCTCGATCCGGCGGCCCATATTTTGGTTACCGGTTCCGGCGCCAACGATATCGGCAAACAGGCCGGCGGCTGGACCATTACCTGGCAGGGCACCGGCAATACCAATGCCGATTTCCCCAACGGTGAATCGATCTGGCAAGGCTTCGAGGAAGCGGTCGAACAAGCCGGCGGCACCGCGTCGTGGAGCGAGGATGGCGTCTATAAGGAAAAGCCCGATGTCGCCGTCGTCGTTATCGGCGAAGATCCTTACGCCGAATTCCAGGGTGATCGCAGCAATCTCGATTATCAGACCGGCGACCGCACCGACCTGGCCCTGATCGAAAAGTTGAAGAAGCAGGGCGTCCCCGTCGTCACCGTCTTCCTGTCGGGACGGCCGTTGTGGACCAATCCCGAGATCAATGCATCGGACGCCTTTGTCGAAGCCTGGCTGCCGGGGACCGAAGGCGGTGGCGTCGCCGACGTTCTGGTCGGCGATCTCAACAAGCAGGCGCGTTACGATTTCCGCGGCAAGCTGACCTTCTCGTGGCCGAAATATGCCAATCAGGGGCCGCTCAATGTCGGCACTGCCGATTATGATCCGCAATTCGCCTATGGCTACGGCCTAACCTACGAGGACAGCGGCGACGTGCCGCGCCTGTCGGAAGATTCCGGCCTCAAGGACGTCGCCGTGACCAATGTCGACACCTATTTCGCCGCCGGCCGCGTCAAGGCGCCATGGCAGCTTAACCTGATCGACGCCAATGGTTCCGCACAGGGCGACCACGATCCGTTCAGTAGCCCTGGCGGCATGGTCATGCAAAACCCGGTCGACGCCGGCAAGCAGGAGGCCGGCCGCTCGCTGGTCTTTACCGGCACCGGCCCCGGCGAAGCCGCCTTCAGCGGCACGCCGGTCGATCTCAGCCGCCAGACCACGGGCAAGATGACGGTCGGCCTGACCTACCGGTTGGATGCGCCTCTGCAGGGGCCGGTCTATATGGCCATGGGCGAGACACTGGATACGACGCACAAGATCGACGTGTCATCGGTGATGACGGCGCCGGTCGGCGAATGGGCGACCTTGAAGATTACGCTCGATTGTTTTGTGGCGGCCGGTGTCGATCCGAAGGCGATCGGCGTGCCGTTCGCCCTGAGCTCCGGCGCACCGCTGAGCATCAGCTATAGCGGCGTCAAGCTGGCTTCGGACGAGGGCGATGCGACCTGCCCGGCGACGGGCCAATGAGGACGGGCCAGTAGATTAGATAAGACACTCCATTGCCCGCGTAATGGCGGTGGGGTGTCTTACTGAACCATACGACCGGCGCCAAGCCGGCGGAATAACGGCGTCACGAACAGGGCAATTGATTCAGGCGCAAACCTGTGTCATTTGTATGATAATTGAGCCAAGCCCAAATGGGCGCATCCTCAGGGGAGACCATGCCTAATCTGACCCAATTCCTGCCATCGAGCAGTTTTCTGTCGAGTATCGACATCTGGATCGTGCTGTTTTACGCCGTATCCATCTTCGTCCTGGCCCAGATCGTCGGGCGCCGCAAGGCCGACGAAGCCGTCACCACCAACGGCTATTTCCTGGCCGGCAACCACCTGCCGTGGTGGGCTATCGGTGCTTCGCTGATCGCCGCCAACATCTCCGCCGAACAGATCATCGGCATGTCCGGTTCGGGCTACCGCATCGGCCTGGCCATCGCCTCCTATGAATGGATGGCGGCCATCACCCTGATTATCGTCGGCAAGTTTTTCCTGCCGGTCTTCCTGAAAAACGGCATCCAGACCATGCCGGGCTTCCTGCAAACCCGCTTCGGGCCCAGCGTGAAGTACTTGATGGCCATCTTCTGGCTGCTGCTCTACGTCTTCGTCAACCTGACCTCGATCTTGTGGCTGGGCGGTACGGCGGTCACTACGGTCACCGGCATCGATCCTTTCACCGTCCTTGTGGGACTGGGCATCTTCGCCCTGTTGTACCAGATATCGGGTGGTCTGAAGGCCGTGGCCATGACCGATATCGTTCAGGTCACGTTGCTGGTGCTGGGCGGTTTAATCATCGTCGCCATCACCCTTACCAAGATCGGCGGCGCCGACAACTTCGGTGCGGCGATTTCCGGCTTCAATACCATTCGCGAAAAGTTCCCCGAACACTTCCACATGATCCTCGACAAGACGTCGCCCTTCTACAAGGACCTCCCGGGCATCGCCGTCCTGGTCGGCGGCATGTGGATCATGAACATCTCCTATTGGGGCTTCAATCAATACATCATCCAGCGCGCCCTGGCCGCCAAGAATATCGGTGAAGCACAAAAGGGCATCGCCTTTGCCGCCTATCTCAAGCTTCTGATGCCGCTGATCGTCGTCGTTCCGGGCATGGCCGCCCTGATCCTGTCGCCCAACTTGGCCGTTGCCGACCACGCCTATCCGGAAATGATGAAGCTGCTGCCGACGGGTCTCCTGGGTCTCGTTTTCGTCGCCCTGACCTTCGCGGTCATCTCGTCGACGGCCTCCAAGATCAACTCGATCGCCACCATCTTCACCATCGATATTGTGGCGCCGCTTAATCCGACCGTACCTGAAAAGACCCTTGTCAATATCGGACGGATTGCGTCGATCGTCGCCGTGGCGATCGCCATCTTCACGGCGCAACCGCTGCTCGGCAAGTCAGATCAGGCCTTCCAGTATATCCAGAACTTCACGGGCTACTTCACACCGGGCATTGTGGTTATCTTTGCCCTGGGCATGTTCTGGAAGCGTTGTTCGACCGCGGGCGCCTTTATGGCTATCCTCGGTGGCGTTTTGATCTCGGCGGTCTGGTCTTACCTGCAGCCGGACTATCCGTTCATGCTGCGCGTCGGCTGGGACTTCGTCGCCGCCCTTCTCGTCGCCATCCTGGTGTCGCTGGTGGTGCCGAACAAAAAGGAAGTCTCGACTCTGTCGCTGGAAGGCGTCAGCTTCAAGACCTCGACCGCCTTTAATATATTAGCGGTGGGTGTCATCGTCATCCTGGTCGCTTTGTATACCGTGTTTTGGTAACGCAAACGGATCGTTATTAAAGAAAGCGGCGGGGGCAACTCCGCCGCTTTTTTGTTGGACCGGACGCACGTTAGCGCTAACGTCCCGCAAAACAGGGAGATGACCATGATCCGCACTGTATGGACGACACTGGCTATAGCATGCGCCCTGGGTGGCGCCTTTGGAGCCGGCACGGCTGGCGCCGCCGAACCGGCCCGGCATATCGCCGTAGATGTCGCCCAAAGCCAGGGCGCCTTCGATCGCTTCTATGATCTGTCGGTCGGTTCCGACTATCCTGGCACCCTGATCCGCGACGACAGTCTGGGCCAATTACAGACTGTCGAGGATGAGCTCGGCTTCCGCTATGTTCGCTTCCACGCCATCTTCCACGACATCCTGGGCACCTATAAGGAGGTCGATGGCAAGCCGGTCTATGACTGGACGAAGATCGACTATCTGTATGACCACCTGCTGAAAATCGGCATCAAGCCCTTCGTCGAGCTCGGTTTTACGCCGACGGCCATGAAGACGTCGGACAACCATATCTTCTGGTGGAACGGCAATACCTCGCACCCCGATCCCGCCAAATGGGCCGCCCTAGTCGAGGCCTTCGCCCGCCATCTGGAGGAGCGCTATGGCAAGGCCGAGGTCGAATCCTGGCCGTTCGAGGTGTGGAACGAACCCAATCTCGACGGCTTCTGGGAAAAGTCCGACCAGGCCGCCTATTTCTCGCTTTACGACTCGACTGCGCGCACCTTGAAGGCCGTGGATCCGGCGCTGAAGGTGGGCGGGCCGTCAACCGCCGGCGCCGCCTGGGTTCCGGAATTCATTGCCCACGTCAAGGCGTCGGGCGCGCCGCTCGACTTCATTACCACCCATACCTATGGCGTCGACGGCGGCTTCCTCGATGAGGCCGGCCAGAGCGACACCAAGCTGTCGCCGTCGCCCGACGCTATTCTCGGCGATGTCCGCCGCGTTCGGGCCGAAGTGACGGCGTCGGCCATGCCCGGGCTGCCAGTCTATTTCACCGAGTGGTCGACCTCCTACACGCCGCGCGATCCGGTCCACGATTCCTATATCAGCGCACCCTATATCCTCAGCAAGCTGAAGGGCTCGCAGGGCCTTCTGCAAGGCATGAGCTACTGGACCTTCAGCGACCTGTTCGATGAGTCCGGTCCGCCGCCGACACCGTTCCATGGCGGTTTCGGTTTGCTGAACCGCGAAGGTATCCGCAAACCCGCCTTCTTTGCCTATAAATATCTCCACGAACTGGGGCCGGTGGCCCTGGCCGGCGACGCGCAGTCCTTCGTGACCCGCGACGGCGACGATGTCGCGGCCTTGGTCTGGGACTTCCGCCAGCCGGTCCAGGACAAGAGCAACCGGCCCTTCTACACCAAAATCGTGCCGACTGAGGATGTGGCGCCGGTTCAGTTCGATCTCAAGGACATGAAGCCCGGGCGCTATATCGTCACCGTCTTCCGCACCGGTTATCGCCACAACGACCCGATGAGCGCCTATATCGACATGGGTCTGCCCAAGACGCTGACACCGGAGCAGATCGACGACATGCAGGCCAAGACGCGCGACCTGCCCGAAACCACGACGACCGTCGTTGTCGGCGCCGACGGCAAGGCCAGTTACAGCGTCCCGATGCGCGCGAACGATATTGTCCTGACGCGCTTCGAACGTCTCCCCGACATGGCGGCCGCATCCACCGATACCGTACCGCTGAAAGTGCTGAGCTATAATATCCGCATCGATGTCGCCGGCKACAATCCGCGCTGGGACGAGCGCAAGGCCGCCATGGTGAAACAGATCGCCTTCTATGCGCCAGATATTTTCGGCGTTCAGGAGGCAGTCCTGCCGAACGTCGATTATCTGGCCGGGCAGCTGGGCGTCTACGATCATTACGGCGTCGGCCGCGACGATGGCGCCCAAGGCGGCGAGTCGACCTCGATTCTCTGGCGAAAGGATCGCTTCGCGACCGTCAGCACCCATACCGAATGGTGCTCGCCCACACCTTCCGTGCCGAGCCTGGGCTGGGGCGCCGCCTTCAAGCGCACCATTACGCGGGTGGTCCTCAAAGATCGCGCGAGCGGCAAATTGCTGGATGTACGCAATGTCCATTTCGACAATGTCAGCGACGAGGCGCGGCGCAACTGCGCGCTCCAGGTCGAGCACATGCCGCCTGTGGCGGGCGCCACCGCCATCGTCCTGGGCGATCTCAATTCCGATCCTTCGACGGCCGCCTATCAGACCTTCACCGCGGCCGAATCCGGGTTGAATGACGCCCGTGTGGTGGCCAGGGTCGAGTTCGGACCGCAATCGACCTTCAACGGTTTCGATACGACCAAGGACAGCGGCAAGAATATCGACCATGTCTTTGTGCCAAAGGGCCTGACGGTATCGCGTTACGCCGTTCTCACCGACACCATGGGCGGCCGTGCGATTTCCGATCACTATCCGGTGTTGGCCGAGCTCGCCCTGCCGCTTTCCCATTGATTCTTTACGGCGATTTGGCGAGGTTCCTCGCCGCTGGGGCGCAGCGAGGTACATCCCCATGGTCAAGACCGCCGATAAAGACAAGCCCGATAAGGATAAGGACGTGCGTTATGGACACGTCAAATCCAAAGCCGACATCGATAAGATTTTCAGCGAGATACGCGAGGACATCGTCCAGGCCAGGAGCCGCGAAGCTCTGACCGAGCTCTATCGCCGCGCCGGTTATCTCATCACCTTGACCTATGCCAAATCGTGGGAGCAGCACCTGGGCGACAAGGCCGCCGGCGTGCGCCATGAAGCCGAAGAGGATTTCCGCAAAACCGCCAGGTTGATCAACGACCGAGCCGCCAGGATCGGTATCAAAGCCGACTATGACGAGGCCTGGGGCAAGATGAAGGAGCGTGCGTGATGTTTACCCTGAGAGTCGATGGCATCAATAATGGACTGCCGATCCCCGAAACCTATGCCACCAGCGTGCCGGACGGCTCCGGCGCCGTGAAACCGGGCCGCAACAATCGTCCGGCCTTTTTCTGGAGCGATCCGCCCGAAGGCACTCAAGCATTCGCCGTCATGGTGGTCGACCGCGACGTGCCGGCGGATTTCTCCGATGCCAATCAACCGGGCCGGACCATCCCGGCCGATTCGCCGCGGCGATCGTTTTATCACTGGCTGCTGAGCGATATTTCGGGCGACACGACGCGTATCAGCGAGAGCGAAATGCCGGAAGGGATTATGGGCGCCAATGACTTTGGCGACCGCGCTCAGGGCAAGGGCGGTTATGACGGCCCCAGCCCGCCGTGGAATGATGAGCGCGTCCACCGTTACCACTATATCGTCTATGCGCTGGACACACGGTCGCTGCGTTTGAAGCCGGGCTTCCATGGCGATGAGATGCAAGCGGCGCTGAAAGGCCATGTGCTGGGCACGGCGCAGGTCATCGGCACCTATACGACCAATGCCCGGTTGGCCCAGCACGTCTGAGGGCGCAGCGCTTGAACCCTGCCCGGAAATCTCTACACTCGCTGCGATAACGCAATGAGGCGGGATGGAAGAGGCACGGGTAACGGTCATGCGCTTCAGGGGGATCGAAATCGACCCCGCGCGCAATCGTGTCGTCAGAAATGGCGTGGCACTCACGATCGAGCCCAAGCCGATGGAGGTGCTGTGCGTGCTGGCGCGGCGAAACGGCGAGGTCGTGTCGCGCCAGGAGCTGATCGATGCCGTGTGGGGCGTCACCTTTGGCGGCGACGAAAGCCTGACCCGAGCCATCTCGATCCTGCGCAAGGTGCTCAAATCCGCCGGCGACGATCCGGAGGTGATCCGGACGATCTCCAAGCGCGGCTATGTTTTTGCGGCGGAGCCGGAAGACGCCGTCGTGCCGGCGGCAGCGACACAGCGACCTCGCCGGTTCTGGCCATGGCTCGGGCTGGCGGCGGCCGTCCTATTGGCGGTGATCGGCCTTGTCGTCTGGCATTCGCTGCCGCCGCCGGTCTCCGCCATCGAAGGTATTGTCGTCATGGTCAAGCCGCTGGACGGCGACGCGGCCCCGGCCGCTGTGGCGACCAACGACCTGACGGCAGCTCTGGCGCGCTTCGACCAGATCCGCGTGCGCAAGTTTGACGCCGCTCGCCCGGATACACGCCACGACTACGTCTACGTCGTTGCCGGCACGATCAAGAGCGGGGATGGCCGCACCCGCATCGCTGTCCAGGTTCAGGACTATGCCAGCGGCGACACCCTGTGGTCAGGCAGCGAGACCTATGCCGGGGAAGCTGGCCACGACGGCGCCATTTCCGCCCTGTCGGCCCAGCTCGAACCCGCCGTGCTGCAAATCACCAAGACGAGGGTGCAGAAAAAGCCGGCGATCACGCTGAGCCCCTGGGAACTGGTTCTGCTCGGCACCTGGGTGCCCGGCGCCGACCGGGAATGGCAGGGGCCACCGACGGATAATTCCTATTGGGTGTGGGACCGGGCGATCGCCAAGGACCCCGATTTCGCCCTGGCCCACGCCAGCCTGGCCCAGGTCATGGCCAATTTCGCCCTGTTCGACCCGCCATCCGATACGGCCACCCATGCCGAGCGCGCGGCAAAGAGCGCTGACCGCGCCCTGCAACTGGCGCCCTATGATGCCGGTGTCCTGTATCAGATCGCCCTCTACGACAGATATGCCGGCCGGCGCGACGCGGCCGTGGCGACCCTGAAACATGTCGTCGCGCTGGAACCCGATAATCTGACGGCGCAGATCGAGTTGGCTTTTGCGCAAGGCCAGTGCATGGCAGCGAGTGGCGACGCCATCGCGCGGCTGAAGGCGCTGGACGACACCATGCCGCCGTCCGATCCGCGCCATTGGGTGATCCTGTCGCGCCAGGCCGACCTGGCCCTGGGCAGCGGCGACTATCGCGCGGCCGCGGACTATGCCCGCCGTTCGCGCCAGATCGTGCGCCAGATGTGGTCATCGATCACCCTGGCGGCGGCGGATGCCGAACTGGGTCAGACGGCGGAAGCGCGTGAGGTCGGGATGGAGCACCAGGGTCAGTGGCCGCATCTCGATTACAATCGCTTCGCCGACGGCAATTTGACGCGCTGGTGCTATGGCGGCGATACGCGTCACGCGGCCGACGCCTTTCACAAATTGGGGCGGATCATTGCCTCAAAATCCCCGGCTTAGGGTGACGTTCAGCCAACGCTTGGGATGCTGGGTCTGGATTTCCGTACGGTCGAGGGCGCCGGTGCGGTCGGGCAGGTAGAAAGATCGCCGGCGCAACCCGGCGGCATCGGTCGCCGAGTTGAGCGTCACCCGCAAGGTAAAGGCGCCGAGCCGGCTGCGTTCGATATAGAGGTTGAGCATCGGGCTGACCCGCGCCGCGTCGACGCCGGCGAAGCGGTATTTGGTCAGATAGTCCGTATCTATATGGTCGAAGCCCCAGGCGAGGTGATGCTTCGGGAAATCCTGCCGGAAAGTGATGGTGTCGCTGTAGGTCGGAAGGTTCGACAGGGGACGTGGCCGGCCGGTGACCGGGTCGGTGACGCGGCTATCCTGGCGCATCAGGTTCAGGGTCACGGACGCCTTGGGCAACAGCCGGTCGAGCGGCAGGGTCAGGTTGGCGCTGATGCCGTCGATGCGGCCTTTGCCGATATTGCCGGGCGCGTCATAGGTGACACCGTCCTGGCTCACCGGCACCAGATCGGCGGTGTCGGTCAGGGCATAGTGATAGAGTTTGACGCTGAGCGCCGTGCGCGGGCCGAAATGCCAGTCGCCACTGAGTTCGGTGCGCCACGAAGTCTGCGGGCGAAGGTCGGGATTGCCGCCGTTGAGCACCGAATCCTTCAGCGATTCCGCCGACAGGAAGTCGTTGAAATCAATCTGGTCGACGTCGCGATAGGTGTGCAAAACCAGCTGATTGCCGCCACCGATCCGTCGCGTCACGGTCAGGGACGGTTTGAGATAGGCGAGGTGCACGACCTGATTGGTGTCGCCACGGAAGGTCAGGGTGGAGGCTTCGCGCGTCAATCGCGCCTCAAGGGCGAGATTGCTCGACAGGTCGCGGACATAGCTGGCATAGAGCTCGCTGCGGTCTTCAACGATGCGCGAATTGGAGTCGGGCACCGGGATGGGATAGGTGACGCCGCCCGCCGCGAAGGTGAGGACCAGGGCGCCGTCCATGCTGTTGCGCGCCGCTTCGCCGCCCAGTTCGAGATGGCTGGCGGCGGACAGGTCGCGCGTCATCTGGCCGCGAAGGATGGTTTCGCCGCTTTGGCGATCGAGGCCCTGATGGAAGATCGAAGCGATGCCGGCGTCGGGTGCGATCTGGCTGGCCGTCACGCCGCTGAAGAAATGTTTGCGATTAAGAAAGCCCGACAGGTTGAGACGCCATGGGCCCAGAGCGCGTTCATATTGGCCGCCCAGCTCGTAGACCGCCGTGGTCTCGGTATAGGGCGTCACCTGGCCGCCGAGCGAGGTACCGACGGCAGATTCGTTCCAGCGCCGGGTGTCCTCGTGATAGCGCGAATACATGGCCTGGCCGGTCAGGCTGAGCAGGCCGCCGGCAAGCGGGCGGCTGGCCTGGCCGTTGAGCTTGGCTTCGTAATAGATGCGCGGGGAATGCTCTGTGCCTGTGTTGAGAAGGGCGCCAGCGGCGTCCAGGTTCGTGCAGTCGCTCACCTGGTCGCGCACAAGGCTGTAGGTCGAGGCGCCCAGGCTGTAGCTCATCACGCCGTGGCGGCCGGTCCAGCTGATAAAGCCGTTGGGTGCGGCGCGGTGGCGGTTGGCGTATTCGGTGCCGGCCGAGGCATAGCCGCTGCCGGTCGAGGCAACGCGAACGACATTGGCCAGGACAGGCTCGCCCGACGGATCGCCGGCGACGGCATCGCCGGACAAGACTTCGATGCGCAGGACCTGGGCCGCCGGGATCAGTTTGAGCACGTCTTCGAGAGTCTGGTTCTTGATGATGGGCCGCTGGCCGTCGATCAGGACGTCGCCCAGCGCTCCGGAAAACCCGCGCCGGTCACTGCCGTTCTTGAGTGTAAAGCCGGGCGTATGAACGATCATGTCGAGCGCGGTTTGCGGGGCATAGCCGGCATAGAAACCGGCCGGGTACACGCCGCCGGATGGGGCTTCCGCATGGGTGGGGACGGCTGTGGCCATGGCGGCGACGAGCCACAGGAGGTGAAGGCGGGAGGGTGCGGTCATGAAATCTGCCTAGGTGTCGTGGACGATGACGACAGAGTGGCAGGGGCAGAGCGGCAAAGCCTGACGGATGCCATGACTTTGGGTGATGGAAATCTGATGTTTGGGTTAGCACGCCGGGTTTGCGATCGGCATACGGAAGGTAAAGCGCGTTTGCACCGGCGACGACGTGGCCGACAGGGTCCCGCCATGGGCGCGGGCAATCTCGGAAGAAATATACAGCCCGAGGCCCAAGCCGTTTTGGCTGGGCCGGACCTCTTCGCGTGTAAACGGGTCGAACAGGCGTTCCAGCGCTTCGGGAGGGATCGGCCTGCCCGCATTGGCCACCGACATTTCAAAACCTTCGGGAGCTATCGTGGTGCGGACCACGATCGGACCGTCGGCCGAGCCATGGGTGATGGCGTTGGCGAGCAGGTTCGACAACAGCTGCGACAGCCGGGCGACATCGCAAACCACGGCCAGCCGATCGTCGAAGTCGGTCTCTATCCTTCGTTCGGGCCAGGTCGTGCGCAATTCGTCGACGACATGCAACAGGACCGGCGCCATGTCGGTTTCTTTTAAGTCGAGCGTCATGCCGCCACCCAGGCGGCCGCGGGCGAAATTCATAATGTCGTTGATCAACAGGGCCATGCGCTCGCTGCTTTTTTGCGCCAGGCTCAAGACGCTGCGCGCCTTGTCGTTCGGCAAGAGGGCTGACAACAGGGTCAAACTGGCGGTAATGGCGCTCAACGGGTTGCGCAGGTCGTGGCCAAGCACGGCGATGAATTGTTCGCGCAGAACCGACTCTTCACGTTCTTTAAACAGTGAGCTTTCGGCCAAGGTCCGGGCATCGCGCAGGTTTTGTTCGTAGAGACGCCGGTCTGTCGCCTTGAAAAGGGTATAACGGATGAAGAGCGGCACCTGGTCGATATCGCGGCGTTCCATGGCATTGGCCAAGACGGGGAAGCGTTCCGCGCCATTGAAAGACAATTCGAGCGCGACTTCGTCGAAAAAGCCCTGCATCCGCAGCAGCGGCCCGAGATGAGTCTCGTAATAGATTTTTCCTCCGATCGTCAGGAGATCGGAAAACCTTTTGCCGGCCAGATCCGGGACGGAACAGCCGAACCAGGCGGCCAGACGGGCATTGGCGCGCATGATCTCGCCACGCGGATTGGCAATAAGGTAACCGCACAAGGCGTTGTCGAAGAAATCGTCGAAATCTTCCGCTTCCGGCGCGGCTGCGCCGTGGTCGTTCGAACCCGGCATTTATGCAAACGCCTTGATGGCGGCAATGGTTTCTTCGGGCGCGCTGAGATTGGGGCAATGACCGGTGGCCGCCATGATGACCAATGTGCTGTTCGGCATATGGCGGTGGACATATTCGCCGACGCTTTCGGGCGCGATGACATCGTTGGAACACTGCAGGATAAGCGTCGGTATGTCGGTCGTGGCCAGGATGTCCCGGCTGTCCGACAGGAAGGTGGTGCGTGCAAAATGCTTGGCGATATCGGGATCGGTGCGGCAAAAACTATTGCTCAGTTCGTCGCTCAGGTCCGGACGATCGGGATTGCCCATGATGACCGGTGCCATGGCCATGGACCATCCCATGTGATTGTTATCGAGGGATTCCAGCAGTTCGTCGATCTGTGCGCGCGTGAATCCGCCTGTATAGTCGCCGTCATTAATGTAGGACGGCGAAGGGCCGACCAGGATGAGTTTGCTGAAAAGCTCGGGTGCCTTGGCCGCGGCGATGATCCCGAGCATCGAACTGACGGAGTGGCCGACGAAAATGGCATGTCTCAGGCCCAGTTCGCGACCGATCTCGACAATGTCGTCGGCATAGCCTTCGAGGCTGTCGTACTTAGCATAATTGTAGGCGGCGAGATCGGACTGGCCGGCGCCAACATGGTCGAACACAATGCATTTGTGGCTGTCTTCGAAGGCCGGTGACACAAAGCGCCACATGTTCTGGTCGCAGCCGAAACCGTGGGCGAAAAGCATGGCGGAAGCGCCTTGGCCTGTAACAGTCACGTTGTTTCGTTTCACGACATTCATGCGCAAATCCCATAGTTTCAGGGATAGTAGTCTATTGCCCGCCGTAAATAAGCAATGCCCTAAAAGCATAGCTAATGAACCGTCGCGGCTTTGGGTGCGGGCGATGTGGCCGGGGGGCATTATGTTGACGTCAAACCGGCTCAAAGAAAAGCTGCTCGATCGTCTCGACCACGTCCTTGAACGCGTCTGGATCCATGGGTTTAATGACATAGCCGCTGGCTTGAAGGTCGTTACAGCGTTTGACGTCGGCGGTGGCCTCGGAGCTCGTCATGACGACAACGGGTATGGACTTCAGCTCGGGATCTTCCTTGATGAGCATGAGAAGACTCTTGCCGCCCATTCCCGGCAGGTAGAGGTCGAGAAGGATGAGATCGGGGCGGTTCTGCCGGCTATGGGCGCCGTGACGTTTCGGCATGGCCCAGGCTTCCTCAGCTGTGCCGGCGACGGTGAAATTGTTGGCGACCCGGCCGTTCCTGAAGACGCTCAGGGCCAGCAGCTCGTCGCCGAGATTGTCTTCCACCAGCAGAATTTCGGCCTTGCGGCCATCGAGGATTACGTGATCAGCCAAGGCAGGTCTCCCTCAAGACGGTTCACCCTCGGGCAGGGTAAAGGAGATGATGGCGCCCTCATCGGGCGTTGACGACACCCAAATCCGGCCGCCGTGTTCAACAATCTTCTTGCAGACAGCCAGGCCGAGCCCCGTGCCCTTAATGGCGCCCCAAGCATGCAGGCGGCGAAAGGGTTCGAAGACCTTCTTGATAAAGGACAATCCAGGCGACGCCGTCCTCATCAAGCTGGCGTTTAAGACGGCTCGGCTACCCGGCAAGATTACAGTGGCGGGAACAGGCGAAATCGGTCTTGCTATTCTGCGCGGAGACGGCGAATTCGCTAAGGTCCGCCATCCGGATATTATTCTGCTGGACCTCAATCTGCCGCAAATGCATGGCCTGACATTTCTCAAGTTCGTCAAAAAGCGATCCGAAACTAGCGCTCATACCGGTCATTATTCTCAGCAGTTCCAGTGCGGAACACGAGGTCATCGCCGCCTATGCCGGCCAGGCCAGCGGCTTTATCACCAAGCCGATCAGTCTCGACGACTATGACGAGATCGTGGCCAGCATCGGCTCGTACTGGTTCAAGCTGGTGCAGACGCCCACCACCTACGACACAGGCGACGAAATGCGGCCGGCCAGAACCGGCACCTCGGGCTGACTGGTCAAGCCCGCTTGGTGGGTAACAGACATACCGAGGCCACGGCCAGGAAGGCGATGCCGGGCCACAGGCCGGCGGTTGAAACGGCCGCCGCGCCGAACCTCACGGCATGGATGGCGAGCATAGCGATGAGGGCGACGCCGAGCGCCTGGCGGCCGATCGCCGAGACCTGAGCCGGCGAACGCGCTAGCAGGCCGAGCAGCGACAGGGCGGCCGTCAGACTCCAGAAGACGGGAACGAAGGGCAGGCTCAGGCCGAACCAGGCGCAGGCGGAGACGGTCATGGCCAGGGGCGCACCCCAGACGAAGCCCGTCCACGCCTTGTGCAGGCGCGGGCACGGCTTGCCCTTTTTCGCCGACTTCACCAGCCAGATATCCATGCCTGTCGTGCAGATCAGGCACAGGCCCGCTCCGAGGAGCAGATAGGTCCAGCGCACCCAAACCCCGCCGAACGAACCGAAATGCAGTTTGTACAGGCTGGCATAGATCTGCTTGCCGGCGGCGCCATCCTGCAGGCCGAGATGACCGGTCAGGTGACCGTCACGATCGAAGGTGAACTCTTCGCCATAGATCACCCGGTCCTTGATATCGGCGGTGATCGTCAGGCTCTCGTGGTCACTGCCGGGGCTGTCGATGGCGATATAGCTTGGTGTGGCGTCGGGGTGGTGGACCTTGAGCTCGGCATAGGCGGTGACGATGGCGTTTTTTGCCAGGGCGCCGTCGTGGTGAAGGGCCGGCGGTGGGCCGTAGATCGGTGCCGATGCAGCGGCCGTGTCGCCCTTATGGAAGACCGCGGCATTGGCCAGGAGGATCAGGCTGGACAGGCCGATCAAGGCGCCGGACAGGGCCATGACGATGTGAAAGGGCGCGGCCCATACGCCGATGCGGTTATGCAGGTCGGCACGTTCGAGGCGCGGTTGGGCGCGCCGCCGCCACGTAAAGGCATCCTTCAAAATGCGGGGATGCGACAACAGACCACCCAGGATCAGGGCCAGCAGGATCAGGCCAGCGAGGCCGACCACGATCATGCCGATCGACGACGGCAGATGGAGATAATAGTGCAGTTCGGTCAGGGCATTGGTCAGTTTGTGGTCGCCGTCACCGGCATAGACGCCCCTTCCGTCATAGGCGTGGACCTCGGCGCCATGGGTGACATTGAGACGCGGATTATCGTCCGTCGGCGCATAGATATAGATGCCGGTGTCCTGGGCGGTCAACCGGTGGCGTGTATCGTCCACCGCCCTTTGCACGGCCGCGCCCGAAACCGCGGTGACATCGGGCAGGTTGGGTGTCTCCCAGCGCTGAAGGTCGAGATAGAAGACCGTCACCGTGCCGCTCAGGCAGATCAGATAGAGCAGGCCGGCCATGGCGAGCCCGAGTATCTTGTGGCCGGTCAGGTTCTGCTGGACGAAGGCCGCCGGCACTTTCGGCCATATCGGTTTCCGGGAAGCTTTCATGGCCAGACCATGCCCCCGGGAATAACGACCAGGCCGGCCGCCATCAGGGTAACAAAGGTCAGGCCGGCGGCGGAGCGCCAGGGCCGGCGGCTGGCCAGCAGGATGACCAATGCCGTGGCCGCGGCCAGGGTCGAGACCAGGGCCATGCCGATCAGCCGGTCGGCATCGTCGCCCGGGACATAGGCGCACCATGCCAGGCCCATGGAGATACCGAAGGCCGGCGCGATCAGCAGGCTGCCCGTCAAACGCACGGCGACGCGCCCCCAGTATCCCGCACCCAGGGTCAGGCTGTCCGAAGCCCCCTCGTCGCGGACGCGGCCGGCCTTGACGGATTTGGCCGGTTGCGCCAGGCCATGGGCCGCGACGATAGCGAGCGCCAGGACCATGACCAGGACGGCGGCCAGGGCCAGGCCCTGATCGGCGGACACCGTCGTCGCCCATCCGCCCAGGCCCAGGGCTAACAGCGCCCAGCCGGCCGACAGGCCATGGCGCCAAAGGCCGTCGCGCGCGCCTTTGCGCCGCCAGGTGAGATAGACAGCGGCCAGCCCGAGCACGAGGCTCAGGCTGGCCGTGATTTGTAATGAAGAGGTGAGGGTGGCCACGGGTTTTAGAAGGTGTAGTTGAGGGTCAGGGACACGCTACGCGGCGCGGCGTAATAGGATTGGTTCCACATCAGGCTGGTCAGGTATTTTTCATCCGTAGCGTTCTTGATATTGAGCGTGGCGCGGACATGGTCGCTGACCTTGACCCCGGCCATGAGGTCGAGCACCGCATGGGCTTTTTGCGTCACGACGACGAGGTCCTGCATCGAAATGTCGTCCTGCCAGCGCACGGCTGCGCCGAGCTTGAGATCGCGCAAACGCGGGATATCGTAGGTCGTCGACAGCTTCAGGGTCCGGCGCGGCAGATAGGTCCGGACATTGCCGCCGTCCTGGCCCTTGATCGTCAGTTGCGTCCACCCGCCGCCGACCTGCCACTGGTCGGTGATACGGCCGCTGACCTCCAGCTCGTAGCCCTTCACGAAGGTATCGACGCCGGTATAGTAGGACTTGCCCGTGGCGTCGCCGTCATAGTCTTCGTCGGTAAAGGTGCCGGCATATTCGGCCAGGCCGTATTGCTCGGACTTGAAGACTGCGGCCGTGGCGTAGAGGCGCTTGTCGAACCACTCGCTCTTGATGCCGGCCTCATAGCTCTTGCCATGGGCGGCTTCGAGCTTGTGCAGGTCGAAATCGATCTCGGACTGCGGATTGAAGATGTCGGAATAACTGGCATAGAGCGACATCTGCGGCGTCAGGTCGTAGACGACGCCGGCATAGGGGCTGACGGCATCCTCGTCGCGCGATTGATCGGCGCCGTAGGAGGTGCCGGTGGAGGTCAGCTTGATGGCGTTGAAGCCGACCACGGCCTTCAGGCGGTCGCTCAGGTTCAGATGCGCCGCGCCATAGACGCGGTCCAGGCGGTCGACGGTATCGGCCTGCAACACGGCGTCGGGATAGACCGGTTCGGCGACTTCGAGACGGCCCCAGTCGCCCACGGCCGGATAGGCCGGGTAATCACCGTAAAAGGCTTCATATTCTATGCCGGCTGAGCGGGACGACGACGCGCCGACCACCAGCTCATGGTCGCGCCCGAACAGATGCAGCGGCCCAGACGCATAGATATCGGCCATGTCCTGGTTATATTCCGACGGATAGATGCCGGTCATGGCAAAGACGCCAAGGCCCGTCGTTGTGTCGGGATTGCCGAAGGCATAGAGCAGCTTGGCCTTTTCCTCGAACGTCTTGTGGGTCAGGACGCCCTTGACCAGCCAGCCATTGTCGAAACCGTAGCTCAGCTCTCCAAACGTGCTCTTGTCGTGGACATCCCAATAGGTCCAGTCGGCCGAGGTCGAGGCCGAGACAGGATAATTGATCAACGAGCCGTTGCCATATTCCAGCGGCAGGGCGCCCCACAGCACGCCGGTGGCCAAATTGTCCTGCTGCGAATAGCCAGCCGTCAGTTTCAGTTTCGGCGTGATGTCCCACGACAGGACGCCGTAATAGACATTCCGATTGACGCCGTAATGATCGAGGTAGGAATCCTTGTCCTCATTGGCATAGACCAGGCGGCCGGTGACGCTTCCCGACGCGTTGAGCGGGCCGGAGACGTCGGCCTCCAGGCGCTTGTCGTCCCACGACCCGTAGCTGGCCGAAAGCGAGGCCTGGACGTCCTTGGTCGGGCGCTTGCGGATATAGTTGATGGTCGCCGACGGATTGCCGGTGCCGGTCATCATGCCGTTGGCGCCGCGGACGGTTTCGACGCGATCGAACAGAGCCGTGTCGAGGTCGCCGAACTGGATGCCCCAGATCAGCGGCAGGCCGACGCCGTCGACCTGGAAATTGGTGATATCGAAGCCGCGGGCATTGTAATAGGTGCGGTCGGTCTCGACCTTTTCGACATTGATGCCGGGCACCTGGGCCAACAGATCATTGGCATCGGTCAGGGCGAAGTCCCGCATCTGTTCCTGCGACACCACCGTCACCGATTGCGGCGTTTCGCGCAGGGTGAGATTGAGTCCGGTGGCGCCGGCTGTCGTCTTTAGCAGGCGGTTACCCTGGACAATGACCTCCTTGATGACGTCCGCACCATCGGCGGCGTCGGAAACGTCCGCGGACGCCGCGCCGGCCAGGGCCAGGAACGAGGTGGCCATAAGAAGGGCACGGAAACGGAAAGGACGAACGGCGGGGGACATGGCGGGAGGCTCCGAATTGCGAATGCGAATGATTATCATTTCGTCATAAGCAAGGGCCGTTCATGAGTCAATTACGAATGCGAATTATTCGCAATTTGCAGGCCAAAAGATTCTCGGCGAATGGCATATCGTTCCGAAGCTCAGACCCATGCGCGCTCTTGAGTTGATGTTGATCAAAGTCAATCGACACAAAGGATGCCAGGTTGGGCGATACAGCCTTACAGGGGAAGCGATGTCATGTTGAATTTGACCAGTCTGGGCGGGGCGGGGACCGTCACGGGCTCGAAGCATCTCCTTGAGTGCGACGGGAAGTCGCTGCTCGTCGACTGTGGGCTTTTCCAGGGGCAGAAATACCTGCGCGAAAAGAACTGGGAAGCGTTCCCCCTCGATTCCGCCAAGGTCGGTGCGGTCGTTTTGACCCATGCCCATCTCGACCATTCAGGCTATATTCCGAAACTGGTCAAGGACGGCTTCCGCCACAGTATCTTCGCCACCGCGGCGACCGTGGACCTGTGCGATATCCTGCTGCGCGACAGCGGTCACCTACAGGAAAACGATGCCGATTTCGCCAATCGCCACGGCTTTTCCAAACACCGGCCGGCCCTGCCGCTTTATGGTATCCACGACGCCGAGCGCAGTCTCGATTTCTTCAAGCCGGTGGAATTTAATTCACCGATCGATCTGCCGGGCGGCGCCCGTCTGACCTTCCGTCGCGCCGGCCATATCCTGGGTGCCGCCACGGCCCAGATCGAATGGGGCGGGCGCACCGTCGTCTTTTCCGGCGACCTCGGGCGCTATGACGATCCGATGATGTTCGAACCCGAAGCGGTGGACGAGGCCGATATACTGGTCGTTGAATCGACCTACGGCAATCGTCGCCACGACCGCAGTGACCCGACCGATGGCCTGGGGCAGATCGTCGAACAGACGACGGCCCGCGGTGGCACGGTGGTCATTCCCGCCTTCGCCGTCGGCCGCGCCCAATCCTTGCTCTATCACTTGTGGCAGTTGAAGCAGGCCGGCCGGCTGACCCATGTGCCGGTCTATCTCGACAGCCCGATGGCCAGCGACGCCAGCGATATTCTCGGCCGCCATCTCGACGACCAGAGGCTGCCGCCGGAGGTCTGCCGCGCCGCCTGCGCGGTGGCGACCTACACCCGCGACGTCGAGGCTTCGAAGGCCTTGACCCGCAACGCCATGCCCAAGGTCATCATCTCGGCCAGCGGCATGGCGACCGGCGGCCGCATCCTCCACCACATGAAGGCTTATGGGCCCGACCGGCGCAACACCCTTCTGTTTTCAGGCTTCCAGGCGGCCGGTACACGCGGGGCCGCGCTACTGGGCGGCGCACGCGAGGTCAAGATTCACGGCGAATGGGTGCCCATCCGCGCCGAAATCGCCAACCTGTCCATGCTGTCGGCCCATGCCGACGCCGATGAAATCCTGCGCTGGCTGGGCGGTTTCAAGCGTCCGCCCAGCCGCACCTTTATCGTCCACGGTGAGCCAGACGCCGCCGAGACCCTGCGCACCCGTATCGAGGGCGAATGCCGCTGGCCGGCCGTGGTCTCCGTGCCGATGCAAAAATATACCCTATGACGACCGCCGCGCCCGTCCAGGTCAACCATGCGCCCCAGCTCAGCGCCCGGCGTATCGGCCTGATCAGCCAGCAGGAGGCCATCGTCCTGATGCGGACGGACTGCCACGTCTGCCGCGCCGAAGGCCTGGCGCCGCGGGCCCAGGTGGTGATTACCGCGCACGATGGCCGCCAGGCGATCGCGATCCTGTACCAGGTCGACGGCGACTGGTTGGGGCATGGCGAAGCCGGACTGTCGGAGAGTCTGTGGGAGCGCCTGGGTGTCGCGGAGGGTGCCGCCCTGTCGGTCCGTCACGCGCCGGCGCTCGAATCCCTGTCCAATGTCCGGCGCCGTATCTATGGCCAGAGGCTGACGGCGCAGGCCTATCACGAAGTCGTCGCCGACGTGGTGGCCGGCCGCTATAGCGATGTCCACCTTGCGGCCTTCCTGACCGCCTCCTCGGCCCTGCCGCTCGATCACAGCGAAACCGTCGCCCTGACCCGGGCCATGGTCGAGACCGGCCAGCGCCTGACCTGGCCGCAGGCCATCGTCGTCGACAAACATTGCGTCGGCGGCCTGCCCGGCAACCGGACGACGCCTCTGGTCGTCGCCATCGTCACCGCCTGCGGCCTGACCATGCCGAAAACCTCGTCGCGCGCCATCACCTCACCGGCGGGTACGGCCGACACCATGGAAACCCTGGCGCCGATCGATCTCGACCTCGCCGCTATGCGCCGCGTGGTCGAACGCGAAGGCGGCTGCATCATCTCCGGACGCGCCGTTCACCTCAGCCCGGCCGACGATGCCTTCATCCGCGTGGAACGGGCGCTAGACGTCGATCCCGAAGGCCAGTTGATCGCCTCGGTCCTGTCAAAAAAGATCGCCGCCGGCGCCACGCATCTCGTCCTCGATATTCCCGTCGGCGCCACGGCCAAGGTGCGCACCGACGACGCCGGCGAGCGCCTCGCCGATAGCCTGGTTGCCATCGCCGCCGAGTTCGGCGTCACCGCCCGCTGCCTGCTGAGCGACGGCGCCCAGCCGGTCGGCCATGGCATCGGACCGGCCCTTGAAGCCATGGACATACTGGCCATTTTGCAGAACCGCGATGGCGGGCCGGACGACCTGCGTCACCGTGCCTGCCGCATTGCCGGCATCGCCTTGGAAATGGGCGGCGGGGCAGCCGCCGGCGCCGGGATGGCGATGGCAGAGGCCGTCTTGGCGGACGGGCGGGCCTGGACCAAGTTCCAGGCGATTTGCGACGCCCAGGGCGGTCTGCGTGTGCCGCCGGTAGCGGCCGTGCAGCGCCCACTGCTGGTCCAACACAGCGGGCGGGTCGTCAATATCGATAACCGCAAGGTGGCGCGGCTTGCCAAGCTGGCCGGCGCGCCCGACGTCAAGGCGGCGGGCCTTCGGATACTGGTCAGGCTGGGCGACGAAGTAACGGCCGGCCAGGCGATTCTCGAGGTCCATGCCGACAGCGCCGGCGAAATGGCCTATGCCATGGACTATGCCGCGCGCAATCCCGACCTGATCGGCATCGAGCCGTGACGCGCCGCCTCATCCTCGCCATGCCGGGCAACACGGCCTTCGCGGCGGGTCTGGCCCAACATCTCGGTGTCGCGCAGATCGCCCTCGACTGGCGCCGTTTTCCCGACGGCGAGACTTATCTCCGCCTTGCCGGCGATGTGGCCGGAGCCGAGGTCGTGATCGTCTGCACCCTGGCCGATCCCGATCGCCAGTTTCTCAGCCTGATCTTCGCCGCCCGGATGGCCCGGGAACTGGGGGCGGTCCGGGTCGTCCTGGTCGCGCCCTATCTCGCCTATATGCGTCAGGACACGCGTTTCCAACCGGGCGAGGCCGTCACCTCGGTGCATTTCGCGGCGCTTCTGTCCCAGGGCTTCGACGGCCTGATCACCGCCGATCCGCACCTGCACCGGCACAAGGCGCTGTCGGAGATCTATTCCATCCCGACCGACGTGGTGCAGGCGGGGCCGGCTCTGGCGGCGTGGATTGGTGCAAATGTGCCCAACGCCGTGCTGATCGGTCCCGACGAGGAAAGCGAACAGTGGGTCGCCGCCATGGGACGGGATACCGGCACGCCCTGGGTCGTGTTGCGCAAGACACGCTCGGGAGACCGCGCGGTGCGCATTTGCCTGCCGGACATGGCGGCCTGGCGGGGCCGGACGCCGGTCCTAGTCGACGATATCGCCTCATCCGGCGAAACCCTGCTGGAAGCGGCGCGCCAGCTCGACGCCGCCGGGTTCACCCCGCCGGTCTGCGCGGTCGTCCACGCCATTTTCGCAGGCGACGCCTATGAGCGGTTATTGCCGCGGGTCAAGTCCGTGATCTCGACGGACACCATCGCCCATGCCAGCAACCGGGTGACGCTCACCGGCCTTTTCGCGGCGTCGCAATTGATTTGACGATCCCCGCAACGCGTCTAATGATGCACCGCCGGTATCTCACGGCGCAGGGAGACGACATGATCACGCTCGATATCAATGGACAGCCGCGTCAACTGGATGTGCCCGACGACATGCCGCTGTTGTGGGCCCTGCGTGACGAACTCGACATGAAGGGCACCAAGTTCGGCTGCGGCGTGGCGCAGTGCGGCGCCTGCACGGTCCATATCGACGGCGAGGCGACGCGGGCCTGCGTCACCCCGGTCGGCAGCATCGGCAAGGGCAAGATCGTCACCATTGAGGGCATTGGCGACAGCAAGGAAGGCAAAGCCGTCCAGGCCGCCTGGCTGGAGCTCGATGTCATGCAATGCGGCTATTGCCAGGCCGGCCAGATCATGACGGCGACGGCGTTGCTGGCCAAGACGCCCAAACCCGATGATGCCGCCATCGACGCCGCCATGGAAGGCAATCTCTGCCGTTGCGCGACCTATAAACGCATCCGCGCCGCCATCAAGACCGCCTCGGGCCAGCCGGCCGACGACACACGGAGCGCCTGAGCATGGACACGACACGCAGATTGTTTCTGACGGCGGGCGCGGCGGCGGGCGGCGGCTTGTTGCTCGGGTTCGGCATGGTCGCCTGTACGCCAAAGACGGCGACGGGACCGGCCGCGCCCTTGACCGACTATGTCGCCATCGCGCCCGATGGTACGGTCACCCTGATGGCCAAGAATCCGGAAATCGGCCAGGGCGGCAAGACCAGCCTGCCCCTGCTGATCGCCGAGGAGCTGGATGCCGATTGGGCCAAGGTCAGGATCGAAACGGCGGCATCGGACGCCAAGCGCTATGGCGACCAGTTCGCCGGCGGTTCGATGGCGACGACGCTGGAATATATGCCCATGCGCCAGGTCGGCGCCGCGGCGCGCTGGCTGCTGATCGAGGCGGCGGCCCAGCGCATGAAGGCCGGACACGAAGACTTCACCACCAAGAGCGGCCGTGTCATCCACAAGGACGGCAAGAGTTTCGGCTATGGCGAGCTGGTCGGTGACGCCGCCAAGCTGAAGGCGCCGGATCCTGCCAAACTGGCTTTGAAGGACCCGAAGGATTTCGTCCTGATCGGCAAGCCGCAAAAGGGCTATGACAGCCCGCGCATCGTCAGGGGCGAGCCGATCTTCGGCATCGACATGACCTTGCCGGGCATGGTCTATGCTGTCTTCGTCAAGTCGCCGGTCTATGGCGCGCGGCTGACCTCGTGCGACCTGACGGCAGCCAAGGCGGCCAAGGGCATCAGGGATGTGTTTATCATCAAAGGCTCGACAGATTTGCACGGCCTGCAGGACGGCATCGCCATCCTGGCCACCAGTTGGTGGTATGCCAACACAGCGCGCGACCTGTTGCAGCCGGTATGGGCCGATGCCGCCTTCGCCCAGCACGACAGTCTGGTTTACCGCGAAAAGGCGCAGAGCCTGCTCAAGGGCTCAGGCTCGGTGCAGCAAAAGACCGGTGATGCCGATGCCGGCATGAAGGCGGCGGCGAAGACCTTCGACGCCAGCTATGAGGTGCCGTTCATTCCGCACGTGCCGATGGAGCCGCAAAACTGCACGGCCCAGGTGACCGCCGCCGGTGTCGAGATCTGGGCGCCGACCCAGACGCCGAACGATGGCGCCAAGCTGGTGGCCGATACCCTGAAGGTCGCGCCGGACAAGGTCGTCGTCCATATGCGGCGCTGCGGCGGCGGCTTCGGCCGGCGGCTGGAAAACGACTATATGGTCGACGCCGCGGCGATCGCGCAGAAGGCCGGCGTGCCGGTCAAGCTGGTGTGGTCACGCGAAGACGATGTCGCCCACGACTATTTCCGCCCGGGCGGCTATTACCGCGTTCGCGCCGGCGTCGATGCCGCCGGCAAGCTCCAATCCTATATCAGCCACAATGTTGCCTTTGCCCGCGACGGCAAGATCGCCCAGGGCAACGAGATCGCCGGCAACGCCTTCGCTTTGGCCGTAGCGCCGAACAATCGTGTCGCGTTTTCGCAGATCGAGACGCCGATTCCGACCGGTTACCTGCGCGCGCCGATCTCCAACTCGATCGCCTTCGTCCATGAAAGCTTTAGCGACGAAATCGCCCATGCGGTCGGTCAAGACCCGATCGCCTGGCGCCTCGCCCATCTCGATAGCCATCTCGACGCCTATAAGGGCGATCGCTTCGACGGCTATAACCCCGCCCGTATGCGCGCCGTTCTGGCGGCCGTGCGCGACCGTTCCAATTGGGGCAAGACAGAATTGGCCAAGGGTGAGGGCATGGGCGTCGCCACCTATTTCAGCCACAGCGGCTATTTCGCCGAGGTGGCCAAGGTTAAGGTCGCCGACGACGGCACCTGGCGCGTGCTAAAGGTCTGGGTGTGCGGCGATGTCGGCAACCAGATCGTCAATCCGTCGTCGGCCAGCAACCAGGTCGAGGGCGCGGTCATGGACGGCATCGGTTCCATGGAAGCGGAAATAACCTTCAGCAAGGGCCGCGCCGTCCAGACGAATTTTCATGAAATCCCGATGATGCGCATGCCCAAGGCGCCCGAGGTCGATGTTCACTTCGTGCCCAGCGATTTCCCGCCGACCGGCCTGGGCGAGCCCGCCTTGCCGCCGGTGGTACCGGCGGTGGCCAACGCCATCTTCGCGGCATCGGGCGCGCGCATCCGACAATTGCCGTTGACGCCCGAACGCTTGCTGGCGGCCAGACAGCCGGTTGCTGTTTGACGTGATCTTGCCGCCGCCTGTTTATCGCGACTTCGTCCTGCCCGACCTGATGCGGTGGCGACGGGCGGGCTTGAAGACGGCGCTGCTGACTCTGATCAGCACGACGGGCGCCTCGCCGCGGCCGGTCGGTAGCCAGTTGGCGGTATGCGAAACCGGCGAAGCGGTCGGGCTGATCACCGGCGGCTGTGCCGAGGGCGCCCTGGTCCACGATGCCCTGGCGGCCATGGCGGTCGGCGAGAACCGCACCGAGCTCTACGGCGAAGGTTCCCGCTTCAAGGATATCACCTTGCCATGCGGTTCGGGGCTGCTGGTTCATTTCGATGTCGGTGGAAATGACGATGATATCGCCGCCGTCATCGCCGCGCGGGTGGCACGCCGGCCCGCGGAGTTGGTCATCACGCCGGACTACAGGCGGCGCTACCTGCCGGCCTGCCGGTTGGTGGTTGTGGGCCAGGGTCCGATCCTTGCGGCGCTTATGCAATTGGCGCCATTGATGGAGGTCGAGCTGGATGTATGGTCGCCGGACGGCAGCCAGCACCGCCTGACCTCACCTGAGGATTTCGATGCTTCGGTCCTAGATCGCTACAGCGCCCAAGTTCTGGTTTTCCACGACCATGGTTTCGAGCCGGACTTGTTGCTGACTGGCCTGAAGAGCGAGGCCTTTTTCATCGGCGCCCTCGGCAGCCGTCGCGCCCATACCCGGCGGTTGGAGATCTTGGCCGGTCTGGGCGCGGAGCCGGAAGCCTTGGCGCGCATTCACGGTCCAGTCGGGCTGGCCATCGGCGCCGCCTCGCCGCCGGAGATTGCGCTTTCGATCATGGCTCAGGTTGTCGCGACCTGGCGGCGGGAGGTTATATGAACCGGCTGGCGGCCATTGTGCTCGCGGCGGGAAGCTCGCTTCGGTTCGGTGCTGGCGACAAGCTGCTGGCGGACCTGGATGGAAGGCCCGTCATCGACCATGTGCTGGATACCGTCACTGGCCTTGGGTTGGGCCAGGTTGTCGTTGTAACGCGCGGCAATTTCGCCGGCCTTGCCCACTTGCAATCCGACGACCGCTTGACCGTCGTGATCAATACGCGCGCTGATGACGGCATGGGCGTGTCACTGGCCACCGCGGTCGCGGCCTTGGTCGACTGCGACGGCGCTTTCGTCGTCTTGGCCGACATGCCGTTTTTGCCGTCGGCCTTGTTTCACGATTTAGCCGGAGGCCTCGATGGCCACGATATCGTGGTGCCGTACCATGTGGGTCAGCCCGGTCATCCGGTGCTGTTCGGGCGCGCCTGTTTCGATGACCTGCGAGCGCTTGATGGCGATCGTGGCGCCCGCGGTCTGATCGACGGCGGGCGCTATCGCGTGGCGCGTTTTGCGACCGATGAAGCCGCCATTCACCGCGATATTGACACGGTTGCTGACCTTAGGCCTTCGGGCAACAGGCGCGGCGAGTGACCAACTGCCACAGGACGGAGCCGGTGACGATCAGAGCGGCGGCGATGTACCAGGCGTTTTCCGGCAAGACGATCGGCCCGACAAGATGTTTATAGGCATAAAGGGCGACCAGGCCGCCAAGGGTGACAAAGGCGATGAGCAGGGTGCGGAAGAGTTTCGACATGGAATGTCCTAAGAAGGTGGCCGATCCGGTGTGGAACGACTGACAGGACTTCAGTCGCACCAAGCCCCGAAATCTTACAGATCCTCCTGAAATTCGCGCAGGCGGGCCGACAACTCATCGACTTGGCGGCGGCGCAGGCGTGCCAGGACAAGGCCGGACACCATCATCATGCCCAGCATGGCAATGCCGGCGGCCGTCTGGACGAGTGACAGCCAACCGCTGCTACCAGCACTGATATGCGTTGCATTGGCAATAAACCAGCCCACGACGGCGCCGACCGGGGTGCCGAGATAAAGGTAGCGAGCAAGCTTCAGTCCCCTTTTGGCGCGGCGGATCATCAGATTGAGCAGGCTCAACGTATCTTCGCTCAGGGCCACAGACAGCCGGCGTCCGGCGCGGCAATGCCACAGCAGGCCGGCACCCAGACCGACAGTCCACAAGATCGTCACAACGCCATGGGTGCGCAGGCGGCCCGTAGCCTCTTCAAAGGCGATGATCAGGGTGATGGTGGAAAGCAGCGCGACCAGCGTCCAGTTGAGGCGCTTGTGGGCGGCATCGGCGCGTTTCACGGCGTCGAGAACAGCCTGGACATCCGGTTGCGGTGCGGTCTGCCAAAGGGCGATGAACGGATCGGGTTCGGTCATGCGGCGTCTCCGAAACGTTGGCGGATAAGGGCCTTGGCGCGGTGCAGGCGGACCGAGACATTGCTTTCGCTCAAACCCAGGGCCAGGGCGATATCCTTGACCGCCATGTCCTCGAGATAAAGACTGGCCACGGCTTTCAACGGATCTGGCAGGTCACGCACCGCAGCAACCAGCCGCATCAATTGTTGATTTTGCCCGGTGGTGTCCTCGGCCGACGGCGCCGGGTCGGGCACAGTGTCGTTAAGCGGCTCGGTCTTGCGCACCACGGCACGGCGGACATGGGTGACGCAGATATTCTGCGTGATGCGTGCAATATAAGCCTTCAAGGTGGCATGATCGTTCAACCGCGGCAAGGCCTGCCACACCGCCAGCCAGATATCTTGCACAAGATCATCGACGAGATCCGGTCGGCGTTCATAGACGGTCGCGATCCGGCGCACCATGGCGGCGTGCTCCGCGACGATCGCCTCCAGTTCCATCATGCGCCTGTCTCTGCCATGATGCTTAGTCGCATGACATGGCGCGATCTTACACAAAAAGATGAAAGGCCGTTTGCCTGCGCTCATATAGTCTGATTGAGTAGGTGACGATGGAGAGGACGCAATGAAGCCCTGGCGATACGTGGTTCTGTGCGTGACGATGGTGATGGCCCTGGCCGGCCAAGCCATGGCGGCGCCGTCATGTCCGATCCCGACCCCGGTCAAGTTCGCCGGCGTCAACTGGGAAAGCGGCGAGTTCATCACGGCCGTCATGCAGGAGATGATCGAGCGCGGTTATGGCTGCGCCACCGATACCGTGCCCGGCAATACCGTGACCCTGGAACAGGCTCTGGCCGATAACGGCATCCAGATCCTCGGCGAGGAATGGGTCAGCCGTAGCGACGTGTGGAAAAAGGCCGAGGCCACCGGTACGGTGCGCGCCATCGGTCATCCGTTCACCGAGGCGAACGAAGGCTGGTACGTGCCAGACTATCTGGTCCACGGCGCGGGGGCCGTGGCGCCCGACCTGCACGATGTCGCCCAACTCAATGACCCGCGCTACATCGCCCTGTTCCGCGATCCTGAGCAGCCCAGCAAGGGCCGCTTCCTCAACTGTCCGTCGGGCTGGACCTGCGAAGGCGTCAACAGCGCCAAGCTCAAGGCCTACGGCTTGACCAATGCCTATGTTGATTTCCGCCCCGGCACCGGCCCGGCCATGGATGCCGCCATCACCTCGGCCTATGTCCAGAAACAGCCCGTGCTGTTCTATTACTGGTCGCCGAGCCCAATCGCCGGACGGCTGAAACTGGTGCAACTAAGGGAGCCGCCGTGGACGGCCGCGTGTTGGGCCGATCTGACGAGTAAGGACGGCCGCCATACTCAAGGCTGCGCCGCGCCGGCCGCCGATGTCGCCTATGGCGTCTCGACGCCGTTCGCCAAATCGGCCCCGGCCGTCGCCGCCATGCTGGCCAAGGCGACCTTCCCGATGGACGAGCTCAACGCCAATCTGGTCCAGCGCGCCGACGCCAAATCGACGGCGCGCGCCCAGGCCATCGCCTTCTTGCGCCATCGCCCGGACCTGTGGCGCGGATGGGTCGATGCGGCGACAGCCGAGCGCATTTCGCTGAGTCTGGATGTTGCGCCGGCGAAATCGGCCAACAGTTCAGCCTTTCCGGAAACCTGGACTCTGTCGATCCGTCAATCGGTCAATGACGCGGTGACCGCCCTGGTGCGCGATCACGGCGCCGGCTTCCGTGTCCTCTCCAATGCCTTGCTCGGCGTTGTCGTCGCGCTCGATTCCGTATTGGCCGTCATCCCGTGGTGGCTGCTGATTGCCATCTTTGCAGGCCTGGCGTGGTGGGGGACGCGACGTGTCGCCCTGACCGTCGCAGTCGCCGTGCTGATGCTCGTCATGGGGCTGCTCGGGCTATGGAGCCTGATGACCCAGACCCTGACCCTGATGCTGATCGCCAGTCTGCTGGCGCTGGCCATAGGTCTGCCCGTCGGCATCGCGGCGGCAAAATCGCGCTGGGTCAAGGCGGCCAGCCTGCCGGTACTCGACATCATGCAGACCCTGCCGGCCTTCGTCTATCTCATCCCGGCCCTGATGCTGTTCGGCCTCGGCAAGGTGCCGGCGATCCTCGCCACCGTCATCTACGCCCTGCCGCCCATGATCCGCCTGACGACCCTCGGCATCGAGCGCGTCGACAAGGAGGTGCGTGAAGCCGGCGAATCCTTCGGCCTGACGTCGTGGCAGATGCTGTGGCGCGTCGAGTTGCCCCTGGCGCGGCCGACCCTGATGGCCGGCGTCAACCAGACCATCATGCTGGCCCTGTCCATGGTCGTGGTAGCCTCGATGATCGGCGCCCGCGGCCTCGGCGAACAGGTGCTCAACGGCATCCAGACGCTCGATGTCGGCATGGGCCTGGAAGCCGGTTTGGGTATCGTCATCCTGGCCTTTGTCCTCGACCGCATCACCCAGGGGTTCGGCGGCAAACAGGGAGGGCAGCATGAGCAAGATTGAGTTGCGGAGCCTTACCAAGCTGTTCGGCCGCAAGGAAACGGCGGCCTTAGCGATGGCGCGAGACGGCGCCGGCAAGGCCGAAATCCTGGCCGCCACCGGCTGCACCCTGGCCCTGCGCGATGTCTCGCTCGAGATCGCCGCCGGAGAGGTCTGCGTCCTGATGGGCCTGTCGGGCTCAGGCAAGTCAACCCTGGCTCGCCATATCAACCGGTTGATCGAACCCAGCGCCGGCGAGATCATGGTCGACGGCGCCGATGTCCGCGCTTTCGACGCCGCGGCCCTGCGCGAGTTCCGCCGTCGTCAGGTCAGCATGGTCTTCCAGGGTTTCGGCCTGCTGCCGCACCTCAATGTCCTCGACAATGTCGCCTTCGGCCTGACGGCGCGTGGCGACAAGCCGGATGTCGCCCATCCCAAGGCCATGGAATGGATCGAGGCCGTCGGTCTTTCAGGCAATGAAAAATCGCGGCCGGATGAGCTGTCGGGCGGCATGAAACAGAGAGTCGGTCTGGCGCGCGCCCTGGCGGTCGACACTGCTATCGTCTTGATGGACGAGGCCTTCAGCGCCCTCGATCCACTGACCCGCGCCGACATGCAGGATCTGTTGATCGAGTTGCAACAACGGCTGGGCAAGACGATCGTCTTCGTCACCCACGACCTCGACGAAGCGGTGCGTCTGGGCAGCCGCGTGGTGATCATGAAAGACGGTGAGATCGTCCAGGCCGGGACGCCGGACGATATTCTGAATCACCCTGCGAACGACTATGTTGCCAGGTTCGTCAAAATCCGGAATCGTTAGACCCGGCTACTTCGCGGCGCGGACAAAGGCCTGTGCCACGGGCTTCGGCCGGCCCTGGCTGTCGAACAACAAAGGCTCGTCCGGCAGCAGTCCCTTCTTTTCCTTTGGCGCATTCAGCCAGGAATCACTGTCGCGCAGACCCCATAGGGTCAGGCCGTGGCGTTGACCCGCCGGCACGTCGTGATAGGCCTGCAGAAGTTCCTGAATGACACGCACCTGATCGATGCGCGGTTGCACCAGATTGGTCGGCCTGGTTTCGCGCAGTGAGATGTCGAGCTCTGAAATGTGTACCTTCAGGCCGAGCGAGGCGATGTCCCGGATGGCGGCTGTGATCATGCCGGGCGCGATGCCGGCATTGATATGGGTCTGGGTTCCGATGCCGTGAAGGGGCGCGCCGTTCTTCAACAAGGTCTCGCACAGCTTGAGAAAGGTCGCGCGCTTGGCCGGCGTCAGTTCGAGATTGTAGTCGTTCATGAACAGGATAGCGTCGGGATCGGCCTCATGCGCCGCCTCAAAGGCAAGGCCGATATAGTCGTCGCCCAGTACTTTTTGCCACAAACAGGGCCGCAAGGCGTGGCCGTCGTTCCATACGGGTTCGTTGACGACGTCCCAACTGACGATCCGGCCGCGATAACGCTGCATGACCGATTGGATATAGCCGGCATAGGCGTTGAGAAAGGCGTCGGGCTTGCCGGCCAGCTTGGCGAAATGCTGACCGCCCTCTTCGGCGTACCAGATGAGGGTATGGCCGTGCACGGCCATGCCGTTATTGCGGGCGAAGTTGACGATGCGGTCGGCGCGGTCGAATTGCAGGCTGCCGTCGTCGCGCAGCATGTATTCCATCTTCATTTCCCATTCCGCGGTCAGGCGCGAGAAATGCGTCGAGGCCAGCTTGGTCCAGCTGGGATCGTCGAGCTGCGGCACCTTGACGGCGACGCCGAGCGGGTAGGGGGTGATGGACTTCAGTGGCGGAATATCGCCATAGGCGGCTTGAGCATCGACGCTGTGCGCCACGCCCAGCGCCACGGCGCCGGTCAATACGGCGCGGCGGTGCATTAGGCCGAGCGCTTCATGCGCAAAGCCTGCTCGTCCATTTCGGCGGCCTCGAGGCGCTTGTCGTTGGCAATGCGCTTGAGATTGGACAGTTCGGCGACGTGTTCGAACTTCTTGAGATCTTCGAAAGCCTGGCTGAGTTGGTCGCGGACGCCGTCCTCTTCGTGGACGATCAGATCAAGATCGGCGCTGAGCAAATCGCGGCGATGCTTGAAACCGCGCTTGTAGGCGGTCAGGCTGTGCGACAGCGACGCATCATGCGAGGCGCGCGCGCATTCCAGCTCATATTCGGCATCCAGGGTCGCGACCTTCATCTCGACATGGGTGCGGCGGGTGACGACCTCGGCCAGGCGCTTTTGCAGGGTTTCGACTTCAAAAGTGGACAGACGGATAAGAGATTTGGCCCACTTGGTCATGATGAAACTCCATTTTTTCGCTCAGGCGCCGCGAGGGTTCTCGCGACGGCTTGGGCCTAAACCCTGGTGGTTATGCCCTGGTTAGAATTTCGGCCAAAAGTGTAAAGGACTCGTCAAGAGGTGTGTATTCATCCTTGTCCTGACGCAAAAATTGTTCGATGTCCGGATTGAGGGCGATGGCCCGGTCGACATCGGGATCGGCGCCGGCTCGGTAGGCGCCGATGCGGATCAATTCCTCCATATTGGTGAAGCTCGACATCACCTTGCGGGCCTGGCGGACGACCTCGCGTTCCGGGATGGTCTGACATTCCGGCATGGTCCGGCTGATGCTTTTCAATACGTCGATCGCCGGGAACCGGCCGCGTTCGGCAATCGTCCGGCTCATGACGATGTGGCCGTCCAAAATCCCGCGCACGGCGTCGGCGATCGGCTCATTATGGTCGTCGCCGTCGACCAGGACGGTGAACAATCCGGTGATCGGTCCGGTCTGAGTGCCGTCGTCGAGCAGCGGGCCCGGTCCGGCGCGTTCCAAAAGCTTGGGAAGTTCGGCGAAGCAGGTCGGCGTATAGCCCTTGGTCGTCGGCGGTTCGCCGGTCGCCAGGCCGATCTCGCGCTGGGCCATGGCGAAGCGCGTCACCGAATCCATCAGGCACAGCACTTCCAGCCCCTGGTCGCGGAGATATTCGCACAGCGCCATGGTCATGTAGGCGGCCTGCCGGCGTTTCAACGCCGGCTCGTCCGAGGTGGCGACGACGACGATGGCGCGCTTCAAACCTTCGGGCCCCAGTGTCTCTTCGATGAATTCGCGCACTTCACGGCCGCGTTCGCCGATCAGGCCGACGACGACGGCGTCGCAGGTCGCCTCGCGCGCCAGCATGGACAAAAGGACCGACTTGCCGACGCCCGAGCCGGCAAAGACGCCCAGGCGCTGGCCGCGGCAACAAGTGGTGAAGACGTCCATGGCGCGGACGCCGAGGTTCAGCCGCTCTCCAACGCGGGCGCGCTTATGGGCCGACGGCGGCGCGGCCTTCAGCAGATAGCCTTCCTTGCCCTGGGGCAGGGGGCCGTTACCGTCGACCGGCAGGCCGAAGGAATCGACGATCCGCCCCAGCCAGTTGGCCGTGGGATAGACCTTGGCGCCTTCGCCGGAAATGCGGATTTCGGCGCCGGGGGTGACGCCTTCGACGGGGCCGAACGGCATCATCAGGGCGCGGTCTTCGCGGAAGCCGACGACTTCGACGGGCAAGGGATCGTCGTGGCGGCGAATGATTTCGCAACGTGCCCCGACCTGCATATAGGACAGGCCGCCCTTGGCCTCGATCAACAGCCCATTGACCACCGCGACCCGCCCGTAAACGCGCAACGGTTCGATATTTTTGACTAACTGTACAAGGTCCTGCATGGCGGCAGTTTAAAGTGAAAGATGGTTAATAGTGGTTAACGGAGCGCGGGCAAAAGACAGCCATCGGCATTTTTAAGGTGCGCGTCGGCCATTCGTGGCCCTTACTGCTCATTCATAATGAACACGCCGACGCGATGTTCGCAGCTTTGTCGTTGTGCTGCGTCGTCCGGTGCGGACGGATCGACAAATGCGCTATGAAAACAAGTTTGCAGCCCCGGCCGGCGGCCGTCCTTGAAGGTCTCAAAGACCTTGAAGCTCAGTACTTCCCCCGTTGTCATACCAGGATAAAAGTACCAATCCTGCGCTGCATTATGATGCAATGCCAACTGGTTGGAGGGTTTGCCGCTGAGCGTGAACCCTACCAGAGCTGATGGCACCAGATCCGAGGCAGCGACCGAATTGGGATCGCATACGGCCAAGGGCAGATGTTGCAGAGGGCCATCCATATAGACGGTTCTCCAAAAGTTGATGACCATGAACCCGGCGACTTCCGGCCGGTCGAAGCGACGACGCCAGGCGCGGCCAGTGTCAGGCGTCGTATAGGCCTCCACGCTCTCCTGGTAATCATCGGCCGTCAAACCGTAATCACCATGGACTCCTTTGGCGTAGAAGGGATTTGGCGTGCCCGGGCCACGGCGTAATATTTGCTCACCCTGCTCTATCTCAAGCATGAAACCTGGAAGGAGGCGCGTACGGATCAAACGCTCTATTTCCGGCAAGTAGGTCAGGGCAATGTCGTTGACGGGCGAGTCCGGCCCGCTATCCCAATCCTTGACGGCCGAAATATGGTCCAGCAAGACGAAGCCATGGTCGGCAAAAAAAGCGCTTTCGGAGCGCGTATTTTGCAGGCAACGCGCGTCGCGGATATCAATCGGTGGCACCGAATCCCAAGGCATCGGGCCTTCGGAGGTCGCGTTGAGCCGGATGCGCAAAGGCCGGTCCAAATTGATATCCCGCCGAATAAATCCGTTTAGTGTGGCGAGGGCCATGATGTGCTTCCCACTGTGCTTATAGCAGAGATTGGGCCTGTCCAACATTTTACAAGGGTACTGACGCTTGCCAAACCACAGGTTTGCGGCATTCTGTCCTGCAATATCTCAGGACCATAATCATGACCGATACGACCAAACGCTTCGACGTCCTGACCGTGATCGGCCTGGCCGCCACCGCCTATGTCGTCACCACCCTGTTGCATGAAGGCTTGGGCCACGGCGGGGCCTGCATCGCGGTCGGCGGCAAGCCGATGGCCTGGGGCGCCTACTATTTCGACTGCAATACGCAAGGTTTGCCCGATTGGGCGTTTCGCGCCGTCGCCGCGGCGGGCAATACGGTCAATCTCGTGGTCGCCTTTATCGCCGCGCTGATCCTGAACGCCCGGCTGAAGGATCCGCAGACGGTTCGCGGGCCGGGGACGGTCTTTCTATGGCTGATGTATGGCCTCAATGCCTTTACCTGGGCGGGCTATTTCCTGTTTTCCGGGGTTGCCGGCATCGGTGACTGGGGGACCGGCAAGGAAGGCGTGCTGTACGGCCTGGATAACCAGCTTGTCTTGCGCGTCGTCATGGCCGTATTTGGCGGTGCCGCCTATTTCCTCTTGGGCCGCGCCGCCGGTAGCATGTTGGGTCGGCTGGTCGGCGGCGACAATCGTCAGACGGGGCGCAAGCTGGCCTGGACAGCCTATATTTCCGGCGGCGTACTGGCGATCCTGATCGGCCTGATGAACCCGGTCGGCATCATTATCGTGCTGATCTCGTCCATGGCGTCGTCGCTCGGGGGCACGTCCGGCCTGCTGTGGCTGCACGCGTTCATGCGGTCATCACGGGAAGCCAATTTCAGCCTGGCCCGTAACTGGCTGTGGATCGTGCTGGGCGTCATCGCCGCGGCCAGCTATGCGCTTGTCTTCGGTCCGACCGTCAAGCTTTAGCTCGGCACCCAGTCCTGCAAGCGTGTCTGGACATCGCGCAACTGCTTCGGTGTCCATTCCTTCTCGATCAGTTCCAGCTTGTGCATGGCGTCGCGACGACCCTTGCGCGCCGCCCAGGCGTACCAGCAATAGGCCAGTTCGCGGCTGGCCGGTTCGCCGACGCTGTTGAAATAGTTGTCGGCGACGCGCTCATGCGCCTCGACATCGCCGCTTAAGGCCGCCTGGCGGAACAAGGCGGCCGCCTTGACGGGATCGGGCTTCTTGCCGCTGATTCCGGCCAGGTACAGTTCGCCGAGACTCTTCATCGACGGCGCATGGCCCTTGGCGGCGGCGGCTTCCAGATAGTCGGCGGCGCGGTCGAGATCGCTGATGACGCCCAGGCCATGACGGAACTGGTAACCGGCAAAGGCCAGTCCGTTGACGTCGCCCTCGGCGGCCTTACGCACATGGATGCGCAGCGCCTTGTGATAGGCGCGGTCGGCCAGATCGCTGATGCGCGGCGGCGGCATGTGACGATTGTGGATTTCGGCGATCTTCAGCCAGGCATAGCCATCGCCGTCGCGTGCCATGCGGCCGTAAATCTCGATGGCCATCTCAAGATAATGCCGGGCCGCGCTGTGATTTTCGTGCGCTCCGCCCGTGCCGGATTCGAGAAAGTCTGCACACTGCACGCAGGCTTTCGGATCGCCGCGGCGGGCCTTGCGGCGGGCACGCTGAAACGTGTTAAGCGGGCGGGAATGCTGCAGCCGAGCCGGCCACAGATCCTTGATCAGTAACCACAGCATAACGACGGTGATGGCCAGCAGAGTCAGAAAAATGGGCAGTGGGTCGAGATCGCGCATGGCCGCAGAATGGGCGCGAAAGATGCTAAAAGTCAGGACGTATTTCGCACGGGTGCATAAGGAAGGCCTAAGTAGCGTTTGCGCCGTGCTCGCTCCGTGGTAGCCTTTGCCCGCAACAGGGAGAACATCATGAAACACTTTATCGGCCTGGCCGCCTTGGCACTGATCGCCTGCGCGCCGTCCTTCGCCATCGCCCAAACCGCGTCCGCCGCTGCGTCGTCACCCTACGACAAGGCGCCGTGGTGGATGAAGACTGGTGTCATTACGCAAACGGGTTATGTCTTCACCGAATTGCCCGCCAACCGAGCCACCTTCTCGGCGACCTTCCTCAGTGTCGACGACAGCGAGGACAAGGCCCAGGCCCTGGCGATCGAAAAGACCCGCGCCCTGCAGCAGGCTCTGGCCAAGCTGGGCAGCGACAAGATCCGCGTGACGACCACCTTCAGGATGCAGGCCCTGTACCAGCAGTACAAGGACCACGACGGCAACATGGTCGACAATGAACGCGGTGACAAGATCAACGGCTACGAGGTCTCGGTCGAGATCGCCCTTGAAGTTCGGGACATGGATCAATTGTCCAACGCCTATTCCCTGGTCATGGCGGCGGGCCCGAGTCACAGCCGCGCCATTAATTTCAGCCTGCAACCGGACAATGCCACCAATAGCTGGCTCTATACCGAAGCCGTCAAGGATGCCCGCACCCGCGCTGCCACCGCTGCCGACGCGGCCGGCGGCAAGCTGGGCGCCATCCAGTTGATCGACTCGACCGGCAGGGCGTGCCAGACCGATATCCTGGCCCGCGGCGCGCCGGCCGATGAGGACGCGACGGATTACATAGCCGCTACTGAGGTCGGGGCGCTTCCCGACAAATCAATCACCGAATCCCTGCAAAGGGTGTCTGGCGTCACGACTTCCCGCTTTGGCGGAACCGACGACCTGGAAGCCCGGGCGCTGGCCAATGCCTTTGTTCAGACTCCCCCCCTGAAAAAGCTGACGGCGACGGCCTGTGTGGTGTATGGGCTCAACTGATTGAGGCTGGAGTTACATATGATCCACTTTCCCGATGACGAAAACGGCGAAACCTTACGCGACATGCAGGCCGACGGCGACGACTTGAGTCTGCCGCGCGATATCGACTTTGCCGTTATCTTCGATTCGGAGGCCATGGCGCGCGCCTTTTACGACGCCATGGCCGGCGGCGACTGTCATCTCGAAATCGGACCTTATACCGACGACGATGGACGGGCGAAATGGGATGTCACCGTCACCTGGTTCATGTTGCCCGACCACGCCGAGATTACCGGCATTGAAAACACCCTGGCCGTCCTGGCCGCTCCGATGGGCGGACGCAATGACGGCTGGGGCTGTTTCTCGTAGCCGTGACGTCTTGCCGGCTTTGCGATCACAAAACCCCGTGTTAGCGTGCGCGCCTCAACACGGGGAGACATCATGAAAAAGCTTATCAGTATCGCCGCCTTGGCCGTCCTGGCGTTCGGACCGGCGGCGACCGCCGCCACAGCCCAAACGGCCGCTGCACCGCCCGTCAACACCTCGCCCTACGACAAGGCGCCGTGGTGGATGAAGACCGGGGTCATCACCCAGACCGGTTATGTCTTTACCGAAATCCCCGCCAACCGCGCCACCTTCTCGGCCACCTTCCTCAGCGTCGACGACAAGGAAGACAAGGCGCAGGCCAAGGCGATCGAGATGACCCGCGCCCTGCAGCAGGCCCTGGCCAAGCTGGGCAAGGACAATGTCCGCGTGACCACCAGCTTCTCGATGCGCACCCTCTATGAGCAATACAAGGACAAGAACGGCAACCGCATCGAGGATCAGCGCGGCGACAAGATCAACGGCTACGAAGTCTCGCTCAATATCGCCCTGGAAGTCCGCGACATGAGCGTGCTGGAAAAGGCCTATGCCCTGGTACTGGCAGCCTCGCCAACCTCGTCGCAGCCGATCTATTTCAGCCTGCAGCCCGACAATGCCACCAATACCTGGCTCTATACCCAGGCGGTCAAGGATGCGCGGACCCGCGCCGGCCAGGCCGCCGACGCCGCCGGCGGCAAGCTGGGCGGCATCCAGTTGATCGATCCAACGGGCCGGGCGTGCGCCACCGATATTCTGGCGCGCAACGCAGATGCCAGCCCGGATTACGGCAGTGCCCAAGAAGTCAGCTACGACAAGAGCTTGGCCTATGCGCCTCCGCCTCCTCCGCCCGCACCGATGATGTCCATGGCCGCGCCTGGTACGGCCGAATATCTCGAAGCCAAGGCCCTGGCCAATCCGTTCATCCAGACCCCGCCGCTGCAACGCCTGACGGCGACGGCGTGCGTTGTCTACGGCTTGAACTGAGCCAAAAGCGACACGAAGATCTTATACCGACGGCGCGTAATTTGACTTACCGCCGTCGGTCCCCGAAATGACCGTTGGTGAGAATCGGAGTAGTTGTGGCCCTATTCAGGGTAAAACCGGCACTCCGAATGGCCACCTGCTATTCGTGAGCGGAATTATTAAGCCTTTATGTCGGACGACAGCCCTTGAGTTGCGGCAATTTAAGGTTGCATTGTAACATCGCACGCGGCCCGCTGTTCGCCATTCGGAGTGCGGGTTTACCCTGAATAGGGCCACAGCTACTCCGAATTCTCGCGGCAATGAATTCTCGCGGCAATGAGCCTTACCCCCAGCTCTCGGTTTCGCCCTTCCGGCGCAGGCGCGGCATGGCCGCGGCCACCGGCTTGAAATTGGCTTCGGGTCTGCCGAACAGGTAGCCCTGGCCCAATGTGATGCCCAATTGCTGCGCCATGCCGGCCAGTTGCTCGGTTTCGATCATCTCACCGATGACCTGGCACCCCAGCTCTTTGGCCAGGACGGCGATCGAACGTATCAGGGCGCGCTCGCGCTTGGAGCTAAGCGCCGTCCTGAGGAAAGGGCCGTCGATCTTGATATAGTCGGCATCGAAGCGGCGCAGGTAATTATAGGCCGTGGCGCCGGAGCCGAAATCGTCGAGGCACAGCGAAAAGCCATGACCACGCAGGCTGTTGAGGAAGCGCGCCGCCGGTTCGATCTCCTCGATATGCGACGATTCCGTCAGCTCAAACAGCAGCCGTCCCGCCAGATTCTTATGGTTCTTCAACAGAACGGACAGGTCGCTGCAAAAACGCGGATTCTGAATCGAGGCGCCCGAAACATTGACGGCGATGCTGATGTCGTCGCGTTCGGCCAAGGCCGTAATGGCGCGGCGGCAGACGGCCAGGTCGACATCTATGATCAGGCCCAGCTGCTCGGAAAAGCGGATCGTTTCATAGGGTGCCGGATTGTCGACGAACCGCAGCAGGGCTTCGTAATGGTGGACCTGGCGGGAGGTGAGGTCGACCACCGGTTGGTAATGCAGCTGGAAATCATTGGCGGCGATGGTGGCGCGAATGTTTTCGCGGGTCGCCAGGGTATCCTTCATCTCACTGGCGACCATGTCTTCGAGCGAACGCGGTTCGCCGGTTTGTTGTGCCGCCGGAAAATTCTTCATGACGTATTCAAGCGCCTTGGCGACGCTGTTTTCATCGAGATTGCCGGTGACCAGACGGATGGTGGTAATATTCGGTTGGACGGCGGAAGATTTGACTCCGGCTGCCGCCAGGGTGGCGGACAGGCCTTGCTTGAGCGCTTTGTCGTCGATGTCGCCATTGCGCGACAGGATGGCGAATTCGTCGGCGCCGATCCGCCCCGCCATGTCAGGACTGGCCGCCTCGCAACGCAGCAGGGTGCCGATTTCGGACAGCAGTTGCGTCGAACGTGCCTGGGACAAACCTTCCATCGCCGCCGACAAGCCGCGCAACCCGATCAGGCGCATATTGCGCAACATATCGGCGCCGGCGCCGCTATCGCCGGGGCGGACGGCGCAATTGGCCATGGCCTGGAAATCTTCGGCGTTGAGCAGGCCCGTCGTGCCATCGCGCTCGGGCATGGTGGGCGCCAAGGACGCCGGCAACACCGACAGGGTTAGATAAAGGACCGACCGCCCCGGCAGGAAACAGGCGCCGAACGCCACGGGCGCCGGTTTGGCGCCGGGCGAGGGCAGGTTGAGCGCCACCGGCTCGATGCGGCCGGCGCGTTGCGCGCGGTCGAGGAGTTGTGCAACCACCAGGCGGTCGAGCGTGGCAAAAAGTTCCGTGACAGGGCGCCCCAACAGAGCTTCGGCGGAGGCCCCCAACAGGGTCTGAGTGGCGCCCGTGACATGCTGGATGACACCATCAAGGCGGGCTTCGATCAGCAGGTCGGCTGCGGCGAGGGAAAAAGCGATATAGCGGTCGCGTTGGCTGCGCAGATCGGACGTGACGTGGACGGTCATCGGTTTAAAATACCTGGGGTTGAGGTCGTGTCACCTGCCTTATGCGATTGGCCGCCGGACCGCGCATATGGATAACAAGACTAAACGTAAAAGCCTTAATGATCCGGTAATTTGCGTGGTGAAAAACAACCAAATGCGACCTCTATCATTGGCGGCGGTCGCCTTGAAAACGCCCTGTTGCAGCGCAATATAATGCCTGTCCCCCTTCGAGTACCTGTCATGTCGTTCGACCGCGAAGAACCCTACCACCCCCGCAACACGCTCAACCTGCCTTATCAGCAGACGGTCCTGGTCCTGCAGGGCGGTGGTGCGCTCGGCGCCTATCAGGCCGGCGCCTATGAAGTTCTGCACAATGAGGGTGTCGAACCCGATTGGATCGCCGGCATTTCAATCGGCGCCATCAATGCCGCCATCATCGCCGGCAACGCCCCGGACGACCGGATCCGTCATCTGCGCGCCTTCTGGAACGAGATATCGACCACCGTGCCGGGGCAGGCCCTGGCGCGGCAGCACGAAATGGCCGAGTTCAATTTCCGTCAGTTTAGCGGACTATGGAGCCTGGTCGCCGGCGTGAGGGGCTTCTTCCGTCCATGGTTCCTGCTGCCGTGGCTGAACAAGCCCGGCACGCCCGAGGCTATCAGCTTTTACGATACGGCGCCGCTGCGCGAGACCCTGTTGCGCCATGTCGATTTCGACCGCATCAACCATGGCGCCATGCGGGTTAGCCTTGGCGCCGTCCACATCAAGAGTGGCAACTTCACCTATTTCGACAACAGAGATACGGGTCGCGTCATCGGGCCCGAACATGTCATGGCCAGCGCGGCCTTGCCGCCGGGATTCCCTGCCGTGACGATCGACGGCGAAGCCTATTGGGATGGCGGGTTGGTCTCCAATACACCGCTCAGCTATGTCCTCGATGCCGGCGTCGCCAAGGACACCCTGATCTTTCAGATCGACCTGTTCAGCGCCGTCGGTCCCGAGCCCGCCACCATGGACGAGGTACTGGAGCGCATGAAGGACATCACCTATTCCAGTCGCACGCGCATGAACACCGACGCCTTCCTGGAAAAGTACCGCCTGCGTCACGCCATCCGCGCCCTGGCCGAACATGTTCCGCCAGAGGTGCGCGAACAGTTGTGCGGCGAAAGTCTGCCCGCGGACATCTATGACGGCCGTGTCAGTCTGGTGCACATCATCAACCGCGCCAACCGTCACGAGATCCAGTCGAAGGACTTCGAATTCTGGCGCGTTTCGATCGAGGAGCACTGGCAGGACGGCATGAAGGACGCCCGTACGGCCTTTGCCGCCCAGACCTGGCGCAGCTTCAGCGACCCCGCCACCGGTCTGGCCGTCTACGACTATATCCGGCCGGACAAGCGTCGCGAATGAAGATGCTGTTCAGGCCCGTTTTTTGCAGCTAAGATGGCTGCAATATAAAAACGGGGAAACGCAGCATGAAGCGGGTTATCACCACCGCTCTGTTGGTTATGACAATGTCGGCGGGCCATGCCCTCGCGGCGCCAAAGGCGCCTGCCAGGGCCGCGGCGCCCGCGCCACCCGCCGCGCCTAAAATTCCCCCAAAAGCGCCGATGACATTGGACGAGGTGCGCGCCGCCGCCGCGGCCGGCGATGCCGGCGCGCAGGCTGAACTGGGCCGCGTCTATTATGACGGCCTGGGGTCCGAGATCGATCACGCCCAGGCCTTTGAATGGTACGCCAAGGCCGCCGCGGCCGGTCACGTCCGGGCGCAGATGCAGGTCGCCGACATGTACAATGCCGGCGACGGCGTCCCGCAGGACCTCGGCCAGGCGCGTATCTGGTATCAAAAGGCAGCCATGCAGGGCCTGGCCAGGGCGCAATTCAACCTGGCCCAGATTTACGATCGCGGCCAGGGCGTGCCGGTTGACGAAAAAATGGCCTTTACCTGGTTCGCCAAGGCCGCCGCCCAAGGTCTGGCCGACGCGCAATATAATCTCGCCGTCATGTACGACCAGGGCCAGGGCACGCGTATCAACTATGTCCAGGCCGCCAACTGGTACGAAAAAGCCGCCGATCAGGGGATCGTCGATGCGCAATATAATCTGGCCATGATGTATGCGTCGGGCCAAGGCGTCATCCGTGACGACAAGGCCTCGACCTTCTGGCTGTTCGCCGCGGCGAAGCAGGGCCTATCGGCAGCGCAATATAACCTCGGCCTGGATTATCTGAACGGCAAGGGCGTGCCGCGCGACGAAGCCAAGGCCTATGATTGGCTGATCCTGGCGGCGCGGCAAAACGATCCTGACGCGCAATTCTATGTCGCGCAGATGTATCGTGACGGGCGCGGGACCAGCAAGAACCCGACCCAGGCCTATGCCTGGGCGACCCTGGCCTCGCGTCAGGGTCAGGCCGCCGCGGCCGACTATGTCCAGACGGCCGAAACGACCCTGACGGCCGAACAAAAGGCCGCGGCGCTGAACCTGACGGCCTCCCTGGTTCAAAACTGATACCAGCGCGACTTGCACGCTGCGCGATCACAGCTATAGTTATGCCATGAAGCTGCTGGTGCTGGGACAATCCAACTGCATCCTGAAGGACGGTTTTATTGCCGGCCTCAAAGCCGCCTTGCCCGATGCCGACATGGTCAACGGCTCGGTCGGCGCCGGACCGGGCGCACAGGTCGCCCGCCTGATGGCGACGGATTTTTCCATCTATGACGCGGTCATCTTCGACAGTCTGGTCAATGACGAAAATCTGGCGCGTTTCGTCGGCGGCCACCATTTCTACGCCACCTTGATGTTCCGCATTCTGTCGACGATCGCGGCGCAGACAGAGCTAGTCGTCGCCGGCTTCTGCAACAAACGCCATGCGAACGCACCATCCGAACACGAAAAATTGCAGCGGGAGACCTGCGCCAAGGTCGGCGGGCGTTTTGTCAGTCCGCGCGAAGTCCTGGCCGATGTCGCGGCGCCCTATGCCGACAACTATCATCTGACCGTGGAGGCGAGCATTGCCTTCGCCGGCCACGTCGCCAGGGCGGTTCTCGACACCGTTGCCGCGGTGCCCCGGCGCGACAAGACCGCCGTCCGCTCCTATGCCACCGAGTTCAGTACGATCGAACTGTCGTCGCCGGATTTCGATCCCCTGGGTCCGGTCGTCGAGCAAAGCACCAACCTGTTCCACCTGGCGTCGCGGCGGCTGGTGCCGGGCCAAAGGGTCGATCTCGGCCGGTCTTACCGCCTGATCGGCGCCTTGATCAATGCCTGGCAGACGCGGGCGCAACTGCGGCTCGATACCGACCCACCACGCGTCATCAGCATGATGCATAAACAGAGCAAGGGCTTGCAGATCAAATACCTGCCCTTTCGCGACGGCGCGGTCTGCAGTGCCGTGACCATCCAGATGGATGAGGATGCGCTGGTCGAAAACACGCCGCACGAGCTGAGCGACTATGATGGCGACCAGACCCCGTCAGTCAATCTCGGCAGCCTGGTTTATTGGAACGCCTCGGACAGCTGAGGCTCAGGCAACGACGTCCACCGCCTCCGGCGTGCTGCCTTGACGTTGCGCCACCCGTTCGGCGCGGGCGGCGGTCTCATCCTCGAAATGCTCACCCCGATTAAGGGCGCGTGTCGCGATGGCGCCGACGGCTCGCGTCGCCGCAAGCTCCCTGTCCCGGCAGAAACGCAGCTTGTCGAGATAGGCGCGCAACATACGCCGGCCGGAACTGCTGACGCCGCGATAGGTGTGTTTGATAACCCGGCGCAAAGGCGTATCGCGGAAATCAACCGTCCTGTCGACGCGCTCAAGCATGGCGCTCAGCGTGGCTTCGGCGGCCATGATGTCGCCTGTGTCGGTTTCGAACCGGGCCTTCATCAGGCTGTAATAGGCGTTGTCGGGATCGTGCATGAGGGCATAATCCAGGGCTTCGATCAGGCTTTGTGACGCCACCACACCTTCCCCCAGGGCGACGACGGTCGCGAAGGCGAAGGCTTTTTGCAGGGCGGGCAGGGCGATATCTTCGTCATAGAGGTCGGGCTCCGCCACGATGACGTCGATCAGGTCCGACGGCTCGGCCACGTCCAGGGGGGTCAACAACTCGCGTTCGCCGATCAGGGCGGCGACCCGGGAAAAACCGCTGACCCCGGCATAGATTTCCTGACACCGCGCCATCAGGACGATCTCGGCGAGGGCTTCGGCCAAACCGCTCCACGTCGGCGGCAGATAGTCCCGGGCCAACCGCAAGCCGGCTGTTCTGGCGAGAAGGCGGCAGGTTGTCATGTCCTGGCCGAAGACCAGCGGATATTTGCCCATGTCCAGCAATTGCAGGATGAACGCCTTGGCCAGGGGATAGCACAGCGCTTTTTGATTGAGCGTGCCGACCATGCGAAAGTCGCCATAAACGATGTCGCCGGCGCGCAGGTGCAGGGCAACCGAAGTGGCGGGGGTGGCGGCCGAACGCGCTGCCGCCATGGCGTCCATCAACATCGTGGAAAAGCCGATACGCTCAAAGGCGTCGCGATAGGCGGACGATGGAATCTCATTGGCGAAATCGATGAGATTGTCGAGCGGTTCCTGATTGACCCGCAGACCGCCCGGCGCGCTGGCGAGCGCCGCCCGCACAGCGTCTTGCGAGGCCCGCACCGGCAACAGGACCGGATAGTCCGTCCTGTCGAAGTGCGGCAGGTCGTGGTCAGTAAGAAATTCCGGCGCGAAGGTGACCAATTTGGATTCGATGCAATGGTGCTGAGTGCGCAAGGTCGGGTTGAGGCGCCACTGGAACTTGAAATCGACACCGAAAAACTCGGCCAGGACAATGGCGTTCAGCATGGCCTTCAGGCGCTCGCCCAGGCCGTCATTGCGCGCGGTGAGAAAGACTTTGCCGGTCATCTGCGAAGTTTACCACGCAGGCGATAGGTGTAAAGCGAAGCGGCGCTTCTGCCGATATCTCCCGCAAAATATTGCGCAATAAACCGCCTTTGCCGGAATCGCTGAGCGGTGTTACAACCCTTTAGGGTGACGCATCCAAGGCCGGCACGGGCGTTCCGGTCAGTGGTATAACCACACATGTTGTCCCCGCCTTGAACTCAGGAAGGACAATCATGAAAAAAGCATTCGCGGAACTCGTCGGCACCTTTGTGCTGGTCTTTTTCGGCTGTGGCGCGGCGGTATTCGCCGGCGATCAATCGGGTATGCTGCCGCTCGGCATCGCCTTCGCTTTCGGCCTGGCTATTGTCGCCATGGCCTACGGCATTGGCCCGGTGTCGGGCTGTCATGTCAATCCGGCAGTGTCGCTGGGGGCGCTGATCGCCGGCCGTATGGAACTGAAGGACTTCGTCACCTATGTCATCGCCCAGGTCATTGGCGCCATCCTGGGCGCGGCGGTCCTTTATGCCATCCTCTCGGGCAAGCTCGGCGGCTATGACGTCCATACAGCAGGCCTCGGGCAAAATGGCTGGGGCGAGGGCTATCAGGGCGGGTACGGTCTGGTGTCGGCCTTCGTCTTCGAAGTCGTCGCCACCTTCATCTTCCTGGTCGTCATCCTGGGTTCGACGCACAAGCTGGCGCCGGCCGGGTTCGCCGGCCTCGCCATCGGCCTGACCCTGACCGTCATCCATATCGTCGGCATCCGCATCACCGGCGTTTCGGTCAATCCGGCGCGTAGCCTGGCGCCCGCCCTGTTCGTCGGCGGCCAGGCCCTGGCCCAGCTCTGGCTGTTTATCGTGGCGCCCTTTATCGGCGCAGCGGCGGCGGGCACGCTGTTCCGCCTGGGCATACTGGAAGGCAAGTGAGCTTCGATGCCGGGCCGTCGCGGCGGCAAGCACCTGCAATTTTCCAAGAAAAGTTGTTGCCGGTGCTTGCTAAGCCGCGATGGCTTGGCTATACACCCGCTCTCTTCGGCACAGATGGGCGCTTAGCTCAGCGGGAGAGCACTACCTTGACATGGTAGGGGTCACAGGTTCAATCCCTGTAGCGCCCACCATCTGTGCCAGAAAAAGAGCGTCCGGTCCCGCCGGGCGCTCTTTTTTTGCCCGTATGGCAGGCCGCTATCCGCGCCTCCATCAAGGCGAACATCTGATTGAGGCAGGCCTTGGCCAAGGCACGCCTGCCGTCTCCCGCATAGGTCTTGGCGCGGCGTTCCAGCCCTTGCATCACCTTCACACAAGCCTCGCCATCCAGCGTTTTCAGCCCGAATCCGGTCGCTTCGACGACCTCGCCGTCGACGACGCCGAAACGTTGGGTGCCAGGAAAGGGAAGTATGACGGTCACGACGGCCTCCGGATAGCATCGCGGACCAGGTTCATGGCGCGGGCGCGGCTGAGAAAATAGCCATGGCGGTCGATCGCGTCCCGCCGGGCCTCGAGACTGGCCGCCCGGGCAGCGGCGTGACGATAAAAGGCGGCGTTGCGCAGATGGGCAATAGCCGACGGATCGGTCAGGCCCGGCCTCATGCCGTTGCCATGCGATAGGCGCCGGTGACATAGGGCCGCCAGCCGCGCAGCCAGCAGGTCGCGGTGGCATGGCCGAACCAGGGTCCGAAAACCTGGGCACAAGGATCGTCGACACCTTCGCCGCGGGTCAGGATGGCGACATGATGCGGGTTTTGCGGCCACGGCATGCAAAAGGTCACCAGATCGCCCGGCCGGGCGTCCGGCGGATCGATGACGTCGAACGGCAGCCGCCCGCCATCCCGCATCCAGTTTTCCGGCACATCGGCGCCGCTCAGCATGTTGATCAACGCCACGCAGTCGAAACATTTTCCGCGATCCGGCGCTGCCACATAGGGATGACGGTCGAAGCGTTTGGCTGTGGCCACGATCGCCGGACCGCGGGCCACAGGGTCGGTTTGAAAGCGGGTATGGGCGTTCATGGCGTTTCTCCGGAGCACGAAAACACCATATTACGAACAGTCGTAATTATCAAGTTTAATTATGAAAAAACATAATTCATCGATATTTCGTCAAATTTGCAACAGCCGATCCATATCGCCGCCATATGCTTGTCGCCATGTCACAAATCTGACATTCAATCCCCCAGGCGTTGAGTCTCCGATGACGGGAGACCTGCCCATCGGGGAAGTTGCGTTAGGGAATTGTCCGCTCAAAAAGGAATTCCGCATGGCTTCATATCGACTTACCCGGGCCCGCAAGACGCTTGTTCTGCTGGCGGGCGCTTCCACCCTCGCATGTGCCTGCGCCGGCGCCGCGTTCGCTGCCGACGAGACCGTTGCCTCACCGCCGCCCGACACGTCAACGACTGAAGTCATCATCACCGCCACCCGCCGCGCCGAACGCAACCGCGACGTCCCGGTGTCGGATTCGACCATTTCCGGCCAGAAACTCGATATCCTCAACTCCTCCGGTCAAGACATCCGCTTCCTGTCGGCGCGCGTGCCGGGCTTGCTGATCGAATCGAGTTTCGGCCGCACCTATCCGCGCTTCTATATTCGCGGTCTCGGCAATACCGATTTCGACGTTAATGCCGCCCAGCCGGTCTCGGTCGTCTATGACGATGTCGCCCTGGAAAACCCGATGCTGAAGTCGTTTCCGGTTTTCGACCTGGCCAATGTCGAAGTCCTGCGCGGTCCTCAGGGCACCTTGTTCGGCCGTAATACGCCGTCGGGTGTCGTCAAGCTCGATTCGGCCAAACCATCTGATACCTTCGGCGGTTACGGCAGCGTATCGTGGGGCACGTTCAACACCGTCAATGCCGAAGCGGCCATTACCGGCCCGATCGGCGACGGCTTCGCCTTCCGTCTGTCGGCGCTCAATCAACGCCGAGACGACTGGGTGACCAATACCAACACCACCGGCCTCGCCAAGCACAAGCTGGAAGGCTATGATGACAAGGCTGTGCGCTTCCAGTTGTCTTACACCCACGACAAGTTCGGTGCCTTGTTTAACATCCACGGCCGCACCCTTGACGGCACGCCGCGCGTCTTCCGCGCCGGCCTGTTCAAGACCGGTTCCAACGACTTTTCCGACGGCTTCGACATCGAGAAGGTCGCGCTGGATGGCGTGACCTCGCAATCCCTGTCCGAAAGCGGCGCCAGCGTCCGTCTCAACTACGATTTCGACTTCGGCACCCTCTATTCGACGACGGCCTATGAGCACGCCAAGGTCGAAAGCTCCGGCGACATCGACGGCGGCGACGTCTATACCTTCCCGCCGACCGGCCTGAACCAGGCCCTGTTCTTCAGCAGCACCGGCGGCACGACGACGCCCAACGAATTCAGCCAGGAACTGCGCTTCGAAACCAAGGCCTACAACAATATCCGCGGGCAATTCGGCCTCTACTATTTCAAGCAGACCCTCGACTATGCGGAACGCGACTTCACCCCGGCCGGTGTTGTCGATGCCGAGCTGTTCCATCACAATCACGCGACTAATTTCGGCGCCTTTGCTTCCGGCGAATGGAAGCCGACCGACGCCCTGACCATCCGCGGCGGCCTACGCTATTCTTCCGATAAAAAGACCGACAAGGTGAACGGCACGCCGGTCGCGACCTCGATCGTCCTCCCGGCGCAGTTGTCGGTGAAGGGCAGCAATATCTCGGGCGATCTTAGCGCCACCTATGTCGTGACGCCGAACCTCAACTGGTATGCGCGCTACGCCACCGGCTATCTTGGGCCCGCCATCCAGGACCGCGTCAATTTCGTCTTCGACAAGTCGGGCTTGAGCTCGGCCAAGGCCCAGACCACGGCGTCGATCGAAACCGGCGTCAAAGGCGCCTATTTCGCGCACAAACTGGCCTTCGACGCGGATGTCTACTCCTATACGACGCGCAACATGCAACTGACCGCGGTCGGCGGTACAGCCAATTCGGCCCACCTGATCAACGCCAAGAAGGCGATCGGTTATGGCGCAGAATTCGACCTGACCGCCCATCCGGTTCAGCCTCTGCTGATCACCGTCGGCGGCAGCTACAACTTCACCGAAATCAAGGATCCGACCATCGCCGTCGGACCTTGCGGCGCGCTGTGCACCATGATCGACGCGCTCGACAGCGACGGCAATGCCATTATCAACGGCAATCCCTTGCCCCAGGCGCCGAAATGGGTCGGCAACTTCACCGCCAAATACAGCTGGCCGCTGGCCAATGGCAGTCAGATCTATGTCTATACCGACTGGGCCTATCGCTCGAAGATCGACTATTTCCTCTACCAGGCCAAGGAGTTCATCGGCAAGCCCGAGACCATCGGTGGCCTGCGCGTCGGCTATCAGACGCCGAACGGCCTGGAAGTCGCGGTCTTCGTGCGCAACATTACCAACGAGATCCGTGCCGAAAGCGCCATCGACTTCAACAACCTGACAGGCATGGTCAACGATCCGCGCACCTACGGCATCGCTATCCGCAAGGCGTTCTGATCATTGTGAACAACCCTACGAAAAAGCGGTCCGGAGTCTCTCCGGGCCGCTTTTTCGTGGCCGTGCCCTACAGCAAGAATCTTCACCGCAAATAGGTGCTGAACCAGTCCAAGATTGCGGCGTCGCGCCGGTCGGCGGCGTTGTGCAACATGTGGTCGCCACCGGGTACCACGATCAATTTATGCGGCCGGCCGAGCGCCGACAAACGCGCATCCAGCGCTATCGCCTCCGCTACAGGTACACGCTTGTCGGCGTCACCCTGCAGGATCAGGAGCGGGGCATGCAAGTCTTCCGCCCAGGCGATCGCCGAGCGGTCGCGATAGGAGTCGGGACGACCGGACGGCGTGCCGCCGACCAGATTCGATATCTTGTGTTGTGTCGGCAGGTCGAGCTTCGACCAGGCGTCGCCGAGATCGGCCGGGCCGCTGACCACGACCGCGGCTTTCAGCGCCAGGCCACTGTGCATGGCGACATAGGTTTCCAGTCCGCCGCGGGAAAAACCCAGCATGGCGACACGTTCGGGATCGGCCATTTTTAGCCGCCGCGCGATGGGCAGGAGGTTGGCGATGTCGTCGACATCGGCGCCGCCGTATTCGTCCTTGTCACGATAGTCGCTGGCCAGGATGACGACCTGCCCGCGCTCGGCCAGGGACGCCAGATAGGTCAGAACCGGCCCACCGATGCGGTCGCCCTTGCCGGCGCCGCCATGGGCGAACAGAACCACGGGCATTGGCCCGGCCGCGCCGGCGGGTATGACGGCGTAGCCGGTAACGGCGAACCGGTCGGTGCGGTAAGACAACCGATAGAGGTCGGCCTCGGTCCCAGCCGGCTTGGCCAGGGCCGTCACGGCGATGATGGCGCCGTCTTCCCGGGTGTCGGTATCCACCGTCAGGGGCAGGTGGCTTTGGTCCGGACTCACGGCGGGATCGCCATGGGCATGGCATGCCGATAACGGCGCAATACCCGCTGCCAGGGCACACACCATTGCGATAGTTTTCGTCCGGATCATGACAGGGCTTCCGATAATAAGCCTGTTGGCATCGCATCGCTGCGACATGAGGTCAATAAAAGCTTGATCACATCGGGCGGGAGCGTTTACGCCGTCACAGCGGTAATATGAAGCAGACCCACCAAGAAGGCAGGCAAGCCGATGTTGCGGATATTGGGTAAATCATCCTCGATCAATGTGCGCAAGGTCTTGTGGACCTGCGCCGAACTAGCGATCGACGCCGCCCGGGAGGACTGGGGTTCCGGCTTTCGCGCCACGGACACACCGGAATTCCTCGCTCTCAATCCGAACGCCATGGTACCGGTCCTGATCGACGGCGATTTCGTATTGTGGGAATCCCATGCCATCATACGATACCTGTGCGCGGCCTACGGCGGCGGCGCACTCTATACGGCGGCGCCGCGGGATCGAGCGCGAATCGATCAATGGATGGACTGGCAGGCCACCGAGTTGAACACGGCGTGGCGTTATGCCTTCATGGCCCTGGTGCGCCAATCGCCGGCGCACCAGGACGCCGCTCAGATGGCCGTCGGTTGCGACGGCTGGAACCGGCATATGGCGATCGTCGACCGGCAACTTTCCGCAACCGGCGGCTACATAGCTGGCAGCGACTTTTCCCTGGCCGATATTTCGGTTGGCCTGTCGGTGCACCGCTGGCTGATGACGCCGATGACCCGTCCGAACCTTCCGGCCGTGCTCGCCTATTATGATCGCCTGAGCGAGCGTCCCGGGTTCATGCGTTTCGGGCGCAACGGCGTGCCCTAAATCGGCTTGGCAGCCCGGTCGCGCTTAGGCCGTCAGGCTGAAAATGCCGAATTCAGGCGCGGGGCTGATCCATTGCGCGTCGATGCGCCAGCCGGACTCCGCCGTCAGCCGGCCAAGCGACGCTAGGGTGAACTTGTGCGAATTTTCGGTATGGAAACGCTCGCCCGCCTTGAGGGCGAAGGCGTGGCCGGCGGCCTTGACGATCTGATCGCTCTTCGACACCAGGTGCATTTCCATGCGCTCATGGTCGGAATTCCAAACGGCCAGGTGATCGAAGGCATTGACGTCGAAATTGCCGCCCAGCTCGCGGTTGATGCGGACCAGCAGGTTCTTGTTGAAGCGCGCCGTCACGCCCGCGGCATCGTCATAGGCGGCCACCAGGGTCGCCTCGTCCTTGACCATGTCGGCGCCCAGGATCAGCCGCGCCCCGGCGCCCAGCATTTTCCGCACGGTGCGCAGGAAGGCCGTCGCCTCGGTGTGAGTGAAATTGCCGATGGTTGAGCCCGGGAAGAAGCCGACCAAAGGCCGGCCCCTCAGGGTGGTCGGTAGCTCGACCTCGGCGCTGAAATCGCCGACAACCGGCGTCACCGACAGCTTGGGATAGGCGGCCTTCAGGCGCAAGGTGGCGTGACGCAGGGCGTCCTCGCTGATGTCGATCGGCACATAAGCCGCGATCTGCGGGGCGGCATCGAGCAGGAGGCGCGTCTTGTCGCTGGCGCCACTCCCGAATTCGACCAGGACCGCGTCGGCCGGAATATCGCCGGTCAGGTCGGCCGCGATCCGCGTCAGAAGCGCGGTTTCGGTCCGCGTCGGGTAATATTCCGGCAGCCGGCATATGTCTTCGAACAGGTCGGACCCGGCGCCATCGTAGAAATATTTCGGCGACAGGGTCTTTTGCCGCGCCGACAGGCCCTTGACAACATCGGCGGCGAAGGCGGGGTCCGAGCCGTCGATCTCATGGCGGCCGGCGGCGATGTCACGCGCCAGGCGAACGCCGGACCTCATCCAGCGCTGGTCCGGTTTGAAGAAGTTGCGGTAGGTCGGGCGCGTATGGCCGGGCGGCGTGAAACTGGCGCCGCCGCGCAGCACCATCTGGCCGCTCATGAACTTGCCGTTATATTCACCGACCGCGCCGGCGCCGGGGTGAAATCCGGGATAGGGCAGGTAGGCGCTGTTGGTCCACTGCCAGGCGACATTATCGACCTGATCAAGCACGCCGTCATGGGCGGCGGCTTCCCACTCGGCTTCCGTCGCCAGTCGCGCCCCAGCCCAGCGGGCAAAGGCATCGGCCTCGTAGAAACTGACATGGGTGACCGGCGCGTCGGCAACAACGGAGTTCAGCCCGCGCAGGCTCATTTCCCGCCATGTGTCGCCATCTCTCTCCCAATAGGAGGGGGCGTCCCAACCCTGGGCCTGGACCTGGGCCCAGCCGTCCGATAGCCACAGGTCCGGCCGGCTGTAACCGTCGTCGGCCATAAAGGCCAGCCATTCGCCATTGGTCACCAGGCGGTCGCTGATTTCGAACGGTTGCAACCATGTGCGATGGCGTGGACTTTCATTGTCGAAGGCAAAGCCTTCACCCATATGCCCGGTCTCGACCAGGCCGCCGGGACGCAGCAGGAAGCGCCCCGTTCTGCCGCCACTATCGGCCGGCAAGGCCTCGTCATAGGCGGGTTTGAGCGGGCTTTGCGCCAGCAAATGCAGGACATCCATCAGAATCAATTCCTGATGTTGCTCTTCGTGGGCAATGCCGAGCCGGACCAGATCTTCGGTTTCTAGCGCCAGACCTCCGTCGAGCAGGCGTTCCATATGGCTGTCGACATGGGCGCGATAGGCCAGGACGGCATCAAGCGACGGGCGAGTCAGCAGGCCGCGCTGTGCCCGCGGCTGACGCGGCCCCAGGGCTTCATAATAGGAGTTGAACAGATAGGCGAAGCTGGGATCGAAGACGGTATAGCCGTCGCGGCCGCTCAACAAAAAGGTTTCGAAAAACCACGTGGTGTGGGCCAGGTGCCATTTGACCGGGCTGGCGTCGGGCATGGACTGGACGACCATGTCTTCCTGGCTCAACGAAGCGATCAGACTCTCGGTGTGCCGACGCATTGCCTTGTAACTACAGACTAATGTCCAGGGCTTGTCGGGGGTCCAGGTGTCGGAGTTAACGCCCGTTTTCGGGTAGTGAACGCTGTCCATGACTTTTGCCTTCCCTTTAAGGACGCCATTCCGGCAGGAAAATCGTAAAGTTTAAATGTGAGACGCCTACAGAACGTCGATGGAATCGACGCGATTGGGTAAAAGGCCAGGTAATCCTTGATGGCCGCCATACTGTCATAAGGCGCTTCGTAGGACCAGACGGCATTGACCGAGCGACCGCCGCCGATCGGTATGGAGTAGTAGGAACAGTCGCCCTTATAGGGGCAGTAGGTGACATTGTCGGTGCGCGTAAGCAAGGACGTGTCAGCATGCTGACGCGGGACATAAAGAACCGCGGGGTATGAGGCTTCCTGCAGGGACAGGGCTTCGGTGGTGTCGACAACGGTCTTGCCACCGGCCTTGACGACGACCCGGCCGGTTACCGGCGTGATCGCAATAGGATGGTCGGGGCCTGGACTCTTGACAGGCTTGTCGGTCATGACGGTCATGGCGTGCACTCCTCGGCTGCGGATGGACATTAGATGGGACGCCGATCGGGACGTGCCACCCACAATACCGTCACTGCTGACAGAATCTGGTTCATCCGCGCATCCCCGGCTGTATTTTTATGCCGGCGGGCGTAAAGCTGCGGAACCACGCAAGGGAGCCAAATCATGCAAACCTTTGACGCCATTATTGTCGGAGCCGGGCAGGCGGGACCGCCCCTGGCCGAGCGCCTGACCCAGGCCGGCCAGTCGGTCTGCATCATCGAACGTCACCTGTTCGGCGGCACCTGCGTCAATACCGGCTGCATGCCGACCAAGGCCCTGGTGGCTAGCGCCTATGCCGCTCATCTGGCGCGGCGTGGCAGCGATTTCGGTGTTGTCACCGGCGATATCTCCGTCGACATGAAGACGGTCGCCAAGCGTTCACACACCGTCACCCTGAACGCCCGGTCGGGCATCGAAAAGTGGCTGCAAAGCCTTAACAATTGCACCATCATGACCGGCCACGCGCGCTTCGACAGCGCCCATGTCCTGACGATCAACGGCGAGCAGATCACGGCGCCGAAGATTTTCCTCAATGTCGGCGGCCGGGCGTCGATCCCCGACATGCCGGGTATCGCGGACGTGCCTTATCTGACCAATAACAGCATGGTCATGCTCGATCGCCTGCCCGAACATCTTGTCATTATCGGCGGCAGCTATATCGCGCTCGAATTCGCCCAGATGTACCGCCGCTTCGGCGCCCGGGTTACCGTCATCGAGAAGGGCGAGAAGCTGATCGCCCGCGAAGACGTGGATATCTGTGATGCCGTGCGCGACATCCTCGAAGCCGAGGGCGTTGTGGTCCACACCGGCGTGGCCGATATCCGCCTGACGAGGCACGAGCAAGGCGTCAAGGTCACAATCGGCGATGAGGACATCATCGGCTCGGACCTTCTGGTCGCCACCGGCCGCAAGCCCAATACCGATGATCTCGGCCTGGACGCCGCGGGAGTAGAGCTCGATGCCCGCGGCTATGTCAAGGTCGGCGACGACCTTCAGACCAACGTGCCGGGTATCTGGGCCATGGGCGACTGCAACGGCCGCGGCGCCTTTACCCACACGGCCTTCAACGATTTCGAGATCATTGCCGCCAATCTGCTCGACGGCGACCACCGCAAGGTCAGCGACCGGATCCTCGGCTATGCGCTTTATATCGATCCGCCGCTCGGCCGCGTCGGCATGGGTGAAGCTGAAGCCAGGAAGGCGGGCCACAAGGTCCTGGTCAGCAAACGCCCGATGACGCGTGTCGGCCGCGCCGTCGAAAAAGGCGAGACGCAGGGCTTTATCAAGATCGTCGCCGATGCCAAAACACACAAGATCCTGGGCGCTGCCATCCTCGGCACCGGCGGCGACGAAGCCATTCACGGCGTGCTCGACATGATGAATGCCGGCGTCACTTACGATGTGCTGCAATGGGCGGTGCCGATCCATCCGACGGTTTCGGAACTGTTGCCGACGGTTCTGAAAGGCCTGAAATGACGGCTAAGACGCCCCACGCGCCATGGATATTGACAGCTACTATCCTGGCCTCCAGCCTGTCCTTTATCGACGGTTCGGTGGTCAATGTCGGCCTGCCGGCGATCGGCGCCGATCTCAAAGCCTCAACCGCCGACCTGCAGTGGCTGATCAATGCCTATCTGTTGCCCTTGGGGTCACTCCTTCTGCTCGGCGGAGCGGCCGGCGACCGCTATGGCCGCCGGCTTTTGCTGGTTGTCGGCACAGGCCTGTTCGCGGTGGCGTCTTTGGGCTGCGCGTGTGCGCCGAACCTAGTGTGGCTACTGGCGTCACGGGCTCTGCAAGGCGTCGGCGCGGCCATTCTCTTACCCAACAGCCTGGCGATTTTGGGCGCCTCGTTCAGCGGCGAGGCCAAGGGCCGGGCGGTCGGCATATGGGCCGCGGCGGGCGCCGTCATGGGCGCCATAGGCCCAGTGCTCGGCGGCTGGCTGATCGACACGATCGGCTGGCGCTCTATCTTCCTGATCAACCTGCCGCCGGCCCTTGGGGCCATTGCCCTGGCCGTGGTCTTCATCAAGGACGTCGCTGCCAAGCCGGATGCCCCGCCGCTCGATTGGCTGGGCGGCGTGCTGGCGACGGCGGGCCTCGGCGCCATCACCTGGGGGCTGACTCTCGGCACGGGACCGGGCGGCTGGACCACCACGGCGATTATTGCGGTGGTCATGGGGGCCATGTTGAGCGCCGCTTTCCTGTGGGTTGAACACCGGCGCGGTGACAAGGCGATGATGCCGCTGGCCATGTTCGGCTCGCGCACCTTTGCCGGCCTGACCCTGCTGACCCTTTTGCTCTATGGCGCGCTTGGCGCCCTGATGGTGCTGGTGCCCTATGTCTTGATCACGGCCGCCGGCTATTCCGGCACCGGCGCCGGTGCGGCCCTGTTGCCGTTTGCCGTCATCCTGGCTTTGGCATCGCCGCTCATGGGCGGTATCGCCGAAAAGATAGGGCCGCGCCTGCCGCTGACGATTGGTCCTTTGATCGTCGCCGGCGGCTTCGCCCTGCTACTCAGGATCGATGGCCACGCCACTTACTGGACCGAGGTTTTTCCCGGCATCTTCGTCCTGGCCACTGGCATGGCGGTGGCCGTGGCGCCCCTGACCACGGCCGTCCTGTCCTCGGTCGACGACAGCCATACCGGCTCGGCCTCAGGTCTCAACAGCGCCGTGGCCCGCACCGCCGGCATGATCGCCACCGCGCTTTTGGGGGGCGTGCTGGGCACCGCCGGGCAAGAGCTGATCGCCGGCTTTCATGGGGCACTCATTCTGTGTGCCATCGCCTGTGTTGCCGCTTCGGCCAGCGCCTTTTTCCTGATCTCGAAAACGTCCGCCGGCAACGCCGGTAAAATTAAACAGGGTTAATCCAACGGCAAATTTTGTTAACCATCTGATTCAAATAGATAATTTACAACTCTTACGTTAGAGTCTATACTCGTTGCGGAAGATAGGAGAGCGGAAATGCAGAATATTCGTGAACGTATCGATCATGCGGTCGAAGTTTTCCGTCAGACCGGCCGGCATGACATCATGATAGGCCTTACGCACGCCGATTGGGATAAGCTTTGCGCTATCCTGATCAAGGTGGCGAATTCGACCCACGAAGATCCACTTCTGACCAAGAACAGCTATCGCGGCGTGCCGATTATCGGTTTGCACGACGGCGAGAAGAGCTTTGTCGGGCATGACCACGCCAGCGGACATGAACGCCGGTTCCCCCTTGACGCGCTCCAGCCGCTGGAATTAGAGCCCGCCTGAGGCAGCGGTTCACAGCCTTTTCGGCACACGCCCTGGCGCTGCCCAAAGATCTGTGTCCAGCACCAAACGGTCGGGAATTAAAAATATTATCTCTCTCTATATATATATCAATAGAGTAGCTCTATTTTAGCACAATATCCCCCCATGCTGGCTAAACGCATTCTAGGAAGCTGATAAAAACATGTCAGGCTTGCCCTGCTATGTCAGTAAGAAAGTACGATAAATAGTAAAATTATTTCATGTATCGCAATCTGCGCGGTATAATATTATTTTCCGACCACGCACTCCATAGATCGAAAATCTCAATCTTTTCTCTGCCAACCCATTTTACAGTCCCCTCGGCCACTCTATATCTCCTATCGGTGGGAACCCAAACCGGGCGATCAAAATGAACCAAGCGGTCAAATGACGCTGATGGCGCCTTCGTCGGCGCGGGGCGGTCCAAGCTTTCCAAGACCGGCCAGGAAACCGCCACGGTCGGCCGACAGGACCCATCCCACGGCTTCGTGGTAATCGCTGAAAAAGCAGATCGTCTCGTTCGGAAACTGCGGGGAAATCTCCGGCAGCCGGAGTTTCTCGAAGGCATGCCGGGGCAGGACCGCAACGTGCGAATGATAGCTTATGCCGGCGGTCCATTCCGCCCATCGCCGGGCCAGTTCAGCCAAATGGACGTCTTCCAGATAGCCTTCGTACCGGCGGAAGTCGTTGACACGGTTATAGGTCCAGGGCGCGGTCAAATGGCTGTAAGCATTGATCAACAGATCGACAAGCACGGCGCCGGGAATGTCGCCGATAGGTCTGACGATGATGATCCTGTCATCATCGTTCACTATGAAATTGAACCGGTACCGAATGGCCATATCGCTATCCCCAGGCCTTCAGCCTACCTCCAAATAGTTTGAAAATTACTACTCAGCTTTCGGCCGCATTCGCCCGCGCACGCCCTAATCGATATCCAACCTGACAGCCGCACTTTTCAGCCCGCCGGTCGTGGCGGTTACGGTCGCGACGCCCGTCTCACCGGTCGATTGGACGATAAGCTGAGCCCAGCCATTGAAGGCGCTGCGCTGCCACGGTTCCGCCGGCGTGGTGACCCGCAGCGTTCCCCACTTGGTCATGCCGACCGAGCGGTCAAACATACCCTGGACGCCGCCTTGCGGTGTCGGCAGGACATAGGTCACGCTGTTGTCGTCCTTTATCAGGGCCGGATCCAGTTCGACAACCAGGGCGCCATCGATCACCTTGGGGGAGACCAGCTCGCCGTTGATATAGACCTTTTGCGTGGCATCCAGCGCTTCGACAAACAGAGCGACCTTATCGCCCCCCTTTGTGGCCGGTCGCGCAAACTGGCCGCGCAGAACCAGTCCCTTGGTCACTGGCGGCTGGGCTTCCGGCGGCAACCACTGAGAAGGATCGCGCCAAGCCGAGGTATCCACAGACACGCCCGTCGCGGCGCCGCCGTCGAGACTGTCGATCGCCAATGTCCGCCAGCCGGAAACGGACGAAAACGCATAGCGTTCGGCCGGCTTGTCGGCTTCATGTGAGGCTGGATCGCCGTTACCGACGCCGATAATGCGGACCGGGCCGCTGGTTTCGAAATGGACCAGGTTATCGGCCGTCGGCACAATCCGGCCGGCCTTGTCGACGATATTGACCCAGATGACCGATATATCGCTGCCATTGGCCCGCAACGCCTTGGTGTCCGGCACAAGCTGTACGGCGGCCGCATCACCCGTGGTCACGACCTCGGTCGACACCACCAATTTTCCGTCGCGATAGGCCTTGGCGCTCAGCTTGCCCGCCTTATAGGGTACGCTCCAGGCCAGATGGGAGTCCTTGACCATGGCCTGCCGGCCCAGCGACTTTCCGTTGAGGAACAACTCGACGGCATCGCCATTGCTATAGACGCGGACATCGATCGCCTGGCCTTCGCGTCCCTGCCAATTCCAATGCGGCAGGATGTGGACCATGGGTTCCGTCATCCACACGGACTTGAGATAATAGGCCGTGTCCTTGAGCACGCCTGTCGTATCAAGCATACCGAACTGTGACGAAATCGCCGGCCAGCCGAACGGTGTCGTCTCGCCGCGGTAATCGAAACCGGTCCATACGAACATGCCTGACATCCACGGCCGCGCCTGCACCCGGCGCCAGCCTTCCTCGATGCTCAGGCTGTTGCCGGGCCGCCCCTGGCGATCATAGGCGTTCAGGTGCGAATGGGCGGTGTCGTCGAAGTAGATACCGCGCGTCGTCAGGGTCGAACCCTCCTCGGTCATGATGGCCGGCTTTTCGGGATGGGCGGCGTGAAAGGCGTCGACATCGTGCTGGGCGCCGTAATTGAAGCCGATGACATCCGCGCCAAGCGACACCCCGCCGCCCGAGCCGCTGGCCGCAAGTGTCGTGCGCCGTGTCGGATCCAGGCGTTTGACATGGTCCTGCATTTCGATCGCCAGATGGGTGCCCAGATCGCTCCATTCCAGGGCCCATTCCTCGTTGCCGACGGACCAGATCATGACGCTGGGGTGATTGCGGTCACGGCGGATCATCCTGTCCAGCTGGCCCTCGATCTCCGGCGTCGTGCCCATCGTACGGTTCTCGTCAATGACCAGCATGCCCAGCCGGTCGGCCTCGTCCAGCAGTTCCGGCGTCGCCGGATGGTGGGAAACGCGGTAAGCATTGACGCCGAACGACTTCAACTGTTCCAGACGCCAGGTTTGCAGCCCGTCGGGCAGGGCGACGCCGACGCCGGCATGATCCTGGTGGTTATTGGTGCCTTGCAGCTTTACGTTCTTGCCGTTGAGAAAGAAGCCCTTGTCGGGATCGAAAACGACGGTGCGGATGCCGAAAGGCGTGTCATAGCTGTCGACGACATGATCCCCACGCACAATCGTCGTTCGCAGCCGGTACAGGTTGGGCGTTTCCAGGGACCATAGCTGCGCCTGGTCCACCGTTAGAGCTGAGCTGACATCAGCGGTCGTCTTGGCGCCGGCCGTCAGGCTTGCCGACTCGGCGGTCGCGACCTGGCGGCCATCGGGACCGAACAGTTCCTGCCGGAGCGAAAAGGTCTCGTCGCTCTTGGCGTCGTTCTGCACCTCGACATCGATATCGACTGTTGCGTTGTCGCCATCGACGGTCGACCGCACGAAGGTACCCCACTGGGCGACGTGCAGGGTATCCGTCTTGGTCAGCCAGACATGGCGGTAAATGCCCGCGCCCTCATAAAACCAGCCTTCCTCCACGGTGGCGTCAGCGCGCACCACGATGACATTGCGGCCACCATAATTGACGTAATCGGTAATGTCGTAGCGGAACCCGCTATAGCCGCTGGGTTCGGTGCCCATATAATGGCCGTTCACCCAAACGACGCTGTCGCGATAGACGCCGTCGAACTCCAGCGAAATCCGCCGCCCCTTGTCCGAAGCCGGGATGTCGATCACCTTGCGGTACCAGCCGACACTATTCTCCGGAAAAGCCTGGCCGATGGCTTTCGACCCGTGATTGGTGTTGCCCTTTGCATCGAAAGGCAGTTCGACCGCCCAGTCATGCGGCAGGTCGAGCTTGCGCCACGCGCTGTCGTCAAAATTCACATCGGCCGGTCCGTCGCCATAACCCGCCTTGGCAAAGAAGAAGGGACGCTGTCCGTATTGAAAGTCCTGCTTGGGGTCTTTGGCGTTGCCGAAGGCGAAACGCCAGTCCTTGTCGATATTGATGCGATCGCGCACGCTTGCCGCCTGAACCTGGGAAGCCGGCTCCGCGGCGCCAGTGCCAGATACCGGGACAACGACCGGGGCCATCAATATCAGGGCGAGCATGACCATCCCCGCGCGCAGACCTAAACCCATCGGTATCTCCCATTTGTCTATTTGCCCAATAAGTATGACAAATGGATCGACTGTTCAATATTATCTTGAACTCAGGCGGCCGGGGTCGGTGCGAATCCTTGACGGTCTTCGAAGCCTTGCCTCATCAACGGCCTTGCGGCATAAGGCGGCCATGACCGATACCCTGGCAAAACCTGCTTATGACAAGGCGTTCCGCTTTTCCGTAGCGCCGATGATGGACTGGACCGACCGCCACTGCCGGGCGTTCCATCGTACCCTGACGCGCCGTGCGCTGCTCTATACCGAGATGGTGACGACCAAGGCCGTCATCCACGGCGATCGCGAGCGCCTGCTGGGCTACAGCGACGTCGAACACCCCGTCGCCCTGCAATTAGGCGGTTCGGAGCCGAATGAACTGGCGGCCTGCGCCAAGATTGCGGAAGAGTTCGGCTATGACGAGGTCAATCTCAACTGTGGTTGCCCGTCGGACCGCGTCCAGTCCGGCGCCTTCGGCGCCTGTCTGATGCGCGACCCGCAATTGGTGGCCGATGGCATGCAAGCGATGATCGAAGCGACCCGCCTGCCGGCGACGGTCAAATGCCGCATAGGTGTCGACGATCAGGATCCGCGCGACAGTCTGTTTACTCTGGTTGAGGCCTGTCAGAAGGCCGGCATCACAACCTTCGCCGTCCATGCCCGAAAGGCGTGGCTGAAAGGCCTGTCGCCCAAAGAAAACCGCGATGTGCCACCACTGGATTATGAGCTGGTCTATGAATTAAAGCGTGCCCATCCGGAGCTGACCATTGCCATCAATGGCGGCATTGGCTCGCTGGACGAGGCGAGGGCGCACCTCGCCCATGTCGATGGCGTTATGTTGGGCCGCGTCGCCTATCATGAGCCGGCGATCCTGGGCCGGGTCGACGGCCTGTTTTTCGGTGAAGGCGCTGATGTCGGCCCGTTCGAAGCCTTGGAGGCCTACCGGCCCTATATGGCGGCGCAACTGGCGGCGGGAAGGCCCCTGTCGCACATGACGCGGCATATGCTGGGTGTCATGCACGGTCTGCCGGGCGCCCGGGCTTTCCGGCGCATCATGACGGTGGACAGTATTGCTCTTGGGGCAGGGCTGGAGGTCATGGATCGCGCGATAGACGCCGTGCGCGACACCATCGAGGCGGCGCGCCTGCGCGGTATCGCCCATGCCGCAGAATTGGCGGCTACGGATGCAGGATAAGGCTCGACGGGGTCGCTTCGAAGCGGCTGAGCCGGCCGAGATAGCTCATCCCCAGCAGCGACGTGGTCAGCCCGTCCTTGACCACCAATGCCTCGACATTGTGGATCGTACTGGTGCCGACGCCGACCGAGCTTAAGGTGACGCCGGCGGCGTAGGACGGCCCGTTGGCGGTAATGACCTTATGGTCGAAGGTAAGGCCTTGCGCGTCGAAACCGAGACGCTGAGCGTCGGCCGGGGTCAAAACCACGACCGTGGCGCCTGTATCGACCAGGAAACGCACAGCCTTCTGATTGACGACGGCATTGGCCCAGAAGTGGCCGTCGCCGGCCTTGGGGATGGCGGTGACATGGCTGTCCTGGTGGATGTCATTGCTGTCGGGGGACAGGGTCGCGCTGGCGGCGATCGCCGGCTGGGCCGGGGCGTCATGCGTGTCGAGCGCCAGAACGCCCATGCCGGTCAGAACGGCGCAGAAGACGGCGCTGCCTAAAACAATGACGGACTTCAACATGCGGCTACTCCGGCGACCTGACGCGTCTCGAGCTCGTTTTGAGCCTTGATCGAGCATATCCGAAGAGGGTTGATGGCCGATGAATCGCCGAAAAATGCTTCTGTCGTGCAAAAATGATATTGAAATCATTTCTTAATCAAAATTAATATCAATAAAAACATATGATTATAAATTTTTGCCAAAATAATATGCTCCGTATTCGGATTAGTTCTTGCGTCTGGGGAATTTTGTGGCACACTAAATATCGACGCGACGACGACTGAGAGGGTGAAAACCCCTGCGAGACGCGACGCGTCTTCTGGTCCACAGCATTGGAAAAGGAGGCGCAAGCACTATGCAAGACCAAGACAAGAAATCCCACGCCATGACATCCTTCGCGTTGTTCGGCGGTTTGTTCGGCAGCCCCCGTTCGCAAGAACAGCGCGCGGTCAGCCGGCCCCAGGACTACAAGCCGGTTAACCGTAAGTAGGAACGGTCTCTCGTTTGTCATCAACAGACGAAAAAGCCCCTCGTGAGTGATCACGAGGGGCTTTTTTACGCTGTTACCCTGAGGTTACAAGGGTTTGAAGCTTGCCGGTTGAATTAGTTCGACGCCAGCTTGACGCCGGCCTTGGCTTCGGCGGCGGCCATGTTGGGGCTCGACTTGGTCACCTTGACGGTTGCGCCGGAGCCATCGGCACCGAACTTCGCCGAGATTTCGACCCAGTACAGGCCGTCAGCAGCCAGGAAGTTGTACTTGTAGTCGACCGCATAACCGCCGGCGCGGAATTCGCAGCTTTCGACATTGACCATTTGCTTGCCGGTGACGGCAACGACCTTGGACACGGCATCCTTGCCGACGCCCGCGGCCAGCATGCCGGCTGTGGATTCCTGGTCGTCCGAGCAGGGGGAGGCGAAGGCCGGAGCCGCGCACATGGCGGCGATGGCGATGGCCGAAACGATAAGGGTATTTTTCATCTGGTTCTCTCCTTGAGGTTCTTCAGGGTGAGGTCAGACTAATATAAATTGAAAAATATTCGGTAAATCCGCTCTTAAACAGTTACTTAAGCTTGCTTAACGGCTTTTGCGGAAAATCGTTACAGGTCAAGGCTACAAACCTTAACGCCACGGAACGACGGCGGCAGTGGCCAAAAAAAATGCGGAAAGGTTTGCACCTTTCCGCATTTTGTCTGCGTTTTTCCGAGACTTATTCGGCTGTTAGTTCGAGGCCAGCTTGATGCCCGACTTGGCCGAAGCGGCGGCCAGGTTGGGGCTGAGCGAGCCGAACTTCAGATCCGCCACCTTGCCGCCGGCCACCTTGGCCGTGCCGGTGACCCAATAGAGGCCGTCCGTGCCGATGACGTTGAACTTGAACTCGGCAACCATGTTCCCGCCGGCGGTGTCGCAAGTTTCCAGGTTGATCATCTGCTTGCTTTGAGTGGCCACGACCGGGGCGATCTTGGCGCTGGCGGCGGCGGCGATCGCCTTGCCGACTACGTTTTCCTGGTCTTCGTCACATTCCGCCAGGGCGGCCGAAGCGAAAACGGTGGCCGAGAGGGCGAGGGCGCTGGCGACAAACCAGGCGCGGGTTGCGGGTTTCTGCATTTTGCAAACTTTCCTATAAAGGTGACACAAATTGAGTTGATGGACCGGCGCGGGGGAGCGCATTGCTATGGGTCGCCCCTTTTTTACCGGCGAATCCTTACCGATCGCTGAATCATGCTGCATTGCGGCAAAATTGTTTCGTCTCTGACAATTAAGAGCGGCGGCGCCTGGAGCGCGCGCCAAAAAAAGGCGGCGGCATCAAAAGATACCGCCGCTTCATTTTCAGGACCCTGCAGGGCCGTGCAGGGAGGAGGCTTAGGCCGCCGTCAGTTCCGACAGGAAGCGACGGATGTTTTCGCTCATGGCTTCGGTGCGTTGCGTCAGCTGGTTGGCGGCGCCCAGCATTTCCGTCGAAGCCTTTTCGGTGTCGGCGGCGGAAGCGGAAAGCTGCGAGACCGACGACGATGCCATCGAGGTACCGTCTGAAGCTTCGTTGACGTTGCGGGCGATTTCGTTGGTGGCGTCGCCCTGTTGATGGACGCTGTCGGCGATGGACGAAGCGATTTCGTTCATATGCTTGATCGTTTCGCCGATGCCGCGGATGGCGTTGACGCCGTTGGCGGCCGCGCCTTGGATATCCTTGATGCGTTCGCGGATTTCGTCGGTAGCCTTGGCCGTTTGCTGGGCCAGCGACTTGACTTCCGAGGCGACAACCGCGAAGCCCTTGCCGGCTTCACCCGCACGGGCGGATTCGATCGTGGCGTTCAGCGCCAGCAGGTTGGTTTGCTGGGCGATGGCGTTGATGAGGTCGACGACTTCGCCGATCTGGTCGGCGGCGCGGCTGAGCTCGGCCATCGAGGCATTGGTGCGATCGGCTTCCGAAACGGCTTCGGCGGCGATTTCGACCGAGCGGACGGCCTGGTCGCCGATGACGCCGATCGAGGCCGACAGTTCAGTGGTCGCCGAGGCGACGTTCTGGACGTTGTCGGCCGAGTTGCGGATCGACGACACGGCGGATTGCGAGCGGCGCTCGTTTTCCTGGGCGATCGTCAAAAGCGTGCGGCCGTTGGCATCGAGATCCGAAGCGGCGGAACCGAGTGCGTCGAGCATGTCCTGGGCTTCGTGGCGGAAGCGTTCGGCAAGGGCCGACATCTGACGGGCGCGTTCTTCGCGGGTCTTGTTGGTGGCGGCTTCCATGTCGGACAGGCGCTGCTTTTCTTCGGCGTTCGACTTGAAGACATTCAGACTGTCGACGACCGACTTCAGCTCGTCGCGACGGGCCAGGGCGGAGATATCGACATTGAGGTTGCCGTTGGCCAGTTCTTCGGTCGTCTTGGCGATGCGGTTAATACCGGTCACCGTGGCGCGCGAGAACAGGAAGGCGATACCGCCCGAGATACAGGCCATCAGGATGGCGAAACCGGTCAGCATGGTGACGCCGGTCGCCTGGGCGGCCTTGGCGTCGGTCGCTGCCTGCTTGGCCGAGGCGACGCTGCCGGCGATGACCTTGTCCGACAGGTCGGACATCTTGGCGTAGCCGTCGTCGAATTGCGACATCATAGGACCAACCGAAGCGAAGTCGACATCCATAACGGAGCCGGCGAACTCGACGGCTTCCTTATAGGTCTTGGCTTCCTTGGCGAGGTCACCGAGCAGCTTTTTCTGAGTCGGGTCTGTCGCCTTGTCGGCATCGGCCTTGACGCGGGTGGCGATCTTGCCGAGATCCTCGGCAACACCGTTAACCTTGGCCGACGCGTTGGCGGTCGGATCGGTGGCCTTTTCAGTCAGGGCGCGGAACAGGTTGCCGTTGGCGTCCTTGATCGAGGCCTTGATGTCGCCGAATTCGACGGCTTCAGGCAGCGCAATATTGTTGATGCGGTCGATGGTGCGTGCCTGACCCTGCATGATGTAGATCGCGCCGAAGGTCAGCACGGCCATCAGGGCTGTGGCGACGGCGGCCGGCGCCATGAATTTAAAGGTGAACGGCCAGTTGGATATTTTGAATCCGCCGGCGGAACTGTTGGAACTCGTTTTCGTCATTTTGGCCCCTGACAAACGTGAAAGGTTGGGTGTTGGTGAGGGCTTGCCGACCATGGGACGCAAAACGACTCATGGTTAAGACAGGCTTTCGGGCCAAAGTGTCAGATTAAGGTTGTTGAAATCCTAACAGAAAAGGAAAAGACGTCCGTTACGGGCATCTGGAGTTTATGCGCCCCAAAAAGGCATAAAAAAACGCCCGCCAACTTTATGAGAAAGGTTGACCGGGCGTTTTTCTGGTGGAGGTCTCTTGAGCTTAGGGCTTGACGAGGGCCGGCGCGTCGTTCGATGCCAGCGAGGTCTTGGTCGGCGCGGGCGCCTGTACCGTATTTTGCTCGGAATTTTGAGGCGGTAGGCTGACCTCGGCAATGATGTCCCGGGCCGACTTGCCAGTGACCTGAGCCGCAACCGTCACCGGCTTGGGCAGGGCCTGGGCACGCGACACTGCGTTCAGCATTTGCGTGGTGGCGGTGTCGGCGTCGGGCGCCGTGGTGTCGCCGTCGACAGCCGGCGTATCGGCCTGGATCTGGGTTGCACCCGGCATGCTGTCGGACGGCATGACGCCATCGGCGCCGCCGATGCGCGAACCGCGTCCGCGGAACTGATAGAAGATATGCGAACCGACCTGGGTGACGCGATCCATGGTGCCGGACCAGCCGGGTTTGACGCCAGTGGTGTGGAAGCTGGTCGCTGTACCCACCGAACTCATCACATAACCGCCGAGTGCAGCATCCGCCACCGATTTGGCGCGACGCCAGGCCCAGGTTTCGAGGGGGCCGTTCATGGCGCCGTTACAGACGAAGCTGAACTGGCACGACACGCGTTGCGTGGCGCCCTGATAGACGACACCGCAAATGGTCTTGGGGTATGCGGGATGGCGGACGCGGTTCAGGATGACCTGGGCGACGGCACGCATGCCGTCTGTGCCTTCACCGCGTGCTTCATAATAGATGGCCTGGGTGAGGCAATCGGAATCGTTTTGGCTGTGGGCTTTGAAGACCATGGCCGCGGCGGCGCGGATCGGGTGATCGGCGATGACCTGGGCGGCGCTGCTGGTGATGTCGAGGCCGGCGCGTACGATCTGCGCCGGCTCCAGACCGCGCATCGAGCGAATATCGTCCGCCGTGCGCATGGCCGACAGGCTTTGCGCCATCATCATGTTCTGGCTGCCGCCGTCGCCATTGACGCCGGCATAGTTGGAAAAGCGCATGGCGATATCCATCGCCGTGGGGCTGACGACGTGGCCGGCGTCCGCGGCTTCAAGCATGCGGACGGACGACTCGTCGATCTTGCCGTCCTTGCTGACGGAAGCCAGTTGCATCAGGCGGCCGGCGACGTGCCGGGCGCTGTTGTCGTGCGCCAGACGGCCGCCGAGATAGGCGGAGCCGACTGAGGCGCCGATAAGGATACCAATAGAACTTGCCGCCATCAGTGCACGCATTTTGTAGCGTGCTGTTGTTGCTAAACCCAAGGGTTTCGAGTCCTCTGTGACAAGGGCGGTGCGTGCCCTCCTTAGGTGCGCCAGGTCGCGACAAATCTCTTCATCAAAACCGGCGACAGGTGCCGACAAGCCACTTCCGGGCTCATCAAGCGAGGCGTTCTCTAAGGGCCAAATGTGGCGTAAATGTGTTAAATAGTGATTAACAGCCCGTTAGCGATAGTTGTTCACCCGTCGGAAAGGAGGATTAACAAGCAGATAACGTCCTATACAGACAGTTGATCATATTTATATTGACAGGAAAAAGTGAGTATTCGATACATAGATTATACATGGGGCCGAGCCTTTATTATTTCCCTCTTCTTTATAGTCAAAAATTTATTCAGATAAGCTTAACTTAACAAAACCTTAAGTGAGCAGTTTGCGAAAGTTTTTACCGGCCTTCCGTGCACGGCAAGCCGGAGGCCCGAATTAACCGGCTGGATTCAAAAGGCAAATTTTTACATACCGCCGGGTCCGCTGACAAGATTTGGTGTTGCAGTGCGTCAGAATCACCCGCGATCACAAAAAGGTGCCGGCCGTCGCGCGATCAAAGTTTTTTTATGCCGCCCTTTCAATTTTTCCACCCGAGCTTATGTTGTGTTCATGACCCGTTCCCCGCAAAATCCTGGCTTTTCCGACAATTCCGGCGCGTTTGTGGCCGATTTTGTCCTGACCCAGGCTCCCTGGGTGCCGCACAAGCCGCAGCGCCCGGACAAGTCCGAGGGCGGCAAGCGCTTCCGCCTCGCCGCGCCTTATGAGCCCGCCGGGGATCAGCCGACGGCGATTGCCGACCTGCTGGAAGGCATAGCCGCCCGCGAACACGACCAGGTCCTGCTCGGCGTCACCGGCTCGGGCAAGACCTTCACCATGGCCAAGATCATCGAGCAGACCCAGCGTCCGGCCCTGATCCTGGCTCACAACAAGACCCTGGCCGCCCAACTCTATTCCGAGTTCAAGGCCTTCTTCCCCGACAATGCGGTGGAATATTTCGTCTCCTACTACGACTATTACCAACCCGAAGCCTATGTCCCGCGTACCGACACCTTTATCGAGAAGGATTCGTCGATTAACGAACAGATCGATCGTATGCGCCACTCGGCGACGCGGGCGATCCTCGAACGCGACGACGTCATCATCGTCGCCTCGGTGTCATGTATCTACGGTATCGGCTCGGTCGAAACCTACACGGCCATGACGCTTGAGCTGAAGGTCGGCGATACCATCGACGAAGCGCAACTGCGTAACGACCTGGTCGCCTTGCAATATAAGCGCAACGACCAGGCCTTTGAGCGCGGCATGTTCCGCCGCCGTGGCGATGTCATCGAAATCTACCCCGCCCACTATGAAGACAGAGCGTGGCGCATCAATATGTTCGGCGATGAGATCGAGTCGATCCAGGAATTCGATCCCCTGACCGGCAAGAAGATCGTGGATCTGCGCGACATCAAGGTCTATGCCGCCAGCCACTATGTCACGCCGCGGCCGACCTTGCGCCAGGCCGTCGATCGCATCAAGATCGAGCTCAAGCAGCGCCTCGAACAGCTCCATAGCGAAGGCAAGCTGCTCGAAGCCCAGCGCCTCGAGCAGCGCACCACCTTCGACATCGAGATGATGGAGGCGACAGGAGCCTGCGCAGGTATTGAAAACTATTCGCGCTACCTGACCGGCCGCGGCCCGGGCGAGCCGCCGCCGACCTTCTTCGAATACCTGCCGGAAAATGCGCTGCTCTTCGTCGACGAAAGCCACGTCTCGGTGCCGCAGATCGGCGGCATGTACCGCGGCGACTTCGCGCGCAAATCGGTCCTGGCCGAATACGGCTTCCGCTTGCCGTCTTGCATGGACAATCGCCCGCTCAAGTTCGAAGAGTGGGACGCCATGCGGCCCCAATCGGTCTATGTCTCCGCCACGCCCGGCAAGTGGGAGATGGAACGCACCGCCGGCGTCTTTGCCGAACAGGTCATCCGCCCGACCGGCCTGATCGACCCGCCGGTCGAGATCCGCCCGGTCCACAAGGACGGGTTCAACCAGGTCGACGACGTCATCGCCGAGGTCCGCGAGGTCGCCAAGCACGGCTATCGCTCGCTCGTCACCGTCCTGACCAAGAAGATGGCCGAAAACCTCACCGACTATATGCATGAGCAGGGTATCCGCGTCCGCTATATGCATAGTGACGTCGAAACGCTGGAACGTATCGAAATCATCCGCGACCTGCGCCTTGGAGCCTTCGACGTGCTGATCGGCATCAACCTGCTGCGCGAAGGCCTCGACATACCGGAATGCGGCTTTGTCGCCATCCTCGATGCCGACAAGGAAGGTTTCCTGCGTTCGGAAACCTCGCTGATTCAGACCATTGGCCGGGCGGCACGCAATATCGACGGCCGTGTTATCCTTTATGCCGATCGCATGACGGGATCGATGGAACGCGCCATCAGCGAGACCAACCGCCGCCGCGAAAAACAACTCGCCTATAATGTCGAACATAATATCACACCGGAATCCGTCAAACGCGGCATCAGCGACATTCTCGACTCACCGTTTGAAAAGAGCGGTCGCATCGACATCCCGATGGGCGTGGCGGAAAAGGACACCAAGCCATTCCTCGGGTCCAACTTCCAGGCGACCCTGCGCGATCTCGAGGCCCGCATGCGCGAGGCGGCCAGCAATCTCGAATTCGAAACCGCGGCGCGCATGCGCGACGAGATCAAGCGACTGAAAATGCTCGATCTCGAATTTGCCAAGGACATGATGGACGGCAACGGTTGACGGCAGCGCTCGCATTAAAATCTTGAGGTTTTACGCCTGAGACGCTAAACGGGCGGCCACTCCGTACAACCCAGTTTTCGAAAAGGGTGCCGTCTCCCATGGCGCAACAATATATTTTCCAAATGCAGGGCCTCAGCAAGGCCTATCCCGGCGGCAAGAAGGTCTTCGAAAACATCTGGCTGAGCTTCTATTCCGACGCCAAGATCGGTGTTGTCGGCGTCAACGGTTCGGGTAAGTCGACCCTGCTCAAGATCATGGCTGGCATCGACAAGGAATTCTCCGGCGAAGCCAAGGCCGCCGACGGCACCAAGATGGGTTATCTCGAACAGGAACCCCACCTCGACGACAATCTCAATGTCTGGGAAAACGTCATCGCCTGGTGCGACGAAAAGAAGACCTTCGACCGCTTCAACAAGGTCGCCGAGTTGATGGGCGAAGAATATACCGACGAGCTCATGGATGAGATGAACGCTCTCCAGGAAAAGATCGACGCCGGCGACCTGTGGGATATCGACTCGCGCATCGAAATGGCCATGGACGCCCTGCGTTGCCCGCCCAACGATTCCGGTGTCACCAAGCTGTCCGGCGGTGAAAAGCGCCGCGTCGCCCTGGCCCGCCTGCTGCTCAGCAAGCCCGACATGCTGCTGCTGGATGAGCCGACCAACCACCTCGACGCCGAATCCGTCGCCTGGCTGCAGCACCACCTGGAAAACTTCCCCGGCTGCGTCATCCTCGTCACCCACGATCGTTATTTCCTCGATCAAGTGACCAAGTGGACGCTCGAACTCGACCGCGGCAAGGGCGTTCCCTACGAAGGCAACTATTCCGGCTGGCTTGAACAAAAGACCAAGCGCGTCGTCCAGGAGCAATCGGAATCCGAAGCCCGCCAACGCGCCCTCACCAAGGAACTGGAATGGGTACGTTCCGGCGCCAAGGCCCGCCAGGCCAAGTCGAAGGCCCGTCTCGCCGCCTATGACGATATGGTGCGCGAACAGGAAAATTCGCGCCAGGCGCAGAACTTCGCCACTATCCAGATCCCGCCCGGGCCGCGCCTCGGCAATCTGGTGCTCGAAGTCACCGGCCTGGAAAAGGAATATGGCGACAAGCTCCTGTTCAAGGACCTGTCGTTCAAACTGCCGCCCAACGGTATCGTCGGTGTCATCGGCCCGAACGGCGCCGGTAAATCGACCCTGTTCAAGCTGATCACCGGCGTCGAACAGCCCGATGCCGGGACGCTTCGCCTCGGCGAGACGGTGAAACTGGCCTATGTCGACCAGTCGCGCGACGATCTCGACCCCAGCCATACCGTGTGGCAGGCGATTTCCGGCGGCACCGACGTCATGCTGGTCGGCAAGCGCGAAATCAATTCGCGCGCCTATGTCGGCGGCTTCAACTTCAAGGGCGGCGATCAGCAGAAGAAGGTCGGCCTGTTGTCCGGCGGTGAGCGCAACCGCGTCCACCTCGCCAAAACCCTGGCGTCCGGCGGCAATGTCATCCTGCTCGACGAACCGACCAACGACCTCGACATCGAAACCTTGCAGGCGTTGGAAGAGGCTCTGGAAGATTTCGCAGGCTGCGCCGTGGTCATCTCCCACGACCGTTGGTTCCTCGACCGCCTGGCCACCCACATCCTGGCCTTCGAAGGCGACAGCCATGTCGAATGGTTCGAAGGTAACTTCGAAATGTACGAAGAGGACAAGAAGCGCCGCCTCGGCACAGATTCACTGATCCCCCACCGGATCAAGTTCCAGAAATTTAGCCGCTAAAATCAAAGCGTCGGTCGCAAGACCGGCGCTTTTTTCATGGAGCCGTCATGAGCCTGTTTATTGTCGATATCGAAGCCGACGGTCCGGCGCCCGGATTGTTCTCCATGGTCTCGCTTGGCTGCGTCCGCGTCGATCGTACGCTCGCCACGACTTTCAAGGCGACCTTCGCCCCGATCTCGCATCGCTGGGTTCCGGAAGCTCTGGCCATCTCGCAAATTACGCGCGAAGAGCATCTAACCTATCCGGATCCCGCCATCGGCATGAACGCCTTCCGCGCTTTTCTGAAGGAAAGCTCTAAGAGCCGGCCAATCTTCGTTTCCGATAATCCGGCCTTCGACTGGTCGTTCGCCAACTACTATTTCCATGCCTATGGCGCCGATAACCCATTCGGTTTTTCCGCCCGCCGCATCGGCGACTTCCATGCGGGTCTGAAACGCGACTTCGGTGCCGCCTCGCAATGGAAAAGCCTGCGCCGGACCGCCCATACCCACGATCCGGTCGACGACGCCATCGGCAATGCCGAGGCTTTGATCGCCTTTGCCGATGAATATGGTGTCAAATTGCCGGGCATCTGATCCTCCTGCCCGGTGATCAGGAAAATCGCGATCTCGGCCGGGGCGCAGCGATCAAAACCTGGCTGCCACGCAAAAAAGCGCCGATCTGACGACCGGCGCTTTCTTCTTCATCGCGGTTTATAGTTTATTGCGGCGTAGTGCTATCGGCCGGAGCCGGTGTAGCGGCCGGTTGCTCGGCCGGCGTCGTAGTCGTGGTGGTCGTGGTGGAATTATCCGGAGTCACGGCCTGAGTGGTCGGCGCCGGGGCTGGCGTGGGAGCGGGAACCTGCTGAATGCGATCAACCGTACGGTCGACCGTGGTCGTATTGGTGGCTGTGCTCATCGGTGCGTAGTTCATGAAGTAAACGGCGCCGATAACGATGGCGGCGAGGACGACGAGCGCCAGGATGATAATCGCCGTGTTGTTGCTGCGCTCAGGAACGGGGTCGGTGGTATAGGTAACCATGGTGGAGTTCTCCGGTAAATGTGATCGACCACCGGAGCATAGGCATGCGGCTGCAAGGTTGCGCCATGGAAGGCGGGCCCTGACATAAGGTACTCGTCAGGCGATACGGTTACCGGATCGGCACATGCGAGTCGGTAATAGTCATTGCATCCTTATGCCGCGAATTGACAAACGCCAGGCCGTCTGTAGCATCCCCGCGATCATCCAGGGGAGAGCAGCATGTCGCATCACGAAAGCCAGGCACGCGGGCCCGACGCTCGCATGGTTGACCGCATGCTATTCTTTTCCGATGCGGTCTTCGCCATCGTCCTGACCATCATGGTGCTGGAACTGCACGCGCCGATCGTTCCGAAAGGCATAGAGGGGCCGGAATCGGCCAGGCTTCTGTGGGAAGGTTTGACCAGCGAGGAGACACTTCGCACCCTGTTCGCCTATCTGATCAGCTTTATGCTGGTGGGGCTGTGGTGGTCGATCCATATGCGCGTGACGCGATTGCTGCATCAATTCGATTGGCCGACCGCCATTGCCAACCTGTTCTTCCTGCTCACCGTCACATTGGTGCCCTTCGCCGCCTCGGTCCTGGGGGTAGGTCCCAGCAATGCTGTCGGCTGGGAAATCTACTGGGGCGTCAGCGCCCTGGCGTCCTTCGGCATGACGGTGCTGATGTTCATTGCGTCGCGCGATGGCGGCAGGCTGCTGGGCGGGATGACCGGGCGCGAACGGCTGGCGCGGCTGGTACAATCAATCGGGCCGGGCATCGGTTTCAGTATCGGTGTGTGGCTGGCGGCCATAGGTGAGGTGGGCTTGTCGCGCATGTGCTGGCTGGCCATCCTGCCCTTCATGCTCCTGGCCCGGGTGATCCACAAGACGGCGAAGAAAGATGTGGCGGCGGAAGAGGCGCCATAAGCGGCATCCGGCAATTGATCCTTGTCAAGCGCAGGCTGGCCACGGCCGTGCATAGTCCTGTGCCTTCCCGGCGATGTCCCGGCTGGGAACGCGATTGGATGCCATGCCCCAAAACGAGTCACGAACTTCCAAAGGCCTGAGTGCGGCCGAAGCCCAAAGACGGCTTGAAACGGAGGGTTTCAACGAGCTCCCGGCACCGAACCGGCGCTCGCCGTTACGCATCATTCTTGAGGTGCTGCGCGAACCCATGCTGGCCCTGCTGCTGATCGGCGGCGTCATCTACCTGTTGATCGGCGACCTCAAGGACGCCCTTGTCCTGATTGCCTTTGCCGCCCTGTCGGTGGTCATTACCGCGGTGCAGGAGACGCGTACCGAAAAGGTGCTGGAAGCCTTGCGCGACCTGACCGGTCCGCGCGCCTTGGTCGTCCGTGACGGGGCCCGTATCCGCATCGCCGGGCGCGACGTTGCACGCGGCGATCTGATCGTTCTGGAAGAAGGCGATCGCGTGCCGGCCGATGCGACCCTGCTGCAGGCTCACGACCTGCAGATCGATGAATCCCTGCTGACTGGCGAATCCGTGCCGGTGCGGAAATCCCTGGCCCAGGACGCGGCGGACAGCCGAGCGGTCTTTTCCGGCACCCTGGTCGTGCGCGGTACGGGCACGTCCGAGGTTGCGGCAACCGGCGTCCGGAGCCGGATCGGTCAGATCGGTCATTCGCTGAACAGCCTGACGACCGAAGTCCCGCGGTTGCAGACCCAGACCCGCCAACTCGTGCTGATGTTTGCCACAGTGGGGGCGGTCGTCTGCATGATCGTTGTGCTTTTGTATGGTCTCCTGCGCGGCGGCTGGTTGCAGGCCGTCCTCGCGGGTATCGCGCTCGGCATGTCCATGCTGCCGGAAGAGTTTCCGGTCGTCCTGGCGGTTTTCATGGCCATGGGCGCCTGGCGGATATCGCGCGCCCGGGTGCTGACGCGCCGGGCCTCGGCGATCGAAACCCTGGGCTCCGCGACGGTCCTGTGCACCGACAAGACCGGCACCCTGACCGAAAACAGGATGTCCCTGGCGGAATTCCGGACAAGCGACGGTGCGGTGCGGCTCGCCGGCGAAGCCTTGCCGCAAGCCTTTCTCGATCTGGCGGAGGTCGGGCGCCTGGCCTCCGAACCCAATCCTTTCGATCCCATGGAGAAAGCCTTCCACGCGTTCAAGGGGATGGGCGATCCGCACGCCGCAACGCGCAAATTGGTGAAATCCTACGGTCTGCGGCCCGATTTCCTCGCCATGTCGCAGGTGTGGCAGTCGGCGGGCGGCGAGCTGGTCGTGGCCGCCAAGGGGGCGCCAGAAGCCATTGCCAATCTTTGCCGTCTCGATCCGGAAGCGATGGCCGGCCTGAAAGCTTCGGTCGAGGCCATGGCCGCCCAGGGCCTGAGGGTGCTCGGCATAGCCCGCGCCTCTCACACGGGGCCTGACTTTCCCAAGTCGCAGCGCGACTTCACTTTCGACTATCTCGGTCTGGTCGGTCTGGCCGATCCCTTGCGCGCCAGCGTGCCGGCGGCGATCCAAGAATGTCGGGCCGCGGGCATTCGCGTCATCATGATCACCGGCGACTATCCGGTGACCGCCCAGGCCATAGCGCGTCAAGCCGGCCTGTTTGCCGGCGGCGCGTGCGAAAACATTGTCGGCGGCGACGAGTTGGCCGCGATGAGCGATCCGGTCCTCGCCGAAAAACTCAAGACGGTTACCGTCTTCGCCCGCATTCAACCGGCGCAGAAACTGCGTCTGGTCGAGGCCTTGAAGGCCAATGGCGAGATTGTCGCCATGACCGGTGATGGCGTCAATGACGCGCCATCGCTGAAGGCGGCCCATATCGGTATCGCCATGGGCGGCCGCGGTACCGACGTGGCGCGCGAAGCCGCCGCCCTGGTCCTGCTCGACGACGATTTCGGCGCTATCGTCACCGCCATAAGGTTAGGCCGGCGCATCTACGACAATCTGCGCAAGGCCATGGCCTTCATCTTTGCCGTCCACGTTCCGATCGCCGGCCTGGCCTTGCTGCCGCTGGTCTTCGGCCTGCCGATCCTGTTCGGGCCGATGCATATCGCCTTCCTCGAAATGATCATCGATCCCGTATGCTCCCTGGTCTTTGAAGCCGAGAGCGAAGAGGACAATGTCATGCGCCGGCCGCCGCGGGCACCGGACGAGCCGCTGTTTTCGCGTCAGCTCATCGTCTGGAGCGTGCTGCAAGGGCTGTTCGTCTTTGCCGTCGTCGCCCTCATCTTCGTCCTGGCCCTGCATTCGGGCATGGCCGAAAACGAAGTCCGCGCCCTGGCCTTCGTCTCGCTGGTCATGGCCTTCGCGGCTCTGATCCTGGTCAACCGCTCGTACAGCGCTTCCCTGTTGACGGCCTTCCGGCGACCGAGCCCCGCGCTTGTCTATGTCCTGTCGGCCGTCGCCGTCATGCTGGCCGTCACCCTGGTGTGGCCGGTCGCCAGCCGCCTGTTCCATTTCGGTCCCTTGCACGGGGACGATCTCCTGTTAAGCTTGGGCGCCGGCGTCCTGACCCTGGTTATCCTGGAAACGGTCAAGCCGCTGTGGCGCAAATGGCTGAGGGAGTAATGGAAGTCTTCTTCGCTGCTTTTGAACCGCTGAGCGGCGTCCTGCTGGCCCTGGCGCTCGGCCTGCTGATCGGCGTTGAGCGCGGCTGGTCGCATCGCGATGACGCCAAAGGTACGCGCGTGGCGGGGATCCGCACCTTCGGCCTTCTCGGGCTTGCCGGCGGTCTGGCCGCGCAGGTGGGGCGCGCGGTGTCGCCCTGGCTAACTGTCCTGATCGTCGCCGGCGCCGCTATCGCCGTGCTGATCGGCTATCTGCGCGAATCGAAAAAGGCGGATCGCCTGAGCGCCACGACCACCATCGTCGCCATGATTACCCTCGGCATCGGCTTGTTGGCGGCCGCCGGTCAGGGCGTCCTCGCCTCGGTCGCCGCCGCCCTCACCACGCTCGTCCTGGCGTCGCGGCGCCAGCTCCACGGCCTGATCGGGCAGATGAGCGAAGGCGAGGTTCAGGCAGTGGCCCGCTTTGCCCTCATATCGCTCGCCATCCTGCCGCTTTTGCCCGACCATGCCTATGGGCCCTACGAAGCATGGAACCCGCGCCAGCTGTGGATGGTCGTCGTACTGGTGTCCGGCATCTCCCTTGCCGGCTATATCGCGACGCGTTGGCTTGGTCCTTCGCGTGGAACGATCGCCACGGCCGCAGCAGGCGCTGTCGTATCCTCGACAGCGGTGACGGCGTCCTTGGCCAACCGCCTGCGCAAGGGCGAGGAGTCCGAACCCATCCTGATCGCAGGGATTGCGGTGGCGACGGCCGTCATGGTCATGCGCGTCCTGATCCTGGTCGCCATCCTGGCGCACTTCGCTCTGCCGTCCCTGGCTATCCTGGTCGCACCGGCCGCCGTCTTCAATCTGGCTTACACCGGCTGGCTGCTGTGGCGCGCCAAGGGGGCGACAGTGCCGGCCGGAGCAATGGCCGTACGCAATCCGTTCGATATCGTACCGGCACTGCTGCTGGCCGGCCTGGTCATGATCCTGTCGGTCATTGCCCGCTGGATGCTGCATCAATTCGGCGATGGCGGCCTGGCCACCGCCCTGGCGATTTCGGGCATGGTTGACGTCGATTCCGCCATCATCACCATGAGCGGCCTGCCGCCAGGTACGGTGGCAGGCGATGTGGCAGGGGTGATCCTGGCGGCGCCGGTATTGCTCAACAACCTGGTCAAGGCGTGCATTGCCATCGGTATCGGCGGTCGCACCGCCGGTTGGCGGGCCGCAGTGCCGCTGCTGTTGACGGTCGTTATCGGCCTGCTCGGCCTGCCCTTTATCGATTGGGAGATATTCCAGAAGTTATGAGGTTGCGGGTGTCTTGCTTGCCGGCCAGTCTCCTTCTATGACGCGGCCATGTCTCCATCCGGAAGCCCGCCATGCTGAAAATACCGCCCGCGTTTTTGACCGTCGGCCTGCTTGTCTGCTCGAACCTGTTCATGACCCTGGCCTGGTACGGCCATCTTAAATTCAAGATGGAGAAGCTGTGGGTCGTTATTCTCGTCAGCTGGGGTATCGCCTTTTTCGAATATTGCTTCCAGGTGCCGGCCAACCGCATCGGCTATGGCACGTTCTCCGCGGCGCAGTTGAAGACCATCCAAGAGGTGATTACGCTTTTGGTCTTTGTCGTTTTCTCAGCGGTGTATCTGGGCGAGCCGCTGAAATGGCAGACGGCGGTCGGGTTTACGTTGATCGCCTGCGGGGCCGGCTTCGTCTTCTACAAGCCGTAGATATGGCGTGCGGTCTGGCAATAACGTGCTACCGCGTTTTCGAACCTTACTACTATTTAATGATATATACCTTGCATGGATAGGTAGCTTGCCATAATCTCTCCCTACGGCCCAATCGAGCCGTGAGGACCCGCAAAATGCCTGAAACCATTGATATCCAACTGAAAAAAGGCGTGCTCAGCCTGTGTGTGCTGGCGGTTCTCGCTCGCCACGAAAGCTATGCCTATGAGATCGCCAGCAACCTGTCCACCGCGATCGGCATGGGGGAGGGCACCATCTATCCCCTGATGCGCCGCATGCAGGGCGATGGCCTGGTCGCCACCTATCTGGTCGAATCCTCGACCGGCCCGTCGCGTAAATATTACAAGCTGACCCCCGCCGGCCAGGCGGCCCTGGCCGCGCAACGCAGCGAATGGCAGGGTTTCGCCCGCGCTGTCGATGCCCTTCTCGAACCCATTCCTACACCTCAAGAGGCCTGATCCCATGACTCGCACCGAATTTCTCGACAGGCTGAAAAAGGGCCTCAGCGGCGTGCCCGCCGCCACCGCCCAGGACTGGCTCGACGACTATGCCGCCTATTTCGATGACGCCGCCGCCGCCGGCCGCAGCGATGTCGACGTCGCCAATGCACTCGGCGATCCCGACCGCCTGGCTCGCGAATTGAAGGCCGAGGCCGGCGTCAAGAGCTGGGATACCGCCAAGACGCCGTCTTCGGCCGTCGGCGCCATCATCGGCATTTTGGGCCTCGGCGCGCTCGACATCCTGGTCCTGCTGCCGATCCTCGGCACCATAGGCGGGGTCCTGGTCGGTGTCTTTACCGGCGCGATCGGCGCCTTTATCGGCGGCGGTGTCGCCTTCGCGGCCGGTCCCTTTATGGGCCTGCCCGGCGGCATTGCCGCCGCCATGCTGGGCGGTTTCGGCATTATGGCCGGCGCGGCCGCTGTCGCTGCCGTAACGCTTGCCCTGACCATCTGGCTGGTCAACGGCCTGGTTTGGTTTGCCCGCCTGCACTATCGCGTGGTCAAGCCCGCGCTCGACAACGCTTAAGGACACGTCCATGATCCGCAAACTGTTTCTTTTCGCCGGCGTCTCCTTCGTCATTTCGATAGGCTGTATTGCCGCCTCAGCCGCCCTGATCAGCCAGGACGTCAATACCCACGGCTGGAATATGAGCGTCCTCGAAGACGGCGACCATGTTCGCTTCAAGAAGGGCGATTTCGCCAAGGCCGATCTGCCGGTGACCAAGACCCTGGCCTGGACCGGCGGCGACAGCCTCTCGGTCGATGTCCCGGCCGACGTCGTCTATACCCAAGGGCCGACCGCCGGCATTACGCTCACCGGCCCGCAAGCCCTGCTTGATCGCCTGCAGTTCAACGACGGCAAGCTGACCTATACCGACGGTCCGGAACGCCAGCACATCGTCACCCTGCATTGGGGCCAGGACGGTTTCGACGCCCGCGACAGCGATGACAATCTTAAGATCGTCGTCACGGCGCCGAACGTCAAAACCTTCGCCCTGGCCGGCAATGGCGATCTCAGCCTGCATGGTTACGATCAGAAGAGCTTGGATGTCACCTTGTCCGGCAATGGCTCGATCAATGCCACCGGCCACACCGACGCCCTGAAGCTGACCATCTCCGGCGATGGTGACGCTGATCTCGAAGGCCTGGCCATCAAGGATGCCGACATCACCATTAACGGCTCAGGCGACGCTACCCTGGCGGCCACCGGCAAGGCCCAGGTGAATATTGCCGGCAGCGGCGATGTCGACCTGACCATCAAGCCCACCAGCCTGGTCAGCCATATCAGCGGCTCAGGTTCGGTTAATCAAGACGGTGACGACGACGACAACGACTAAACCGGGGTATCGAAACCTGGACCCGAAACCTCCCGTGCGAAAGCATGGGAGGTTTTTTTGTACCGGCACGGCGCGCGAATAGGTATTCACGCGGCGTGAAATCGTATTCTTGCCGATAGTCTGTTCACCCGTGATAGCCCTGCGACAAAACAGGGGGTTATCGTGAACCAGGTCAAATATATCGACTCATTGACACCGTTGCGCGGTCTGGCGGCCTTATGGGTTATGGTCTTCCATATCGACGTCAGTCTTTTCTATCGCGATATGGGCGCGCTCGTCTCGCGCGACGCCACCGGCATTATTTCCCACGGCTATCTCTGGGTCGATTTCTTCTTCCTGCTCAGCGGCTTCATCATGGCCCACGTCTTCGGCGACCGCCTGACGTCGGGCGGCAAGGTCGTCGACTATCTGTGGGCGCGGCTGGCGCGGATCTATCCGCTGCACCTATTCTGTCTCGCCCTGGTCGTCATCATCGCCGTGACCTATCCGCTGTTCGTTCCCGGTGTGAAGGACGGTAGCTGGGAGACCTTCATGGCGTGGCGAGCCATCCCGTCCAATTTGTTGCTGACCCACGCCATGAACCAGCACGTCTATCTGTCATGGGATATCGTCTCGTGGTCGATCGGGGCGGAATGGTGGACCTATGTCGCGACCTTTTTGCTGATCATCGGCCTGCGCAAGGCTCCGGCCTGGCTGAGCATCCTCGCCATGCTGATCGGCTTCGGTTTGCTGGCGGGGCTGGTCTACGGCCTGAAAGACCACAATCTCGACATCACCTATAATTGGGGCTTCTTTCGCTGCCTGTTCGAGTTCGTTATCGGTCTGGGCGTTTATCGCATCTATCGCGAAAACTGGCTGACCTGGACGCGGCATGATGTGGTCGCGCTGGCGCTGCTGGCCGGGGTGGCGGCGGTTTTCCACTTCAAGCTTAACGACCTGATGGTCGTGCCGTTGTTCTGTCTGCTGATCCTGGCCGTCAGCCGCAATGCCGGACTGTTCCATCGCCTGCTGCAAACCGGCCCGCTGCAATATCTCGGGCGGATTTCCTATTCGCTGTACCTGGTCCACGGTGTGGTGTTCAGCGCCCTGTGGTTCCTGCTGCCCTGGGTCAAGGCGACCTATGGCGTGTTCAACACCTGGGAACGTCTGGCCTATGCCGCCGTTTTCACCGTGCTGGTCATCGGGCTGTCGTCCCTGACCTACCGCTTCGTCGAGCGCCCGGCGCGCTTGTGGCTGCTGTCCCTGCGCCGATCGACGGCCGACGGGCGGCACGTTTAGAAGAGAAGGGGATCCACAGATTACGCAGATTTCGCAGATTTTTTAGAGCACACGCGTTCACTCCGGCGTAGGTGGCAAATCCGCCCGATCGCGAAGCGATCTTTAAGCGTCGGTCCAACGACCGGTGCTTGCCAAATGCGCACAGAAAAATCTGCGAAATCTGTGTAATCTGTGGACCGACTTCTTGCCTAATGACGTCAGCCGCCAAAACGGCCGGCGTCCTTCATGGCATTGTCGGCCATGGCGCGCAGGCCGGGGTGGTCAGGCTTCATCGCCGACAGATCGGCGAACACCTGATGCGCCTTTTTGTACAGCGGTCCGGCCAAGTCATAGGCGCCCTGCATTTCCCGGGCCTGAGCGAGGCGTGCGACCGTGATGCCATAGGCCGAGCGGGCCGCGACATCGTCGGGTTTGAGATACGCCGTCGTTTCATTGAGGCGGCTCAGTTCCTCGAAGGCGTCGCCGGCGGCCTTGGCGTCACCGGCCTTCATCTTCAGGTCGGCATAGGGCGCCAGCAGTTCGGCGCGGATGGCTGGATCGCTGATAACGGCCAGGGCGCGAGCCAGGACGGCCGGCTGTTTGACCGTGTCGCCGGCCATTTGGTAACGCCGGGCGAGATAGAGGTGGATATTGGCATCGGCCGGGTCGAGCGCTGAGACCTTTTCATAGGCCGCCATGGCCTTGGCGTCATCGCGGCCCATGGCCAGGGCGCCCGAGATGCGCCATAGCTCGGCGGCCAGGGCAGGCTTTCCGGCTTCCACCAGAGAATCGGCCTGACTTTGCAGGGCATTGGCGCCGGCATTGAGGTCGCCGTGCGCAATCAGGTGGAAGGCGCGGGCGCTTTCCGGCGTCTTGTCGTAATAGAGGTGCGCCATACGCACGCTGAGCTCGTCGGCAGCGATCGATCGCGTCGAATCCGGCCATACCGACAAGGCGACGGCGACGGCTTGGCGGATCTCGTTGGCGTCATCGACCTGCGGCGTCTCGACAACCAGAGTTTCGGCAACAGGCGCCGCGACCGGTTCGGTCACAACTTCATGTACCGGTTCCGGCGCTGTTTCGATAAACTTCATGGCCGAGCTGATGACCGCGCTCATATCGCTCTGCGGCGCCGGACGCGGCGCGGCAGAGGTGTCGGCCAGCAGGGCGGCTTCGACCGGATCGTGGCTGGGAATGGTAATGTCGGGGCGGATCGGGATCACCTGCGCGCCGGCATTGATGTGCAGGCCGTGGGTGTCGGCCAGGACATCCGTTGATTGGAAGGGAGAGGGCGCGGACGGCGCGGACACGGATTGCGAGACCACGGGATTCTGACTCAGAAAACTGTCCGAGGCGTTGTCGTGGAAAATCGCCGGCTCAAGCGACTGGACCTCAGGCTCCGCGAAGAGGGGATGGGTCTCCTCAGTGTGAGCGGCGGGAATTTCCACTTTTTGCGCTTCGAACTTCAGGCTGCCGCGCGGATCGGGACGGGCGACGGTTTCGCTGGCCGGAACATTGAGATGGCTGTCGTCCTGAGCAAACGCGACCGCGGGCGATACCGGGGCCGGCGCGGCGCGCTTGGCGACCTTGACCGGCTTGGGTTGAGGCGAGCCCGAAAAAACGCGCAACAGGGTGCCGACGATACCGATAAAGGCAATAACCAGGGCGACGGCGAAGATGCCGCCCCACATTTTTTCGGCCCGGACCCAATTGATCCAGTCTTCGACATGGGGGTCGATAACCGGAGCAGTGCCCATGACAGCGGCCACCGCGCACAGGATAAGTGCCAGAACAATAAGGACAATAAAGACAATCGGCCCGCGCTTCGGCGCCTGGCCGTAGCCCTCCAAGGTCGAATTGGTACTGCTCATGGCCTACCCCCAAACGCATTCTTCATAAAAGCTTAACCCCGCAATGACCTCTATGGCAATCTTAACTTATTCAGACTGTGCCAAAAGTACGAAATGACGTGTCTTTTGCGGCAGTTATGCAACTTTCTCGCCATGCCCCTTTCCGGCTCTTGCATGGCCTCCTGATCGCGTCTAAAACTTGAACATATGAAGAACATGATTCGTATCCTCGGGCTCGATCCCGGCCTGCGGCGGCTCGGTTGGGGGCTGATCGACGCCGAAGGGGCGCGGCTGAGCTGGGTCGCCCACGGCGTCATCGAACCTCTTGTCGACCAGGAGCTGTCGGTCAGATTGCTCAATCTTTTCGATGGCTTGACCGAGGTGATCGCCCAATGGTCGCCCAATGAAGCCGCCATCGAAGAGACCTTCGTGAACATGAATCCGTCCTCGACCTTGAAACTCGGCCATGCCCGCGCCGCCGCCATGCTGGCCCCGGCCAAGGCAGGGCTTCTGGTGGCCGAATATGCTGCGCTCGATATCAAAAAATCGGTGGTCGGCGCCGGCCGCGCCGACAAGGATCAGATCCTGTTCATGGTCAAACGCCTGTTGCCCATGGCTGGAAAAGCCGAGGGTGGCCTTAAGGCGGATGCCGCCGATGCCCTGGCCTGTGCCATCACCCATGCCCACAAGCGCAAGATGGCCAGCTTGACCCGAGCCATTCAGCGAGGCGCGGCATGATCGGCAGGTTAAGAGGCGCGCTGCTCGAAATCGGCGACGAAGAGGTCATCGTTGAATGCGGTGGCGTCGGTTATGTCGTGCGCTGCGGCGTGCGCACTCTTGCCGCCTTGCCGTCGCTCGACAGCGAAGTCATTCTGCATATCGAAAGCGCCACTCGCGAAGACGGCACGCGCCTCTACGGCTTCCTGACCAAGGACGAGCGCAAGGCCTATGTCGTCTTGCAAGGCGTCCAGGGCGTCGGTCCCAAGGCAGCCCTGTCCGTGCTCGATATCCTGACCCCGCACGAACTGGCCCAGGCCGTGGCTCACGAGGACAAGGCCAGCGTCGGGCGCGCCAATGGCGTCGGACCGAAATTGGCCCAGCGCATCGTCATCGAGCTAAAGGGCAAGGCCTTGTCCGACGCGGTGTTCGAGGTCGGTGTTTCAGCCGGCGCCTACAAGGGACCGGCGCCCGCCGCACCGAGCTTGACCGGCGAGAGCGTCGCCGCCCTGATCGGGCTCGGCATACCGGAACAGTCGGCGCGCTTGGCGGTCGATACGGCAATAAAGACGCTCGGCCCCGACGCCGAGCTGCCGGCCATGATCCGCGCCTCGTTGAAGGCCCTGGGACGCTAACATGACAAAAACTCCGCGCAAAGCGCGTCAACATTGCCAGCGCCCGACGGGGCGCCGCGCACGTTTGCGCGCCCCATCGGAGCGGTGTGCGCAGCACACCAAGCGTGAGATATAATAATGGCCAGGCTTATTTCCGGCGAGTCCGAGGACAATTACGATGAACGTGCCCAGGATCGCGCCATGCGGCCGCAGAGTTTCGACGATTTCGTCGGTCAGGCGCCGCTGAAGGCTAATCTGAAAGTCTTCGTCCAGGCGGCGTCGAAACGCTCGGAAGCGCTCGATCACGTGTTGTTTTATGGCCCGCCGGGTCTCGGCAAGACGACGCTGGCGCAGATCGTGGCCCGCGAATTGGGTGTCGGTTTTCGCGCCACGTCGGGACCCGTTCTTGCCAAGGCCGGCGATCTGGCGGCCATCCTGTCGAACCTCGAACCCAATGATGTCCTGTTTATCGACGAAATCCATCGGCTGAACCCGGTGGTCGAGGAAATCCTCTACCCGGCCATGGAAGACTATGTGCTGGATCTGATCATCGGCGATGGTCCGGCGGCGCGCACTGTGCGCATCGACCTGGCGCCCTTTACCCTGGTCGGCGCCACGACGCGTGCGGGTTTGCTGTCGACGCCGTTGCGCGATCGCTTCGGTATCCCATTGCGGCTGGAATTCTATACGCCCGACGAGTTGGTGCGCGTGGTGTTAGGGGCGGCACGCAAGATGGGCGCGACCTTAAGCGAGGACGGCGCCATGGAGATCGCGTCGCGATCGCGCGGCACGCCGCGGGTCGCCGGCCGGTTACTCAGGCGGGTGCGCGACTTCGCTCATGCCGACGGCACGGACGTTATCGACAAGCGCGCGGCGGCCAAGGCTTTGGCGCGGCTGGAGGTCGATTCCGTCGGCTTGGATCACTCCGACCGGCGCTATCTGCGCGCCCTGATCGAGAACTATGGCGGCGGGCCGGTGGGCCTGGAAACCCTGTCGGCCGCGATCGCCGAAGCCCGTGACGCCGTCGAGGATATGATCGAGCCCTATCTGTTGCAACAGGGCTTTATCCAGCGCACCCAGCGCGGCCGCACCGCCTGCGCACGGGCCTATCTGCATCTTGGCCTGACACCGCCGGCACAACCGACCAGTACGCCGGACCTGTTCGAGGGTTAGCTCTTCTTCGCCAGCCAGTAATCGGCGCCGAAAAAACCCGATCCATTGGCGATGATAGCGCCGGACAGCAGCATGATGAAATAGTTCTCGGCCGTCCCGGGATATACGAACAGCTCGATGACTAGGGTCATGCAGAACAGGCCGAGCGCGGCAAAGCGGCTGAACAGGCCGGCGACGAGCAGGACGGGCAGGCTGAGTTCGGCGGTGGCCGACAGCAAGGCGGCCAGCTCCGGCGGCAGGATGGGCACGTGGTATTCGTCCTGAAACAGGGCGATAGTTGTTGCCCAGCTCTTGATCTTGGTCAGGCCGGAGAAAAAGAAAAACTGCGCCAGGTATAGCCGGATCGCCAGCAGTGACAGGCCCTTCAGCCAACCGAGCTTTGCCAGGCGCGTTTCGAACCTGCCATAGGCGCGGATCAGCAGCCTGAGGGGATTGGTGGCGGGGAGTGTTTCGATGGCGGGGGTCATTGTGGCGTTTCCATTGTGGTTTGGCATGAGATGAGCAGGCCGTTCTGAACCAGCTTGGCCAGGAGGGTCTGCAGGACAGTCATGTCGTCTTCCGTCGGCGCTAGGGCGTCCAGACTAACGAACAGGGACCGGGTTTGGCTAAGCAGGTCGAGAAAGCGGACTTCGATAGCGACCAAGCTGAGCCAGATGACTTCATCGGCTTGGGTGCGGCCGATTAATAGATGGCAGGTCAACGGGCGCACGATCAGCGGTTCAGCAGACCGGGTGTAAAGGCTTCTGACGTCGCAGGCGGTGGTCAGGATCCGGGCCGACGGGTGCAGGGTCGCACCGCTATTCGGATCGAGCAGGGATTCGAAACCACAGGCTTCGGCATCTTCGGCATTGTAGGCGCGGTGGATGGCGAATTCGAAACGCGCCAGATCGGGCAGCCAGGCCAGATCGCCCAGTTGCGGATGGTCCGCCAGGAAATCGCCAAAGGTGGCGCCGTAGAAATTGCGGTCGCTGCAGCTCAAGGGGTAAGCGCGAACATAGTCGCGGGCGAAGGCCTTGAAGGCATTCTCCCCCAGCATCTCCGCCGTCTTTTCATGGACGGCGAGCAGAACGTCGATCAGGCCGTGCAGATGGTTGGCGCGGTAGACGGACATGGCCGCCGAAGTGTCGGCGGGATCGGCTGTGGTGATGCGGACGAGGAAATCGTGCTGAAAGGCGGCGAGATCGCCTGTGTCAAAGCGCCCATTTTTAAAGCACATAGGCGGCCTCGCGATAGCGATCGGCGGTGGCGGCTTCGGCCAGCAGCACGTCAAGCGCCGGGATGTCACTGTCCCATTCGATCAGGGTTGCTTGGTCGCCGAAACGGCCGAGCGCCTCTTCGTACAATGCCCAGACTTCGGCGCAGACGCGGGCGCCGTGGGTATCGATGAGCAGGTCGCCGGAGGCAGCGTGGCCGGCCAGGTGATATTGTCGCACGCTGCCCTTGGCGCGCAGGCCTTTGAAATAGGCGAGCGGATCACGGCCGAGATTGTGGGCGCTGACATAGATGTTGTTGATGTCCAAAAGGACGCCGCAGCCGGTCATTTCGGCCAGGCGCGACAGGAATTCGGGCTCGTCATAGTCGCAGCCGTCGAAAGCAAGATAGCTGGACGGGTTTTCGATCAGGATCGGCCGGCCGATCGCATCCTGGAATTGTTCGATATGACGGGCGGTCGTGGCCAGCGCTTCAGCGGTGAAGGGCAGGGGCAGGAGATCCGGCACCCCGGTGTGGCCGAATGCGCTCCAGCTCAGATGTTCGGAGACGTGGAAAGGCTCGAAACGATCAACCAGGGCGGCGATCTGGCGCAAATGGTCTTGGTCCAGGCCATCGGCGCGGCCAAGCGACAGGCCGACGCCGTGAAACGATAGGGGATAGGTGGCGCGCAGGTTTTCGAGCTGCTTCAACTTGGCGCCGCCGCCGAAATAGTTCTCGGTGTGGACTTCGAGAAAGCCGAGCGCCGGCCGGTTCGCCAGAACTTCGGCAATATGGGGCGCGCGCAGGCCGATGCCTGTGGACGTGATCATGATGATACCGGATAAAAGGGGAAAGGGACGTCCTGGTGTGGTACTCCCGTAGGCGCGGGAAACAAGACGCCCCTTCCGTCAGCGACGACACGCGTCGCGCCATGTCCCTCCTGCGGGGGAAGGAAGGACAAGAGCTTAATTAGCTGACGACCTTGCCGCCGACGATCTTGGCGCAGGTGCCGGTCGGGACGTACAGCCACTCGCTGGCATCGCCGTCCTTGGCCGCCTGGCCGGCGCAGGTGTGAACGCCGTTGTGGCAGTCGTTCTGATGTGCCTTGGCGATGCCGGCGCACTTTTCAAAGCCGTCCTTGGCGGAGGCGGTATTGGCGACGAGCGCGGCGCCGCCGACAAGGGCAGCCAGGGCGGCGGTGACTTGCAGGACGCGGACGGTGGACTTGTTCATGGGGAATCCTCAGAGTGTGTTGTCGTGGTGCGCCTCATTGCGTCACCTGATAGGCAATACGGCGGTCTGTCGCCGCGGGTTACAGCTATGCCAAATTATTTGTGATTTTTTGCCGGGCATGTCTTAATGGCAGCAACGATTCAGGTCCGATCAAGCCCAAGATCTTCGGCCAAGCCTTCCAGGATGTAACCTTTCGCGCCATGGCGACGTATAATTCAGATGACTGGCAGACCTGGATGCGTGCCGCCCAAAATGGCGATGTGCAAGCCTATCGCACCCTGCTCGGTGCGTTGCGGCCGTGGCTTGTTTCCTATTTCAGACGCCGGCTGCGCGGCAGCGATGGCGAAGATCTTGTACAAATGACCCTGTTGAGTTTACACGAAAAGCGCCACACCTACGATCCGGCTTCGCCCTTCATGCCATGGATCAGCGCGGTGGCGCGCCATAAGTTGATCGATTATGTCCGCAAAACCGGCCGTCACGTCCATGTCGAGCTCAATGAGGACCTGGGTCTGGAAGACGGGCTTGAGCCGGAACTGGCCGCGCGAGATGTGGCCGTCCTGTTGAGCCAATTACCCAAGGATCAGGCGCAGGTCATCCGTCTGCACAAGCTGAACGAACTGAGCGTCGAGGAAACCGCCGCGGCGACCGGCAAGAGCACATCTTCGGTCAAGGTCATCGTTCACCGCGGACTGAAGAAGCTCCAGGCCCTCGTCGGCGTGAAAGGAGCTGTCGATGAGTGACGCGCTTCTCGACGACCTGAGCAAGGATTTGAAGCCGGTCAAGCCATTGCGCATGTGGCCGTTGTGGATTGGCGCCGGCATCGGTCTGGTCCTGGCCGGCCTCTATATCTGGTTCATCTATCATCCACGTGCAGAACTCCATAATCTGGTCATGCATGGAACCTGGCCGGCCAGCCCGGTGGCGATCGCCAAGCCTTTGCTGTTTTTGGCCCTGGGTGTCAGTGGCCTGTGGGCGGTGTCGGGCCTGGCGCGGCCGCAAGGGCGGATGAAGCTGCGTTATCTGCTGCCGGTTTTGGTGCTCGGCGGCATTACGTTCGGCAATCTGATTTCCGAGATCATGGTCTTCGGTTGGGAAGATATCGGCAATCGCCTGAACGGTGGTGTGACGGTGTGTTTCACGACGATCCTGTGCGGTGGCATGGCCGGACTGATCGTGTTGTGGCGATTGTGGTTGCGCAAGACGGCGACGTCGCATCCCGTGACACTGGGTGCCATGAGCGGGCTTACGACGGCGTCGCTGATGGCGGCGGCCTATGCCCTGCACTGTAACATGGACGCGCCGGTCTACATCGTCGCAGTCTATGGGCTGGCGGTGGCTGTATTTACCGGTTTCGCGGCGCTTGTGGGCGGCAAGCTGCTGAAGTGGTAGCCTAATTCGTTTTCATCAAGGCTTCGCGGATCGGCAGGAAGCGATCGTTGAACGGCAGGATTCCCGCCCCCCGCGCCGCCGCATCGACGGCCAGGTCGGCGCGTTTAACCAGGGCAATCTTCTTGATGCGGTCGCCGAACGGTTCCATCTTCTTGTTCAGCCGGGTGCACAACTGCTCGATAAACGCCGCCGGCAACCGGCCGCCGATGAAATGGGCTTCCGGATTGATGGCGCAACTCATGACCAGGAACGGTTCGAACAGGTGATCGGCGGCACGGTCGAGCCAGGCGTCGACACGCGCCAGACCGGCTTCGCTCAACGATTCCAGGTCCTCGGGCGTCGATACTTCAAAGCCTGCCTTACGCAGGTAATCATAGAGCGCATATAGCGACACCATGTCTTCAAGGGTCTGGGCCTGGCCGCTTTCGTCCTTGACCGGCAAGAAGCCGATTTCACCGGACCGGCCGTCGGCGCCGCGGTAATAGTGGCCGTCGATGACCAGCCCGCCGCCCAGGCCGGCGCTGATGATGGTATAGATAAAACTGCGATTTTGCAGGCCGTGGCCGAATTGCATTTCACCGATCGAGGCCGCGGCTGCGTCGTTTTCGACATAGACCGGCACGGGCAGTACCTCGGCAAACAAGCTGGCGACATCGATATGCGACCAGATTGTGTAGGCTTCCGGGCGGTTGGCGACCGGCACACGGCCGAGGTCGTCGGGGATGGCGATGCCGATGCCGCACAGGCGTTCGAGGTTGATCGTCTTGTCGGCGACGATCTTGTCGACCTGCGCCTTGAAAAAGGCGACGACATCTTCGGGCATGGCAAAGTGAATTTCGCGGCAGACCCGGGCACGGACATTGCCGATGAAGTCGAGCGCGACGATGGCGATGTGGTCGCGGTCGATGTTCAGCCCAATGGAAAAGGCGCCATCGGGGTTGACGACCAGCTTGGTCGCCGGTTGGCCGCGGCCGCCCAATTGTCGGCCGGCCTTCAGGATCATGCCTTCATTGAGCAGGCGCTTGGTAATATTGGCGATCGCCGGCGCCGTCAGCCCGGTCAGGTCGGCGATGTCGGCACGGGTGATGGGAGAGCCAGCGGCGCGCACAGCCTGCAAGGTGACGCGTTGATTATGGTCGCCGGCGCGCTCGAGATTGGTCCCGGACAGCGAGTCACCGAGCGCATGTACGCGGGGTTCCGACCGGGTTCCGGTCATACGTTCATCAGCAGCCATTCATACCCCTCCGGGGTCAGTCGTCAGCGTCGGCCCGTCGTACGCCACGCGGGCTTTTATTATCGTTGAATCAGTCCGGTCTCCCTCCGGCCTGCGTCGACCCCGTTTATGCTAAGCCATTGGCATGTTCAAGGTGCGCCGTTTCAACGCTGAACATATAGGACTGAATTCTATAAAATGTAACAAGTATTATGATAGGCGCCTTGCCGGACTTCAAGACGTCGGTCCGACGCGACGTGTTATCCGGATCACCTTATTCTGAAACTAGAGCTTCGCTCAAACCGTAGGTTTCGGTGGTGATCTGGCTTTGGCCCATGGTTGATACGCCGGCCTTGACGGTGCAGTCGGCCTTTTTGACCAGGCCGGTTTGCGTATCGGCGAGGTAGTGGCATGACGTGCTTTTCTCGATCGTCATCTGCGCCACCATGGCCCGGATGGTGCCGTCGTCGGTGACCCCGCCGGCCTTGAGCACGGCGGGCATGGCCGATTGCAGATAGTCGTGCAGCGAGGCGGCTTCCGGCGCACTATTATAGTCGAGCTCGGCTTCGTGGGCCGCATCGTCCCAACGCGTCAGGGTCAGGGTGGTGACGAACTTCAAGGTGCCGCCGCCCAGCGGTGCGGCCTGTTCGCTGTTGGTGGTGATGGGTTGGTTGAGCGTCAGGCCGGTATTGTGCGGAATGGCGAGAAAGACGTCTTCCTTCATGAAGGCGCCGGCGGCAGTCTGGGCGTCGAACAGGCCATAGATGCCGTTGAAGACGGTTTCGCTTTGCGGCCCCAATGCGGTGCTCAGCGCGGCGGAGGCCTTCGCCTTGACCTGATCCCAGTTTTTGATCTCGAGCGGCGACAAGGAGCCGTCGGCGGCGAAAGACACCTCGCCGATCGTCGCGGCCTTGGCGATAACGGTGCTGAGGCGATCCTGGTCGGACTGCGGGGCGGCTTCGGCGCCGCCGACCGTGATGGCAAAGGCGGTTTGCTTCTTGACGACATCATAGCCGCTCATGGTGGGCTCAACCGTGTTGAGATAGGTGCTGGTCACTGTGCTCGACTGGACGACGCCGTTCTTGTCGACCGATGTGGTCTTGCGGAACGCCTGGCTCATCTGCGCGCCGTCGGGCAGGTTGAGGATGAGCTCGTGATAGTCGGCGGCATGCGGGTCGGCTTGGACGGTTGTGGCGGCGAGGGCAAGAATTGCCGTCAGTGCGAGGGCGCGCATGATCGTCTCCGGTTTGCAGCTTTGTCGGCCGTTGGCGAACCGGTGTCAAAGAGGTTTTGCCGGCTTACGGAATTTGTAACCCGCGGCGAAGTCAAACCTTGAAAAACGACTCATAGATCGCATCGTCGACCAGGTTGAGATTGGCCTGGAAGATATCGATGAACTCATGCAGGCCCGCCGAGATGATATGGCTGGCGTCCGAGCCGTGAATCGACTTGCATAGGGTCGCCATTTCTTTCGACGCCAGGTCCGGCCGGTCGACATCCACGGTGATCGACTTCAATGCCGCCGCGGCGTCTTCGAGGCAGAACACGACACTACGCGGGAAGGCCTTCGAAAACAGCAGGAACTGGGTCACATCCTTGTAATTGATGGTGTGAAACTGCTGGCGGTACATTTCCAGCGCATTGACCGATTTGAGCACGGCGCCCCATTGCACGGCGTCGTACGCCGAATCGAGTTCGTCGCCGCGCGGCAGCAAGAGGAAATATTTGACGTCGAGCAGGCGCGCCGTCTTGTCGGCGCGTTCCAGCATCTGGCCGAGATGGGCGAACTGCCAGCCCTGGTAGCGGCTCATCGTGTTGTGCATCAGGCCGGTAAACAGATGGCCCGACTGGCGGACTTCCTTGTAATAGTCCTGGAGATCGGCGACCGAGCGCTTGCGGCTCTGGCTGAGCGTCAGGTGATAGAGTTCGTTGATCTTTTCCCACATTTCAACGGGAATGACTTCACGCACTGTACGGGCGTTTTCGCGGGCGCGGAAGATACATTGCAGAATCGAATTGGGGTTGGACGGGTCGAAGGTCATGAATTTGACCACGGCGCGTTCGTCGGCAACCTTGTAGCGCTTGGTGAATTGCTCGTCGTCGCCGGAGGTAGCGACCAGTGGGTACCATTGCGCCGAATACTGATCCAGCGACAGGTCGAGCATCAGATGGGTATTGACGTCGATAAAGCGTGCGACGCAATCGGCGCGTTCGAGGTAACGGGCCATCCAGTAGATGGAGTTGGCGACACGGCTCAGCATGGGGAAGCACCGCAGATTGCGTTGTAATTAGGCCCCCTCTCCCCTTTCAAGGGGAGAGGGTTGGGGTGAGGGGTAAAAGCCGCGATAAGAAGACCCCTCACCCGGCGCGTTGCGCCACCTTCTCCCCTTGAAAGGGGAGAAGGGGAAGACGTTTGACAATGCTCCGGACTCTGCGAACTCACGCTTCGTCCTCCAGCACCCAGGTATCCTTCGAGCCGCCACCCTGGGACGAGTTGACGACCAGCGAACCCTTTTTGATGGCGACGCGTGTCAGCCCGCCCGGCAGGGTGAATATCTCTTCGCCGTACAGCGAATAAGGGCGGAAATCGACGTGGCGGCCCTCAATCCCGTTGCCGATCAGAGTCGGACAACGCGACAGCGAAAGTGTCGGCTGAGCGATATATTCACGCGGTTTCGCCTTGATCAGGGCGGCGAATTCCTTCTGCTCGGCTTTTGTGCTCTTGGGGCCAATAAGCATACCATAACCGCCCGACAGGTTGACTGCCTTGACCACCAGCTTGTCGAGATTGTCGAGGACGTATCCGCGTTCCTTGTCATCCTCGCAGATATAGGTCGGCACATTGTGGGAGATCGCTTCTTCGCCGAGATAGTATTTGATGATCTTCGGCACATAGGCATAGATCGCCTTGTCGTCGGCGATACCCGTACCCGGCGCATTGGCCAGGGCGACATTGCCCTTGCGATAGGCGGTCATGATGCCCGGCACACCCAGCAACGACTCTTTGCGGAAAATCTGCGGATCGATGAATTCGTCGTCGATGCGGCGATAGATGACGTCGACCAGCTTCAACCCTTGCGTCGTACGCATATAAACCTTGTCGTCCTCGACGATCAGGTCCGAGCCCTGCGCCAAGGGAACGCCCATTTGCTGCGCCAGATAGGCATGCTCGAAATAGGCCGAATTATAGATGCCCGGGGTCAGGACGATGATGTTCGGATCTTCTTTGCCGTGCGGGGCGATGTGCTTCAGCGTCTTGTAGAGATGATCGCCATAGTCCGACACCGGGCGGACCTTCATGGTGTGGAAGACCGCCGGCAGGATGCGTTTCAGCACGGCGCGGTTTTCCAGCACGTAGGAAATGCCGGACGGGCAGCGCAGATTGTCTTCGAGGACGTAGAACTCGCCGTCGCCGTCGCGGACGAAATCGGTGCCGGAGATATGTGTCCACACGCCCTTGGGCGGCGACAGGCCTTCGCATGGTTTGAGATAGCACGACGACGAGAAGATCAGCTCGGACGGGATGATCTTGTCCTTGAGGATTTTCTGGTCGTTATAGATGTCTTGAATGAACAGGTTGAGCGCCGTGATGCGCTGCTTTATCCCGCGTTCCAGCTTGTCCCAATCGGCCGCCGAAACCATGCGCGGAATAATGTCGAAGGGCAAGATCTTCTCGGTGCCCTTCTTATCGCCATAGACGTTGAAGGTATTGCCCGACTGATAGAGTATCTCCTCGGCCAGCTTTTGCCGCCGGCGCAGTTCCGGCCGGCTCAGCGTATCGAGCTGGTCGACCAGGGGCAGGGCAGAAGGATGCGGCACGCCGTTGTCGGCGAACAGCTCGTCGTAAAAGCCGTCGGTCTTGTAGGTTTCGAGACTCAAATCCTTTATCCTTCAAACATCATCATCGGGCCGTGAAAAGAACGCTTAGGCGAAGCCGAAGGACTTTTCCACGATCAATGAAAGACCTCGTTCATGGTGACCTGAACCCGCAACGTTTCCTTACCGCCGCCCCTGTAGATCGTACCTGACGTGGGCGTTGCGTCGAGGTAATTGCGGCCGCAGGCGACACGGACATGGTCCTGGGTCACCACAATGCCGTTGGTCGGATCGAAACCGCGCCAGCCGAGATAGGGGATGTAGATCTCGACCCAGGCGTGGGAGGCGTCGGACTGCATCTTGTTCTCGTACTTGGCGCCTGTATAGACATAGCCCATGCGATAGCGCGCCGGCACGCCCAGAAGGCGCGCCAGGCAGATGAACAGGTTGGCGAAGTCCTGGCACACGCCTTCGCGCGAGGCATAGACCTCGAACGGGGTGGTGCGCAGGGACGTCGAGCCGGGTACATAACGGTAATCGCGATAGATGGTCTGGTTGATGTCGTTCAGCGTGTCGAGAAGATGCCTACCGTTGCGTTCGGCAAAGCTCATGGCATAGATCATCAGTTCGTTGATCTGGGTTTCCGGCAGTTCCGGTGGCAGCAGGTAAGGCTCCATCATGGTCCGCTGCCACGGCATCATGCTGAGCGGAATAAAGCTTTGCCGGCGATCGGGCGCCAGGTCGTCGGGCGCCCGGCCGTAGATCTTGACCATCGAGCGGCACGACACGGTCAGTTTTTTGTACGGCCGGATGATGCTGTAATGGATGATCGAATTGCCGAACACGTCTTCCGATCGCATGTCTTCGCCTTCGGACGATAGCGATAAGGTGGCGTTGGTCACCTCTTGCGCAGCGTCTTCCAACGGCATGAGGCGGAAGATGTGGGTCGAATGCTCGACCTCGCTCTCATAGCTGTATTCGGTCGAGTGGGTGACGTCATAAAGCCGGAAAGTCAGCGGCGTGCCGTCGGGCGCATGGGTCAGCGAGCGCACATTGAGGATATTGTGCTGGACGTTCTTCATCTGCTGCAAGGATTGCACGATGCTGAGTTGCTGGGCCTGGGCCTGCTGGTCGGCGAAGGGGCGCGGCTTGACGGCGGTGCGCGGCGCGACCACCCCCTGGAGATGACCGTCCTGTTCGTGCAGGGGCTGCTGGGCCTGGAGCGGCTGCTTGTCGTCGTCGCGTTTATTGGTCCAGATGATATTGCCGCGTCGGGCAATGACCAACTGGCCCTTGTGCATGGCCTTCCAGTCGCCCTGCTTGAAAGGGGCGGAGCAGAAGACGAGCGCCGTGCGGAAGGTGTCGCGCGGATTGTTGAGAGCGAACGACGCCGATTCGGAATGGAAGCCGTGTTCGCCGTGCGGCGGCTTCAGCCGGCTGTAGAACAGCTTGGATTCAGACTGGGTGCCATAAAAAGCGGCGACGGTGATGCCGTCGGAAATAACCATGTCGGCGGAACCGAGATCGTCCAGTTGCAGGAACCAGCTCAGCAGGACCTGATGGTCGATGTCGGACAGGGCGCGGGCGCCATAGTCCTGGACCTTACCGAGCAGGAAGCAGAAGGCCAACTCGGAATCTGTGCGGCCCAACGGTTCGAGGAAGATCGACTTGTTGAAATGGAGCTTCGCCATGGCCGTCTTGTCGAGGTTGCCATTATGCATGAAAACCCAGTCCTGGCCGGCAAAGGAGCGGCTGAACGGTTGGGTTTCCAGGTGGGTGTAACCCGACGCCGCGCCGCGCACCTTGCACATGAAGACGGTCGAACGGAACGAATCCCAGTCGTGCATGGCGCCATGCAGGGTTTGGGTATCGCGGGCGGACGGGTCCTTGGCGACGATGGCCGCCTTGGTATCGCCGGGATACCAGGTCAGGCCCCAGCCCAGGGTATGGTCGCCCTTTTGCGGCCCCTTGCGGAACTTCAGATCGATCGACGGCGAACTCAAACCGTCGAAGCTGAAAGCCAGGATGTCGCTCGATATGGCACTCAACAAACTTATCCCCATGTTGCATTGCAACTAGACTTTGTTACAAAGCGGTTGTCTAGTCTCTTGTTAACCGCAGATGACACTTTTTTAGCGATTCCGTAAAGATTTTATAGCTTGGGCACGCCGCGCCTGGGGCGAAGCCTTACAGAGGACTGCAATGACGATATTGGCTGCGCTGCATCATGTGTCCGACTACCGCTACGACAAGGCGGTGGGCATGGGACCGCAGATCATCCGGTTACGGCCGGCGCCGCATACCCGCGCTCAGGTACAATCCTATGCGTTGAAGGTCGAGCCGGCCAACCACTTCATCAACTGGCAGCAGGACCCGTTCGGCAATTGGCTGGCCCGTGTCGTCTTCCCGGAAAAGACCAGCCAGTTCAAGGTCACGGTCGATCTCGTGCTGGAAATCCGCGTCTTCAATCCCTTCGACTTCTTCCTCGAAGCGACAGCGGAAAAGTTTCCCTTCACCTATAGCGCCGCACTACAGGAAGAGCTGGCGCCCTATCTCGAGATCAAGGAAAACGACCAGCCCCTGCTCGACTATGTCGCCTCGATCCCGGACGAGCCCAAACCGACTGTCGATTTCCTCGTCGCCTTCAATCAAAAGCTCAACAGCGATCTCGGCTATACCCTGCGCATGGAGCCGGGCATCCAGACCTCGGCCCAGACGCTCAACCTGCTTCAGGGGTCATGCCGCGACATGGCCTGGCTGGCCTGTCAGGTCCTACGCCATAAGGGTTTGGCGACGCGCTTCGTCTCCGGCTATTCGATCCAGTTGAAGGCCGATCTCGAGTCGCTCGATGGCCCGTCGGGTGTTTCCGAAGACGTCACCGACCTGCACGCCTGGTATGAGGTCTATCTCCCGGGCGCCGGCTGGATCGGGCTCGACCCGACATCCGGCATGTTTACCGGCGAAGGTCACATCCCGCTGTGCTGCGCCCCGAATCCGACCTCGGCGGCGCCGATCACCGGGGCGCACGAGCCAGCCTCATCGACCTTCGAGCACGAAATGGGCGTGACGCGCATCTATGAATCGCGCCGCGTCACCAAACCCTATAGCGACGCCGAGTGGAAGGCGATCGATGCGCTGGGCAGCAAGGTCGATCAGCGCCTGGTCGCCCAGGACGTCCGCCTGACCATGGGTGGCGAGCCGACCTTCGTCTCGCTCGACGACCGGCTGGGTGACGAATGGCATTTCACGGCGCTATCCGACGCCAAGAAGAAGCTCGGTTTCGACCTGTTCCAGCGCCTGGCGACGCGCTTTGCCAACAAGCCTTTGGCGCAACACGCGCAAGGGAAATGGTATCCCGGCGAAATCCTGCCGCGCTGGGCGATGAACATGTTCTGGCGCGTCGACGGCCAACCGGTGTGGTTGGATCAAAGCCTGCTGGCCGACCCGGAAGGCCCCGAGGCCAAAACAAAAGCTAAGATGAAGGCCGATGTCGCCGGAACCTTCCTGGGCGCACTCGCCGACACGTTGGGGGTCGGCAAGGCCTTCGTCCTGCCGGCTTATGAGGACCTGCCCTACCTCCTATGGAAGGAGCAACGCATCCCCAATGAGGGCGAGATGCTGGAGGCCGATCTCTATGAGGCGACCGAGCGCAAGCGCCTGCAGGCCAAGCTCGACGCCAATGTCGGCAAGCCGACCGGCTATGTCCTGCCGCTCACCTTCTCCGCCAAGAACGATGCCTGGCTGTCGAATGCCTGGAAATTCCGCACGGATAAAATGATGCTGATCCCGGGTGACTCTCCGGTCGGTTTGCGTTTGCCGCTCGGTGCCCTGCCGGTGGTCGATGCGAAGCTGGTGGCCGAACATGTCTTCCCGCCGCGCTCGCCGTTTGCTGAAACCGACGTCCTGCCGGACACGGCCGCGGTGGTGGCTGCCTATGGCAAGCCGAAGCCCGCGCCCAAGGCTTTAAAGGCCAAGGACAATCCGAACGGCCTGGTCCGCTCGGCCATCTGCGCCGAGGTCCGCCACGGCAAGCTGTTCCTGTTCCTGCCGCCGCTGGCCTATGCCGAGCACTATTTCGACCTGATTAACGCGATCCAGGCAGTGGCCGCGACGCAAGCCACCCCGGTCGTTATCGAAGGCTATGCTCCGCCGCGCGATCATCGTATCGAGTCGATGTCGGTCACGCCCGACCCCGGCGTCATCGAGGTCAATATCCAGCCGGCCAAGTCGTGGGACGAACTGAAAACCATCATCACCACCGTCTATGACGAGGCGACGCAAAGCCGCCTGGTCGCCGACAAGTTCATGATCGACGGCAAGCGCATCGGCACCGGCGGCGGCAACCATATCGTCATGGGCGCCAGCAAGCCGGCCGACTCGCCCTTCCTCAGGCGCCCCGACGTGCTGGGCTCGATGATCACCTTCTGGCAAAACCATCCGTCACTGAGCTACCTGTTCTCCGGTCTCTATATCGGGCCAACCTCCCAGGCGCCGCGCATCGACGAAGCCCGCCACGAAGCCCTATACGAGCTCGAAATCGCGCTGCGTAACCTGCCGGACGGCGAGGACGAAAAGGCGCCGTGGCTGGTCGACCGCCTGTTGCGCAACCTGCTGGTCGACCTCAGCGGCAACACCCACCGCGCCGAATTCTGCATCGACAAGCTCTATTCGCCCGACAGCGACCGCGGACGTTTGGGCCTGCTCGAAATGCGCGGCTATGAGATGAGCCCGCATCCGCAGATGAACCTGATCCAGGCCCTGCTGATCCGCGCCCTGGTCGCCGCCTTCTGGAAGAAGCCCTATAAGGCGCCGCTGGTGCGCTGGGGCACGCAACTGCACGACCGCTTCATGCTGGGCCATTTTGTCCGCGAAGACCTGAACGAGGTTCTGACCTATCTGGCACATAGCGGCTTCAAATTTAGTCCCGACTGGTTCATTCCCTTCTTCGATTTCCGCTTCCCGACGGTCGGCACGGTCCAGATCGGCGATGTCACTCTGGAGCTGAAAAACGCCCTGGAACCGTGGCCGGTCATGGGCGAGGAGCCATCGGCTGGTGGCACGTCGCGTGGCGTCGACAGCTCGGTCGAACGCATGGAGGTCCTTCTCAAAGGCGCCGTGGCGTCGCAGCATGTCGTCACCTGTAACGGCCGGCGTTTGCCGCTGTCGCCTACCCGTGATGGCAATGTCCAGGTCGCCGGCGTGCGGTACAAGGCGTGGAATCCGTGGTCGAGCCTGCATCCCAATCTGCCGATCAATACGCCGCTGATCTTCGACGTCGTCGACACAAGGCTGGAGCGTTCCCTGGGCGGTTGCCGCTACCATGTCATGCATCCGGGCGGGCGTAATTACGAGACCCTGCCGCTCAACGCCAATGAAGCGGAAGGCCGGCGTTTGTCGCGCTTCGAAGCCCCGACCCATACGCCCGGAAGGATCAAGGTCCCAGCGGCTGAGAGCAATCCGGATTACCCGCATACCCTCGATCTGCGCTGGAAATCGTAACCTACGCGCAACATGACGGATCTTGTAACACTACCTGACCGCGGAACGGTGTTACAAAATCTCCGGCGAAATTTCGCGCCGGGGAGCTTCCGCCATGTCCATCCATTTTAAATCCATTTTTGCAGCCTGCCTGATGACATCCATCAGCGCCATCGCCGTCGCGGCCCATGCCCAGAGTAATCCCTATGCCGCTGCTACGCAGGCGCGGGAACACGACCAATATATCCAGGCGCAATCCGACGGCATCTACAACTCGATGATCCAGGATATGCACAATCGCCAGGACGAGGCGACGAGAAGCGCCTGGTGGAACCAGTCCACCCCCACCGACAACTCGCCGCCTGCGCCGCCTTCTGTCGTCGCCAGCTATACCTACATTATCTATCAGCATCAGGATCCGATCCCGGTCTTCACCGAGCGCGCCAATAATGGCGATGCTGAAGCGGCCCGCGGTCTCGGAGAGATGTATGCCACCGGTACAGGCGTTGCGCAGGACGCTGCGCAATCCGCCTTCTGGTTCGGCAAGGGCGCCGACGAAGGCGACACCGAATGCCAGGCCGTTTATGGCATGCTGTTGATGACCGGCAACGGTGTGGCGCGCGATCCCGTCGCCGGCGTCGTCTACCTGAAGCAGGCGTCAGACAAAGGCGACATCGTCGCCACCGCCAATCTCGGGCTCAGCTACGAAATCGGCGACGGCGTCCCGCAAGATGCTGTCGAAGCCGCCCGCCTTTATCGCATCGCCGCCGACGCTGGCAATGCTGCCGGGGAAACCGGTCTCGGCCGATATGAAATTCTGGGTGAAGGCGTGCCGGCGGATCCTGAAAGCGGTATCCAACTGATGAAGGCTGCCTCCGAAAAGGGCAATATCTACGCCACGATGGCCTACGCCACGGCGCTCGGTGTCGGCAAGTACGGCCTGACCGCCGACCCGGATGAAGCCTTCCGCCTTCTTACCATCGCCGCCAACGCCGGCAATACGGCCGCCATGGGCCAACTCGGCGACTATTACAATTCCGGCCGGGGGACGACGGCCGACACGGCGACGGCTGTTTATTGGTGGGAAAAAGCGGGTGCCGGCAACGAGATCGATGCCTTGGCCAACCTCGCTATAACCTATTATAACGGCGCCGACGGTGTCCCGCAGGACCTGAACAAGGCCTATGGCTATGCCAGCCGGGCCGCTCAACTCGGCGATGACCAGATGGCAGGTATGGCCCAGGACCTGGCCAACCGCGGCTATGGCAATTAGTCAATCGGAGTGGCTGTGGCCGTATGCAACGAAAAATCGACACTCCGAATGAAAAAGCGATGGACTGTCGGCGGTAAAATAATACCACTTCGGGATCGTTTTGAGTTAGCACCGTTCCGTGACGGTCTTGTCTGCCAAAAGGCGGCTGCGCCCCATTCGGAGTGCCGGTTTTCGTGGAAATGCCTACGGCTACTCCGAATCGCACCAGCCGCCAATTCGCTGGCCGCTTGTCCATGGGTATGGTCCGTCACATTACCGAAAATTAAGAAACCGTCCGTGTACAGCGCTTGACTCGGGCGCGTGCTCAGGCATGACTGTTGTTTCTGTTACAACATACCTTTTCGGGGGGCTTCCTGTGCGCCTAAGCAAAACCGTTTCCGCTCTGGCCTTGGCCGTAGCCGCCCTGGGCGTGATGCCGCACCACAGCTTCGCCGCCGACAAGACCAAGGTGACCACCGAAGTCAAAAGCGACGACGACAAGGACGACAAGGACTCGATCGCCGATCAGATTACCAAGGCGACGGCCACCGCGCCTGTGACCGAAAAGAGCAAGGCCACCGACCATAGCGTCACCATTAAGGGCGAGAAGATCGCTTACAAGGCGACCGCCGGTACATTGACCATCCGCGACGATGACGGCAAGCCGGTCGCGAGCGTCTTCTATGTCGCCTATACCGCAAAGCCCGGCACCCACCGCCCCGTCACATTCCTCTATAATGGCGGGCCGGGTTCGGCGTCGCTGTGGCTGCATATGGGCTCGTTCGGTCCGGTGCGCGTCACCACCAGCAGCCCCGACGCCACGGGGCCTGCGCCCTATACCTACGGCCCCAATGACGAAAGCCTGCTCGACAAGACCGATCTGGTCTTTATCGATGCCATCGGCACCGGTTATTCGCGACCGCTGGGTACCACCAAGGGCGACAAATTTTGGGGCGTCGATCAGGATGCCGACGCCTTTGCCCGCGCCATCAAACGTTATGTGACACTCAATGACCGCTGGAACAGTCCGAAATTCCTCTTCGGCGAAAGCTACGGCACGACGCGTTCGGCCAATCTGGTCAATGTGCTGCAAGGCCAGGGCATGGACTTCAATGGCGTCATCCTGCTGTCGTCCATCCTCAACTACGGCATCGAACAGCCTGGCTACGACATCGGCTATGTTGCCTATCTGCCCAGCTTCGCCGCCACGGCCTGGTACCACAACAAGCTGGCCAACAAGCCGGCCGACCTCGGCGCCTTTGTCGATGAGGTGCGCAATTTCGCCGCCGGGCCCTATGCCGCGGCCCTGGCCAAGGGCCACAATATCAGCGACGAAGAACGCAATGCCGTGGCGCAAAAGATCAGCCAATATACGGGCTTAAGCGTCGATTTCATCATCCGCTGCAATCTGCGCATCGATCTCGACCGCTTCCAGAAGGAATTGCTGCGCGACCAGCATGAAACGGTCGGCCGCTTCGACTCGCGGTTTATGGGCGTCGACAGCGATGACGGCGGCGCCGAGCCCGACTATGACGCGTCGGACGTCGGTATCAACAGCGTTTTTGTCTCGTCTTTGCGCAACTATCTCAGCACCGATCTCGGCTACAAGACCGATATGGATTACCGGCTGGGCGCCTATGATGACAAGGCGTTCAAGTGGGATTGGACGCATAACCCGGCTCAGGGCTGGGAACAACAGCAGCCCGATGTGGCGGTCGATTTGGGCGCCGCCATGCGGCAGAATCCGCATCTGAAACTGCTGTCGGTCAATGGCTATTACGATATGGCGACGCCGTTTTTCGCCACGGAATACGACATCGCCCATATCCCGATGAACAAGGCGACCGTGGCCAATATCAGCTTCAAATATTATCCGTCGGGCCACATGATCTATCTCAACCCGGAAGCCTTAACGTCGCTCGTCAAGGATCTCGACGTGTTCTACGATCAGGCGGCGCCGCAATAGTCTAAGCTCGCCCTGATGGTCTGCAAATCGTCATCTGCCATCAATGCGTTTTACGCATTGTTTTCACAATGCTCGGGCGCCCTAGCTCGTGTACAAGCGTACACGTCGCGTCGGGTGCTCGACAGCTAACGATTTTCGCCGCATCATGCCGGCTTAGTCGCCGTCGGAGACAGATTCCACAAACGACGGCCGGGGGATTTATGCGCGCCTATTACACCGCCGACCGCGCGAAGTTTCGTGGGGATACGGACGACCATATCCTTGGTGAATTGGCGCGGCGGCATAATTTCGCGCTCGATATCGAACAAAAGGGCGCTTGGCTGCGGCAAATCCTGATTATGCGCGATGCCTTGGCCGCGCAGCCGGATTTCACCGTCTATTTCGAGTTCGCCATTCCGCGTATGGGTAAGCGCGCCGATGTCGTGGTGGTTATCGGCGACTGTATCTTCGTCATCGAGTTCAAGGTCGGTTCCGAGCAGTTTGACCGCCATGCCGTCGAGCAGGTCGAGGATTATGCGCTCGACCTGAAGAACTTCCATGCTGGCAGCCACCATCTGTCGATCGTGCCAATCTTGATCGCTACCCACGTCGCGGCGTCCCGGGATGTCCAGCTGGAACTGGCGTTGGATCAGGTCGCCAAGCCGCTGCAATTGGCGACCCACGATCTCGGTCCGGTCATTGCCATGATCGCGCGTCACCATCAGGCCGCATTCTTCGATGCCGTCGCCTGGGCCGCCAGCGGTTATCGGCCGACACCGACCATCGTCGAAGCGGCGAGGGCACTTTATGCCCGGCACGGCGTCGAGGATATTACGCGCTCCGATGCCGACGCCATCAATCTCGGCAAGACCCAGGATGTTATCGCCGGCGTTATCGAAGACGCCAAGGCGCACGGCAGCAAGGCTATCTGTTTCGTCACCGGTGTGCCGGGCGCCGGCAAAACCCTGGCTGGGTTGAATATCGCCACCCAGCGTAGCGAAGCCCATCAGGATGAGCACGCCGTCTTCCTGTCCGGCAACGGTCCTTTGGTCGATGTCCTGCGCGAGGCCCTGACACGTGACCAGCACAAACGTCTTGGCGGCAGCAAGCAGAACGTCGAACGCAAGGTTCGCGCCTTTATCCAGAATATCCATGTCTTTCGCGATGAATATGTCCGCACGCATGATGCACCGGTCGAACACGTCGTCGTCTTCGACGAGGCCCAGCGCGCCTGGACGCGTGCCCAGGCGTCGAAATTCATGCAGTCCAAGCGCAGCATCGAAGATTTCGACATGTCCGAGCCGGAATTTCTGCTCAGTGTCATGGACCGGCATGACGATTGGTGCACGGTCATCTGCCTGATCGGCGGCGGCCAGGAAATCAATACCGGCGAGGCAGGACTGTCGGAATGGATGGCGGCGATTAGGCAGCGCTTTCCGCATTGGCATGTCCACGCTTCAGCCCAGATCCAGCAGCCGGATTACGATCTCAACCACGACGCCAAGAGCTTTATCGCCACCGAACAGGTGACCCTGCATGAAGATCTGCATCTTGGGGTGTCGATGCGTTCGTTCCGCGCAGAGACCCTGTCGGATTTCATTTCCCACCTGTTGAACGGCGATGCCGAAAGCGCCCGCGATGCACACGGAAGGCTGTCGGCCTATCCGCTCTTGTTGACGCGCGATTTGGCCCGGGCGCGATCCTGGCTGCGCGAAAAGGCACGCGGCACTGAGCGGTACGGCCTGGTGGCGTCGTCCGGCGCCATGCGGTTACGGCCGGAGGGGCTGCACGTCAAGGCCGGCATCGATCCGCCCAACTGGTTCCTCAATGACCGCAGCGATGTGCGCTCATCCTATTATCTCGAAGACGTCGCCAGCGAATTCGACGTCCAGGGCCTGGAGCTCGATTGGACCGGCGTGTGCTGGGATGCTGATCTGCGTTATGTCCACGGCGATTGGTGCAGCTATAATTTCAAGGGCACCAAATGGCAGTCGGTCAAGGACCGCTTTCGCCGGCTTTACCTTAAGAACGCCTATCGCGTCATCCTGACTCGCGCGCGCCAGGGCATGGTCATTTTCGTGCCGAAAGGTGATGATGCAGATGCGACGAAGCCCCGGTCCTATTATGACGGGACCTATGACTATCTCCTGGCCTGCGGCCTTATGCCCCTGACGTAACACGCACATTTGCGGTCGCATCGGATATTCGGCGGCGCCGAAGCGTGCTATAAAGTACCTCCACCGCCCCTGGAGGATTGCCACATGTTCTTCAACAAAAAAGACTCGGATCAACAAGGTCTCGATATCAATATCGGCCGCGTGCTGGAAATGTTTCGCACCAACGTCCTCGACGCCAACCAGGCGCGCGAAGCCTTGGCGAAATTCTTCGGTGGCGAGGCGCAGAAAGATTTGCCCGCGCTGAACAGCCACCTGACCACCGTCCTGGCGGGTATCGATTCGGGCACGCTCGACCTGACCAAGGCGCGCGCCGGTCTGGTCAATGCCGCGGCCGCCTCGGAAAGGCACGATCCGCACTACGCGGCCTTGCTGCACACCATCGTGCCGGGCTAAGCCAGGTCGCACATCATGGGTCATCGGAGGAGGTGGGCCATGGTCATGCGTCTGTCCGATGCCCTGCGTCACGGCAGATGGGTGTGCTCTTTTGGTCGGGTGTGTGATTCAAATGACTCACCCGAAAAAAAGCATCGTCATTTTCCTGTGAATAAAGAGAATCATTGACTCTCGACTCTTGCTTGCGATTCGCAAATCACCTTAGGCCCGTAGACTCAAGTTTTTGGATTGAGTTGTTAAGCTTAACGAATCTTAAGGGATTTCCTGTTTAGCATGAAGGTTAACGGGCGGAGCATGTCGCTTCCGCGCCTTCGTTACCCACAAGCCGGGAGGGGCTTATATGCGCGTACTATTGATTGAAGACGACAGCGCGACCGCTCAGAGCATCGAACTGATGCTCAAGTCGGAAGGCTTTAATGTCTATACGACCGATCTCGGTGAAGAGGGCGTCGACCTGGGCAAGATCTATGATTACGATCTGATCCTGCTCGACCTCAGCTTGCCCGACATGTCCGGCCTGGAAGTCCTGCGCCAACTGCGCGTCGGCAAGGTCAACACGCCCGTCATGATCCTCTCCGGGACGTCGGAAATCGACACCAAGGTCAAGACGCTCGGCGGCGGCGCCGACGATTATATGACCAAGCCCTTCCACAAGGACGAACTGATCGCGCGCATCCATGCCGTTGTCCGCCGTTCCAAGGGCCACGCCCAATCGGTCATCAAGACCGGCGACATCATCGTCAATCTCGACGCCAAGACCGTCGAAGTTGCCGGCAGCCGCGTTCACCTGACCGGCAAGGAATACGAAATGCTGGAGCTGTTGTCGCTCCGCAAGGGTACGACGCTTACCAAGGAAATGTTCCTTAACCACCTCTATGGCGGCATGGACGAGCCCGAACTGAAGATCATCGACGTCTTTATCTGCAAGCTGCGCAAGAAGCTGGCCGTCGCCGCCGATGGCAACCACTATATCGAAACCGTCTGGGGCCGTGGCTACGTGCTGCGCGATCCGCACGAACAAGGCTCGATTGTCGCCGCTTAATTGCCGACGATTTGAACTATCGAAAAGCCCGCCGACCTCTCTCGGCGGGCTTTTTGTTGCCTCAGGTCTTATGCTCGCAATTGCAGCGAACGTTGTTACTTTATTCACCTAGTTCATAAAGTCTCGAATAAACTATTAGTGGTAGGATGGTCCCATAACGAGGCGATGCACGTCTCGGCTTAGGGGCGTAAACTAAATGACCACAGGGTTTCGGACGTTCAATGTACTGTTTCTGTGCGCGCACAATTCGGCGCGTTCCATCCTGGCGGAAGCCTTGCTGAACCGGCTGGGCGCCGGGCGCTTCGAAGCCTTTTCCGCGGGTTTCGATCCGGTGCCGGCGATCAGTCCCTATGCCATGGCTCTCCTGCACAAGATCAATTACAACGTCGATAAACTGTCGACCAAGCCGATGACGACCGTTCTTGGCGACAATGACCCGGGTTTCGATTTTATCATCCGTCTATCGCCCGATCGCCGTGGCGGCAACCGCCCGTCCCAGTTCAAGGGCCGTCCGGTCGTGGTCGATTGGCACCTGCCTGATCCGTGCGACGTCATGGGATCGTCGGGCACCATCGCTGCCGCCTATGCCGATGTCTTCAGCCTGTTGGCCGGCCGTCTTGACGCCCTGGCCAACCTGTCGGTCGCGGCGCTCGAAAGCGGCAATATCGGTGTCCGCCTCGATCGCATGGGCGAGGAACCCTTGCGCCTGGCATCTTGATTCCGCTCAAGCGCCGCTAGGCTCGCCGCACTGGCGGCGGCGGGCAGTCGCCCTTGCCAGGTCACAAGTGACTTGGAGGTTGATTCCGCCCAAACGCCGCCGGGCTCCCGCACCGTGCTCAAGCAGCGAAGCGGTAGCACGCTTCTGCCGGCGGCGGGCGGTCGCCCTTGCCAAGCCATGACTGGCTTGGAGGCATGTTTTGCTCAAGCGACGCACCCTAAAACCTCAGCGTGTTTCGTGTCGGCGACGAAACACGCGACATTTCATGGCGCGCTGCAAAATTTGATGGGGATATTTGCAGGATCGCCCCTGGCACGCCTTTATGTTTCCATAGTTTTGCATTATCAGGAAGTGACGATTAAGAGTTAGTTCCGGTAAGGCTGAAACATGACGAGCGATGATGCGGTGGTTAATCTGTTTGCTCTGGCGCACCCGGGGCGGTTGAACGTTTTCCGCACAATCGTCAAGGCTGGACCCGACGGCATGGCGGCCGGCAAGATTGCAGAGAGCAACGCCATCCCCGCTAACACAGCGTCGACTCACCTTAGCATCCTGACCGGCGCCGGCCTATTGTCGGCCTATCGCGACGGCCGCTCGATCATCTATCGCGCCAATTTTTCACATTTTTCCGAACTGATCGGCTTCATGTTGGAAGACTGCACCGAAAATCATCCCGACGCCGCGACGTCCCTGCGTGACTATTTCAAGGGCCATCCGGCTGCCGACGTGCCGGTGCGTGCCGCCAAGGCGAAATAGTTACGGCCTTATTGACTCCCCATCTTCAACACTTTCGCGACAAATTGCGCCATTTTATCCCTCCTGACCCATAGGTTCTTTATTATTTCAGCTTAGTTTTTGTCTCCCATTTATTTTTTCCTCCATTTTGATGACATGACTGTCACCTATTCTGCCTCCTCGTTGATCGCACACATTTTATTACGTGCTTAAACTGAAGAGGACTTTGTTATGAAAACCTATCTGCCTTATAAGATTACGACTGTACTCGTTGCCATTGCCGCTGCCGCTGCGATGAGCGCTTCGGCCCAGGATGCGACGCAAACCGCAACGCCGGATGCCGCCAAGCCCGTTGTGGCACCGCCGGCCGAGACAGTGCCGGCTAACCCCGATCCATCGGCTGCCCTCCCAGCTCAGGCCGCGCCGGCACCGGCGGCAGCCGCATCGGTCGCCGCGGGTCCCGACGCCAAGGAATTTATCCGTCAGGCCTATCTGGCCAATGAGTTCGGTATCGCCGCCAGCCAAGTCGCCTTGGGCAATGCCCAGGATCAGACGGCCAAGGATGCGGCCCAACAGATCCTCAATGACGGTATGAAAACCCGTCAGGCTCTGATCGCCGCCATCCAGGGCGCGACCACTGACATGCACTTCGACCAGGCGTGGACCGACGATTACAAGAACAAGCTGGCCGATCTGAAATCGACCGCGGCGGCTGATTTCGACGCCAAGTACCTGGCGACCCAGGGTGACGTCACCAACCAGACGACCGATCTGTTCAGCGCCTATGCGGCCAACGGTACGGATGAAAGCGTCAAGACCTTTGCCGCCAACACCTTGCCGACCTTGAAGGCCGAGGGCGACAAGCTGGAATCGGTAAGCATGGGCGGCCAATAGGCCCCTTTGAGCGCAACAAAAAGAGCCTCCGCCAGTCTTTTGGCGGGGGCTCTTTTGTTATGGGTCGAGGGTCTTTGACCCTCGCCGCCGGAGGCCCTATCCGTTGACCATGGCCAGGCCGGCTTCCGGGTATCTTTCCCCTGCGAAGCCATGCTCAGCAATGGTATCCTCGATATCTCTGACGTCACTTGCCGACAAACTGACTTCCGCCGAGGCAATATTCTCTTTCAAGCGATCGAGATGGCGTGTTCCGGGAATCGGTACGATCCACGGTTTTTGCGCCAGCAGCCAGGCCAGGGCCAATTGCGCGGAGGTGACGCCCTTGCTTTTGGCCAGGGCGTTGAGGGCGTCGACGGCGCGGATATTCTGCGCCTTGGCATCGCCGGTGAAACGCGGGAGGTTTGCGCGGAAATCGTCGGCCGGTACGTCGGCCACCTGACCCGCCAGGAAACCGCGACCGAGCGGCGAATAGGGCACAAAGCCGATGCCGAGCTCTTCGAGCACAGGCAGGATGTCTTTTTCAGGATCACGGGTCCACAGCGAATATTCGCTCTGCAGGGCCGTGACCTTTTGGACGGCGTGGGCCTTGCGGATGGTCGCCGCGCCGGCTTCGGACAGGCCGAAATGCTTGACCTTGCCGGCCTGGATGAGATCGCCGACGGTACCCGCGACGTCCTCGATCGGCACGTCGGGATCGACGCGGTGCTGATACAATAGGTCGATTTCGTCCAGTTTCAGGCGCTTCAACGAGGCATCGACCACCTCGCGAATATGTTTTGGGCGGCTGTTGGTGCCGCGTTGGAACGGTTGTGCCGGATCGATATCGAAACCGAACTTGGTGGCGATGACGACCTGGTCGCGGACAGGCTTCAGGGCTTCGCCGACCAGCTCTTCATTGGTGAAGGGGCCGTAAACCTCGGCGGTATCGAAGAAGGTGACGCCGAGATCGACGGCGTCACGCAGCAGTTTTAGGCACTGCGCGCGGTCGGACGGGCCATAGGCCCAGCTCATGCCCATGCAGCCGAGGCCGAGGGCGGACACTTCGAGGCCGCTGGTGCCGAGTTGACGTTTTTTCATTGGGGGGCTCCTCTCACAGAACCGCCCGCATGTGGTACCTCAGTGCTCGCTGTGAAAGGCCATAGGCGCAAGAAAGTGGCAATCTCACGTCACTGTGAAACGCGCCGCCACACCGAAACCGGGATGCTGCCGTCTGGGCGTGGCGGGATACGATAACTCAGCGTATCGCCGTTCAACTCATAGGTCCGCACCTGCTGGCTGCCTTCCTGATTGGGATAGCTGGAACGGATCATATGCAGGGTGAGGGTATGCGCCGCCGGATCGACGTCGATCGTACCGTAATGGATACTGGCGCCCATGATGGCGGCCTCGTATTCGGCTGGCGTGCCGCTGGCCTTGTCGCCCGAAGCGAAGCGCGGCCGGCTAGTGTCGTAGATCTGCAATTCATAGCGGCCGTCGGCGGTGATCATCAGCAGGCCGTCGGGCGCGTCGCCATAATCATGGGCGCGCGTGCCGTCGGGTTTGATGATATCCGCCGCCACTAGGGTCCACGTCCCAGCCAGGGGACTGGTGCCAGCCAATACTGGCGTCGCCGTCATCAGCAAGGCGGCGGCAAGTTTTACGAAGGTCATGTCGGGCTCCATCGGGGTTGACGATGGCGACTGTATTAGTGAATAATAATCACTACAATTTGAAATAATTTACTCAAAAGATGAGATCTGTAAAACAGTGAACCTCGACCTCGATAGTTTGCGCATGTTGGTGACGGCCGTCGATCTTGGCGGCTATGGTCAGGCTGGTGCGCGGCTGGGCCGCACCCCATCGGCGGTCAGCCTGCAGATGAAGCGCCTGCAAACCGCGGTCGGCGCCCCCCTGTTCCGCAAATCCGGCCGTGGAGTCGCACTGACCGAGGCTGGTGAGATCGTCCTGCGTTATGCCCGGCGTATGCTGGCGATGAATGACGAACTGCTCGATACGGTGCGCGGCGCTGCCCTCTCCGGCGCGATTAGGCTGGGCTGTTCGCAGGACTTCGCCGAGAGCATTTTGCCCGCCGTTCTGTCACGCTTCAGCGAGCTCTACCCGCTGGTGCTGGTCGAGCTGCGCATCGAAGGCAATGCCGTCATGGCCGAGGCGGTCGCAAAAGGCGAACTCGATATCGCCTTGGCAGTGGGGCAGGCAGACCATCCGTTGGCGGAATGTGTGGGTGAGCTGGACTTGGTCTGGATCGCCGGCAAGGCATTCGCGCCGCGCCCGGATCAGCCCCTGCCGCTGGTCCTGCTGGGACAGCAATGCGCCTTTCGCAAGACGGCTATCGCCGCCCTCGACCGGCGCGACGTGCCGTGGCGGTTGGCGGCACTCAGCCCCAGCCTGGCCGGGTTGTGGGCGTCGGCCCTGGGCGGGTTGGGCATCACGGCGCGCAGCCGCATGAACCTGCCTGCGGGACTGGTTCAGGGAGAAAGCCTGTTCGGATTGCCGGCCTTGGGGCATTTTCCGATTACCCTGCATATGCGCCCCGATAGCGGCAAGGCAGTGACGCGTTCGCGCGACTTTATCGTCGAGGCAATTGCCTCTATGCCGTCTGAATGAACTCGTGCCATAGCGCGATCGGCACCAAGGCGGTCCAGCCGCAGAAATCGCCCTGTGACTGGCTGCCGCGCGCCAGGGAATCCGGCGCATAGTTTTCCCAGAAGGTGCCGGTCGCTTCGAAGACCTGAGCCACGCACCAATAATATTGCCGCGCCAACTTGTCCGCCAAGTCGGGGCGTCCGACGCGCAACAGGCCGCGAATAATCATATAGTTGGTCGGCGCCCAGACACTACCCAACCAATATTCGCCGGCGGGATTGAAACCGGCCTGATCTGCCGGGAAGCTGGCGATCGGGAAGCGTCGCCAGAATTGGTTCGGATCGGTCAGGTGACCCAGGACGCGTTCCAGCCGGTCGGCCGGAACCACGCCGGCGATCAGCACCCAGAACATGCCGATATGTTTGCGCCGGATGGACTTGCCATAGCCGAGATCGTAATAGAAGCCGTCTTCTTCGTGCCAGCAGAGATCATTTAGGGCTTTCGCGGTCTCGACGTGGAAATCATCAAGGGCAGCCATATCGTCCGTCTTGCCGATGAGCTCGGCCATGACCTTCAGATTGAGAGCGAAATGCGCCATCTGAGCCGTCATGTCGACGCTGCGCCCCTGGCGGTTCCAGTGCGAGCTCAGCCAGTCATAGCGGAAATTCTCGGGGTAGGGCTGGACACAGGCGATGCCTTGGCCATCGTCCTTCCAGCCGTCGGGAAAGCGTGGAATATTGTCCATGCCGGAGCCCAGCCCGTCGCTGATAAACAGGCCGTCGGGCATGGCAAACTGAGCAACCAGCCAGTCGAAATGGCGCTTCAAATTGGGGTAGACGGCTTTTAGCCGGTCGTGGTCGCCCGATTTCGCGAACAGCTCCAACTCGGCGAAAGCCAACAGCGGGGGATTGGTGCCGACGGGATGCGCCTTGGGCCAGAACGCCTTACCGTCCTTGGTATATTCACGACAGATAAAGCCATCGTCATCCTGGAAGCGATAAAAGTTGTCGAGCGCATTGGCGATCGGCAGCGTATCCTGATGATATTTGGCGTAGGTCGCGATGAAACAGGTATCCCAGTAGAAGATATTGCTGTTGAAGGCGGCATCGAGGAACGGCTTGGGGAAAGCCGGATCATAATCACCGCCGCGCACCTTTTTCAGGGCGATCGCCATGGCGGAATCGTACATGCGCTTTTGCAGGTCCGCCGGCACAGCAAATCCGTCTTCGGCCGCCCGCGCCATCGCCGGCGGCGTGAAAGCGGCGAGGGCACTTATGCCCGCCAGAAAATCGCGTTTGGATAGGCTGGTCATGTGTCATCCCTGTTTGGGGACACAGTAGGATGGCGCTTCTATTCAGTCAAACCTCCAAGCGCCTGTGGCGCCTGGCAAGGGCGACGCCCGCGGCCGCCGTTGCGGCGTATCTCTTATGAAAGATGCGTAGCAAGCCGCGTTTAAGCGGTCTTGCGCAGCGGTGCCGAGGTCTTGGCGGCGGTGTTCTTGATATAGAGGCCGCGCATGCCGGGCATGGGCTTGAAGGTATCGGTGATGCCCAGCACGGTTTCCGCTGCGCCGAGGAACAGATAGCCATCGTCGCTCAGCAAATTGGCGATCTGCTCCAGAACCTTTTTCTTGGTCTCGAGGTCGAAATAGATCAGCACATTGCGGCAATAGATAACGTCCATGCGGCCGACGACGCGCAGGTCGTCGAGCAGATTCAGCTTCTTGAAGCGGATCGATTGACGCAGCTTGGGCGAAATCCGCCACATCTCGTCGACCTTCTCGAAATTGCGCACCATCATCTGGATCGGCAGGCCGCGCTGGACTTCGAATTGCGTGTAGAGACCGGCCTGCGCCTTTTCCAGGCAGCGATCGGAGATGTCGGTGGCCAGAATATCGAGATTGACGCGCGGATACAGCATCCGCGATTCTTCCATCAACATGGCCAGGGAGTAGGGCTCCTGGCCGGTCGAACAGGCGGCGCACCAGATCTTGATGTCGCCATTGATACGGGCGCGGGCAAGCGCCGGCAGGATATYGCTCTTGAACTGATCGAACGGCAGCTTGTCGCGGAAGAAGAAGGTCTCGTTCGTCGTCATGGCGTCGGTGACGGCGGCCATCAGCTTTTCGTCGCGTTTGGTGCGCAAGGCGTTGAGCAGGGCGGACACCGTGGCGAAACCTTCGCGGCGGGCGACAGGCGACAGGCGGCTTTCGATCAGATAGGTCTTGTCCGAACCCAAGATCAGGCCGGAGCGGTTTTTGAGCGTGAGGGCGAGGTGCTCGATATCTTCGGGTGTCATGGTCGTTCCCCACGGGTAAAGGCTTTACAGGCTAAGGATAAGCCTTCAATCGGTTTAATAATTTCGGCCAGGCCGGCTTCGGCGATGGCGCCGGGCATGCCCCACACCACGCTGGTCGCTTCGTCCTGAACCATGACGCTGCCATTGGCGGCGACCAGGGCGGCCGCGCCGTCACGGCCGTCGTGGCCCATACCGGTCAAGACGACGGCGAGAGCGTGATTGCCATAGAGGCTGGCGGCGGATTGGAACAAGGGGTCGACGGCCGGGCGGCACCAGTTGACCTGCGGGCCCTGGTCGAGCTTGATCGTCGGTAACCCTAACGGCCCTTTGACCGTCATATGGAAGTCGCCGGGCGCGATATAGACGTGGCGCGATTCGACCGGCATGCCGTCTTTCGCTTCCAGCACCTTCATCGGTAACGCCTTGTCGAGGTGTTCGGCCAGGATGGTGGTGAAGGTCGCCGGCATGTGCTGGACGACGAAAACAGGCAGCTTCCAGTCAGGGCCTAGGCCCAGCAGGAAGGCGCGCAGGGCCGGCGGACCGCCGGTCGAGGCGCCGACGAACAGGGCGTCGATGCGCTTCGGGCCGGTGCTGCGCGGGCGCAGGTTCGGCGTGATCGGCACGACCACTGAGCGTTGTTGGGCGGGCGTCGGCGAGGCGGCCGGGGGCGAAAAGGGCGCGTGACCGTGAGCAGTCGGTGCGTGGGGCGTGTAGGGCGCGGGCACCGGCGCGGCGACAGGGCCACCGCTGACGAAAGGCTGGGGACTTGGGCTTTGTCCCGCTGAAGGCGGGCCACTCTGGTTTTGTCCCGCTGAAGGCGGGACGGGCCACGATCGGGTGCGGCCGCACAGGGCGCGGATCTTGGTTAGCAATTCGCTGCGGAAGCCGTCGGCGCCGCCGATGCGGGTCGAATCGGGCTTCGGAATAAAGTCGGCGGCGCCCAATTCGAGTGCGCGGATGGTGACGTTGGCGCCGCGCGTCGTCAGGGTCGACGCCATCAGCACTTTCAGGCCCGGCTTGGCGGCGAGCAGTTTCGGCAGGGCTTCGAGCCCGCCCATATTCGGCATTTCGATGTCGAGGATCAGCACGTCCGGCTGGATCTCGCGGACTTTTTCAATGCCCTTGGCGCCATCGATGGCCAGACCGGCCAGGACCATGTCGGGTTCCTGCTCCAGCCAGCGCGAGATGAGCCCCCGCACAACCGCCGAATCGTCGACGATCATGATTTTCAGGGGCCGCAGCGACGCCGCGGTATGAGGGTTAAGTGACATGGACGAGATTTGCGCTTTTACATCAATGGATTATTTAAATTTCCGGAAAAGAGATTTTTGCGTCGGCAAAAAGCGCTTTACGCTGAACCCGGCCTAGATAAGGCCGACTTCGGAGAACTTGGCTTCGAGGATCTCACCGTCAAACGGCTTCATGATGTACTCCGACGCGCCCTCGGTCAGGGCTTCGGTAATGTGGGCGAGATCGTTTTCGGTGGTGCAGAACACGACGACCGGATCCTTGCCGCCGTCTTCCTTGCGCAGCTGGCGCAGGAAGGTGATGCCATCCATGACGGGCATATTCCAGTCGAGCAGGATACAGGAGGGCATCTTGTCCTTACAGGCCGTCAGGGCTTCGAGGCCGTCATTGGCTTCGACGACTTCGAACTGCAGGTTTTCCAGGATGCGTCTGGCGACCTTGCGGATAACGCGGCTATCATCGACGACGAGACAGGTTTTCATCCTGTGATTCCTTAAGACTAATAAAGGTTTAAGCCGCTTTCAGGTGGGCGGCATCCAAAAGTGTGTGTGGATCCAACACTATCAGAAGTTCCTTTTCCAATTGATAAACGCCGACAATTATTTCCRCCCAGCGCGGCGGCAGATTGCCCGGCGCGGCGTGAAATTTCTCGTCGTCCAGCTTCAGGACCTCGTCGACCGAGTCGATAACCAGGCCATAGCTATCGCCGTGCACTTCCAGGCCGATGGCCAGGGGTTCGGGCGCATTGTCGGGACGCGGCGGCAGGCCGAGGCGGCGGCGGGCGCAGACGGCGGTGACGATGCGGCCGCGTAGGTTCAGCACGCCGGCGATTTCGGCGCGCGACAGCGGCACGGGGGTCAGGCCGCGCGGATGGAAGACGTCGTGGACACGGGCGGCGTCGACGCCGAAGAGCTGGCCGCCAACACGGAGAGTTACGTAATCGCGGAGGCTCATGCGACAGCCCTTTCATTGGAGGTGTTGGCTTCGGAAGTATTGCCGGAGGTGTGGGCGCGACGCTGGTGTTCGGCCAGGCCGCGCAGATGATAATAGTCGACGTCGAGGATTTCGCAGGCCTTGCCGGCGACGATAGCCGTGCCACGGACGCCCGGGCGATCGGCCGACAGTTCGATATTGAGGCGGTCCTCGACGACATCGACGATCTCGTCGACGGCCAGGGCCATGGCGTAACCCTCGCCGGTGAAAACCAGCAGGGGCTGGATATGGCTTTCGCTACGCTGCGACGATAACAGGCCGCTGAAGTCGCTGTTGACGGTGAGGATCGGCATCAGCTTGCCACGATATTGCAGGGCGGCGCGACCTTCCATCAACTCGATCTTTTCGGATTCGATGTGTTCCAGGCGCGTGATGTGCGCCAGTTCGACGGCCTTCGGCGCACCGGAGCCCGCCTTGAACAACAGCATGGCGACGCGATTGTTGTCGCCCAGATCGGTGGTTTCTTCGCTGTCCTCAACCGCCTTTTCTTCCAACATATTGCCGGCGCGTTCGGACATGGCGTTGGGATCGAGGATCAGGACGACCGAGCCGTCGCCGAGGATAGTAGCGCCCGAGAACACGTCGACATCGCGCAGGATGCTGGCCAGCGGCTTAACGACGATTTCTTCGGTATCGAGGACGTCATTGACGACCAGGCCGTAGCGGCGCTCGCCGACCTGGATGACCATGACGAAGGTCGCGTCCTCGTCCTTGGCGGCCTCAAGCTGCAGGGTGGGCCCGAGCTGGACCAGCGGCAGCAGCTTGTTGCGCAGGCGCAGGACCAAGGCCTGGTCGATCTTCTCGATCTTGTGTTCGGCGTTGGCGCCGGTGCGGACCAGTTCCATGACCGAGGTCTGCGGCACGGCGAACTTTTGCTTGCCGGCGCCGACGATCAGGGCCGAAACGATGGCCAGGGTCAGCGGGATCTTGATGGTAAAGGTGGTGCCGGCGCCGGCGACCGAAGTCAGGTCGATCTGACCGCCGATCTGTTCGATATTGGTGCGCACCACGTCCATGCCGACGCCGCGGCCGGACAGGTTGGTGACCTTGGCGGCGGTCGAGAAGCCGGGTGCGAAGATATAGCGATGAACCTGCTGATCGCTCAGGCCGTCGACTTCGTTACGCGAGGCCAGGCCTTTTTCGATGATCTTTTCGCGGATACGCGCGGTGTTCAGGCCGCGGCCGTTGTCGGCGATGCGGATGACGATATAGCCGCCTTCGTGGAAGGCCGCCAGTTTGATGGTACCAGTCGCCGGCTTGCCGAGATCGATCCGTTCCTGGGTCGGTTCCAGGCCGTGATCGGCCGAGTTGCGCACCATGTGGGTCAGCGGGTCGCGGATCAGCTCCAGAACCTGGCGATCCAGTTCGGTGCCTTCACCGTCCATAACCAGGTCGATCTTCTTGCCCAGTTCGTAGGAAAGGTCGCGTACCAGACGCGGCAGCTTCTTCCACGCGGCGCCGATCGGCTGCATACGCGTCTTCATGACGCTGTCCTGCAATTCCCCGGTCAGGGTCGACAGGCGTTGCAGCGGTGTGGCAAAGGCCGAATCTTCACGGGTGCGGCTGATCTGCAGCAACTGATTGCGCGTCAGAACCATTTCCGACACCAGGGTCATCAGGCCTTCCAGCACATCGACCGAGACGCGGATGGATTGGGTGGTGGCGATACCTTGAATGTCTTCGCCGCCCAGGCCGGCCATCGGCTCCGGCGCGGGCTTCTTAGGTTCAGGCGCCTTTTGGGCAACGGGCTCGGGAGCTTTGACCGGCTCGGGCGCCTTGGCTTCGACCACCGCACTGGGCGTGTCCGGCTCGTTCATCCAGTCCGGTGCTTCGGCGGCGGCGAAAGCGGCTTCCAGCTCGGCTTCGGACACCTCACCGGGACGCAGGGTGCGTTCCGGCGCTTTTTCGATAACTTGCGGCAGTTCGACGGCCTCGACTTCGGAGCCGATGCCGCGGACCGGCACTTCGACGGTCTGGACGGCGGCCAGGTCGACCTCGTGACCTTGCGCCATGGCTTCCAATTGTTCGATCAGGTCGTTGTCGTCGCCGTCGGGCTCGCTGCCGGTGGCTTCAAGGCCGGCCAGGATGACCTTGATCCGGTCGATCGAGTGCAGGACCAGGGTCACGGCAATGGGCGTGACCTCAAGCTTGCCGTCGCGGAAGCGGCCGAGCAGGGTCTCGCCGGCATGGGCCACGGCTTCGAGGCGCGGCAGGCCGAGGAACCCGCAGGTACCCTTGACCGTGTGGACGAGGCGAAAAATATTGTCGAGCGTCTTCCGTTCCGTCGGATTGGCTTCGAACTTGACAAGTTCGCTATCGACCACTTCGAGGCTCTCGGCGGTCTCGGTCAGGAATTCGGCAATTAGGTCGTCCACAAGCTTACCCCGTTTGGATATTGTCCGGCACCCTGCGAAGGGAATCGTGGCGCGGACCTGTCCAGGCGATTGTGAACAGCTTTAGTTAAGAGAGGGTTGGCAAAACCTTTACGAAGTCTGAATTGCTCGATTTTTCGTATTTTACCGCTAATTTTCTGCAATCGGTTGCGTTCAGCCGTTGGCTGCCGGACGGGCTTTGAGCCGGCCCAACACATAAAACGGCGTTCGGCTGAGCCAAAACGCCGCAAGCGGAAAATTGCGCCGTTCCGTTAATCACGCCGACCTATGGCCGGGGCCAACTTACGGTCTAAAGGGGGCGATGACGCCCTCAGGCACCGGCCGGCAGGGTAATGGTGATCGACAGCAGATCGGGCTCGCCGGTAAAACTCAGCTCGCCGCCGGCTTCGTGAACGACACTATAGAGCCAGTGCGGCTGGATCCACTGGCCGTTGAGACCGTCGCCCAGGGCCTTGCCCGACAGGCCTTCGATGGCCTCCTGCTTGAGGCGGGCGCGCGGACCGCTCGAGGTCGAGGACAGGGTCAGGGTGTCTTCGGTCTTGATAACCTCGAGACGCGCCTTGCCGCCGACGGGGAGAGCATTACCGGCGATCAGGCCGAGATTGAGCAGGGCACGGGCGGCCGGCTTGCTGAAATGCATGTCTGGATCGATGTCGAAATTGAGTTCGGCCCGCATGGTCGAAAACATATCGCCCAAAATCTTGTTGAGTTCCTTGCCCGAAAAGGCCTCCGAGGTCGTGGCGGCACCGAAGGCGACACGAGCGAAGTGGACCAGGGTCACCATCTTCTTCGCCGAAGCTGAGATCAGATTGAGCGCTTCCTGCTTCATGTCCTGGGCCGACGGGTCTTCCAACAGGTCGAGACCCGACATGATGGCGCCGGCGGGACTGATGAAGTCGTGGCACAGCTTGGCGACCAGTTGCGTCGCCAGGTCATGCCGGCTTAGTTCGAAAGCGGGTGTTTCCGGTGCTTCAACGTCGTCGTGAAGCTCCGCGGTGCTTAAGGTAGAAGCCGACATATCGTCCATCATGCTGTCTCGTTTGTTTGGCTCGGTTTAGTTTCACTCACAGGAAATGTGAGGTGATTTGGCTTATCAGGAAAGCCAAGACGTAATAATATGTTTTAACATGACCTTAATAAGGGATTTATAAGAGCGCACGTGCGCAGCAAAATCCCTTCGCGTCCCGCGTAACTCCCACACTTCAAACGACATTTACGGAAAATCCCCATGCCTTCAGCAGACAGCCCCAAAGCCGGCCAAATCCCTCGTTTCGCCCGCGCGGGCCGCGGCAAGATTTTTGATTCGATTCTCGACACCATGGGCGACACCCCGCTGATTCGCTTGCCACGCCTGTCCGAGGCGCTCGGTTCCAAGGCGACCGTCCTGGCCAAGCTCGAATTCTTCAATCCGATGGCGTCGGTCAAGGACCGTATCGGCATTTCTATGATCGAATGGCTGGAAGAAAAAGGCAAGCTGAAGCCCGGCGGCACCATCATCGAAGCGACCAGCGGCAATACCGGCATTGCGCTCGCCTTCGTTGGCGCGGCCAAGGGCTACAAGGTCGTGCTGGTCATGCCGGAATCGATGTCGATCGAGCGCCGCAAGATGCTGTTGCTGCTGGGCGCCAAGCTGGAGCTGACGCCGGCCGAAAAGGGCATGCGCGGCGCCGTCAACCGCGCCGAGGAATTGCTGGCCGAAACACCCGACGCCGTCATTCCGCATCAGTTCGACAACGAGGCCAATCCCTATATCCATCGCATTTCGACGGCCCAGGAAATCTGGAACGATACCGAAGGCGCCGTTGACGTCGTCGTCTCAGGCGTCGGCACGGGCGGCACGATCAGCGGGGTCGGCGAAGCCTTGAAAGCCAAGAAGCCCGGCGTGAAGATGATCGCCATCGAGCCGGAAGCCTCGCCGATCCTGTCGGGCGGCGAGCCCGGTCCGCACAAGATCCAGGGTATCGGCGCCGGCTTCGTGCCGTCCATCCTCGATCGCAGCGTCATCGACGGCGTCGAAACCGTCTCCAACGACGCGGCCTTCGCCATGGCACGTAAATCGGCGCAACTGGAAGGCCTGCCTGTCGGCATTTCTTCGGGCGCTGCGCTCGAAGTCGCCTTCCGCCTGGCCAGCCGCGACGAATATGCCGGCAAGACCATCGTGGCGATTATTCCGAGCTTCGCTGAGAGGTACCTCAGCACAGCCCTCTTCGACGGCCTCTAGGCGGCGATCCTAGGTCGCCTAATACGCAGTCTGCGCTTGCAGGTATGAAGTATACCTGCGGCGCTTGCCGGCTATTATTCGACTCAAGGCTCTTGCCTAGAGGTCTGTATTAAAGGCGGAGGGCCCGTAAATCCCAGGCTTAACCGGTCTATACAAAAGATTAACGGATCGAGTCCAAGATGGCGATATGTTGAGCAACGCCTTGTCTTCGTCGATCGAAAACGATTTCTCCGTGGATGCGGAGGCCGTGCCGGCTTCTGAACCTGCCGTCGGGTCGGCGCAGGCGATCGAATCGGCCAGTCCTCTGGACGCTTTGGCGGAGGACCTGACCGAGTTGCCGCCGGAGCCGAAATTCCAGGCCCGCCACGTCCTGATGCGGCGCCTGGCCGACGTCGTCTGTCTGCCGGAAAGCCGGATCAACGCCTTTGAGCGCGCTGTTACCGCCGACCTGCTGGTCGAAATGCTGCGCGAAGCTGCCACCGCCGACCGCGCCAGGGTGTCGCGCCGCCTCAGCGTTCTGGCCGAAGTCCCCAATTCACTGATTCGCCTGCTGATCATCGACGACATCAATGTCGCCGGGCCGATGATCGAGGATTGCGAAGCGCTCAACGATTCCGATCTGTTCTTCTGCGCCCGTCACGGCAAGTTCCAGCACCGCCTTCTGCTGGCAGGACGCAAGAACCTTCCGGCCATCATCGGGGAAACCCTAATCAACAGCGGAAGCCAGCAGGTTGTCGAAGCCCTGCTGCGCAATGCCAAATCGTCCCTGTCGCAAACCGCCATCGAAACCGTCGTGGCGATGAGTCAGAACGAGCCCGGCCTGGTGCCGTTGATCATGAAGCGCCCCGAACTGCGGCCGTCCTCGGCCTATGTCCTGTTCTGGTGGGCGGAATCGGACATTCGACGCCAGATTCTGACGCGCTTCGGCGTCAATCGCGAAATCCTCCAGGATATGGCGTCCGACGTTTTCGCCCTGGCCGCGCTGGAAAAGTGGCAAGACCCGATGTCACGCAAGGCGTTGCAGTTCATCGAACGGCGTCAGCGCAACCGTGAAGCCTTGAAGAAAAGCCCCTATAAATCATTGGAAGCCGCCATTGCCGACGCCGCCCAGGCCGGCATGACGCGGAAAATGGCCGAGGAAATCGCCTATCTTTCCGGTATCAAGCCGTCGACCGGCGCTAAATTGCTGCGTGACCGCGGCGGCGAGGGGCTGGCCGTGTTGTGCAAGGCGACGGGCTTGAGCAAACGCGCCCTACGCGCCTTGTGGAAGGCGCTGCGCCGGCCGATGCGCGGTCCGGACGGCTTCACCCACCCGCATCTCGCCGAAGTCATCCTGACCTACGACATCCTGGCCGTCGATCGGGCGCAAACCGTCCTGCGTTACTGGAACTGGTCGCTGTCGTCGGCCCTGACCCATGTCATGCTGCGCGCCCTCAGCAGCGGCGAAGAAATTGAGCTCGACGGGCTGAGTGTTCCGCAGCGCGCCGCCATGCTGGCCTTCGCCCAGGACCTGAAATCCTGACCTGAAATTCTGATCGGGTCGATATCAACAACGTCTAATTGTCCTTAGCCAAGACTTTGGCCTTTTTCTCGCCACCTCTGTAGCGGCCAAAGCAAGTAAATGCCGTGGTTCATCTGTCGAGGCGTTAATTTTTTTTCCTTTAGGCTTGAATATTCCCCGACCTTGGCTTAGGTAAAGCGCATTGTTCAGACGGGATAGTATAATGGAAACCAAGACTGATACCTTAGACATGACGGCGGATATCGTTTCTGCCTTTGTCGGTAATAATTCTGTGCCGGCCAGTGAATTGCCTTCGCTAATCCAGAGCGTCTACGCTGCGCTCAACTCGATTTCGACCGGCGAAGAAACCAAGGTCGAAGCCCCCAAGGAACCTGCCGTCTCGGTCAAGAAGTCGATTTCGAATGACTTTATTGTCTGCCTCGAAGATGGTCGCAAGTTCAAGTCGCTGAAGCGTCACCTGCGCACCAAGTACGGCATGAGCCCGGAAGACTATCGCGCCAAGTGGAACCTGCCGAAGGATTACCCGATGGTCGCCCCGAACTATGCCAAGGCGCGTTCGGACCTCGCCAAGCAGATGGGCCTGGGTCAAGGCGGTCGTCAAGTGCCGCGCAAAACGACCCGCGCCAAGGCGTAAGCTATTACGCTCACTGAGTTCGAAAAGCCCCGGTCTCGCGACCGGGGCTTTTTTCTTGTCTGTTGTCTTAAGCTCAAACGGCGCATGGGCAGCGCCGGAGCGCGCCCGCCCTTGCCAAACACATTGCGTTTGGTGGCACGCTACCCGGCAAAAAATTCCTGTGGCCAATTTGACTCGTCAAGTTAGCGTTAACCCTTTTTCGCTTGCCAAGGATTCACCAGTTAAGAGAAGGTGAATTCAGGTGATTCGCGGGCACGGACGCCAATATTGCAGATTTTATTTAAGTGTTCGCGACTTGTTCTCGTTTTTTTGGTAACATGCAAGCCGCCCTCCGCTGGATAACCAGTTTAGACGCGTTTTGCAAAAGGGGCTGGTGCACTTTTACTTATGGCTGGTTTAGCTTCCGAAATGTTGGCGGCCCTGCGCTCGCATGAGGATATCTTTCGTTACTGGAAGAGTTTGCGCCGGCGCGGGAAATTGCCATCCCGCCAGGATCTCGACCCTGCCGCCATCAAGCGCCGCCTGCCCACGATCAGTCTGATCGACGTTCTCAAGCCTCACCCCGACAACGATGCCGAATCCTTCCGTCAGCGCCTGGCCGGGACGGAACTGTTTACCGCCTATGGCGAGGAAATTACCGGCAAGACGCTCAACACCATCTATACGGCTTCGGAAGCGCAATACTGGGCTGAACATCTGACCTTCGTCGTCGAAAACGCCAAGCCCAATGTCGGTCTTCACTCGATGGCGTGGCGCGGGGCGCAGGGCTTGAGCTTGTTCTGGCTGCGTCTGCCCCTGGCGTCGGATGGCGTCAATGTCGATATGATTCTCGGCCACGATGCCCTTATCGGCAAGATCGACCTGCTGCAGTCAGGCATCCGCTCCGCGTCCTGAATTCCAGGCAAGTCACCCAACACCTGAACCTCACATCGCGACCCATGCGATCTTGCAAGTCCGGCCGCCGCCGACGCGGCGAGCTCTACGGCGGCCGAGTAGAAAAAGTTAGCGCTAACATTTCTCTGGTCTGACCTATCCGCCGGTGTTATGCCTGTAAAAAAATGTCAGGGAGATATCGTCATGCCTATCCGTAGCCTGATCGGCGCTTGCGTCAGCCTGCTGGCGCTTACGGCGGGCATCGCCGCCGCCGAACCCCTGCATATCAACGACAAGGGCTATTATACGGGCAGGGGTGTCAATGTCCTGGTCTTCAGCAATTGGTATGACGGCCTGTTCAGTGACTCCAAGATCAGTGGTGTAGAGCTGATCCATCATGGTATCCGCACCGCCACCAATGGTGATGTACGCATGAGCCCGACTCCTGGCCAATGGGACCTGATTGGTCTGATGACGGATCGCAAGGTCGACGCCGCCAACGGCGTCATCGAAACGACGCTCAAATACGCCGACTATGACTTCAGCTACAAGATCCGCACCGAGGCCCACGGCGACGGCGTCACGGTCAGCGTCATTCTCGACACGCCGGTGCCTGACGCCTTGGCCGGTCGCGCCGGTTTCAATCTCGAATTCGTACCGTCGGCCTATGCTCACAAGAGTTATCTCGTCGACGGCACGGCGGGCAGTTTCCCGCTCTATCCCTCGGGGCCTATGGCGACCGAGAGCGACACCCGATTCGCCCCCCAAACCGGACCCGAAACCACAGCCTTGCCATTGGCCACCGGCAAGAGCTTCGTCCTAGCGCCTGAGGACGACATGCAGCGCGTCACGATCACCTCGACCGATGGGGACATCAGTCTGTTCGACGGCCGGAACCAGGCACAAAACGGCTGGTACGTCCTGCGCACTGTCCTGCCAGCCGGCAAGACCGGAACCGTCATGCAGTGGCAGGTCACTGCCAGCTCGATACCGAACTGGGTGCGCACGCCCAATATCGCGCATTCGCAGCTAGGTTACGTCCCGGCGCAAAACAAGGTGGCGGTCATCGAGCTAGATACCAACGACACCCCGGCTGCAACGGCCCGATTGCTCGAAGTTGCTGCTGACGGCACGACTCGCGATGCTTTCGACGCTGTCGTCAAGCCGTGGGGCCAATATCTGCGTTACAATTACCTGACCTTCGATTTCAGTTCGGTGGTCAAGCCGGGCCTCTACGAGATCGAATATAACGGTCAACGCACGGCCACCTTCCGCATCGCCGGCGACATCTATGCCAACGCCTGGCATGCCACCAACGACGTCTATTTTCCGGTCGCCATGGACCATATGTACGTCAAGGAAGGCTACCGCGTCTGGCACGGCGACAGCCACCGTGACGACGCCTTGCAGGCCCCACCCAATAACGAACATCTCGACCTTTATGGTTCCAACAGTGGGACCGATACGCAATTCAAGGCCCTGGAACATATTCCGGGCCTCAATGTCGGCGGCTGGTTCGACGCCGGCGACTTCGACATCCGCACCCAAAGCCAGTATGCCGTCGTCCAGCAGTTGGCCGATAGTTGGGACAAGTATCATCTCGACCGCGACGAAACCGCGATCGACGAAATCCACCGCTCGGTCGCCATGCATGTCCCGGACGGCAAGCCCGACGTCCTGCAACAGATCGAGCACGGTACGATCCAGTTGGTGGCGCAATTTCGCGCCGTCGGCCACGCCATCAACGGAATTGTCGAGCCCGACCTGACACAATATCCGCACCTTGGCGATGCCGTCACCAAGACCGACGGCATGATCTATGATCCTGCGCTCAAATGGGATGAGACAAAAGACGGCCGCAGCGGTTTGAAAGACGATCGTTGGGCGTTCACCAATAAATCCTCGGCCCTCAACTATGGTTCGATCGCCGGCCTGGCCGCCGCGGCGCGGACCTTGCGCGGCTATAACGACCGCCTGGCCGACGAGTCTCTGAGCATCGCCCAAAAGGTCTGGGCTGAAGAGCACAGCCACGCGCCCGACCTGTTCCGCCATGGCAATGTCACCGGGGGCGACCTGACGACCGAGGAATTGTCGGCGGCCGTGGAACTGTTGATCACCACGAAGGACCCTGTCTACGCCGCTCGCATCGACGCCCTGTGGCCCCAGGTGTTACAGAAATTCGCGCCCAATGCGCAATGGATCGCTCGCGCCATCCCCTACATGCCGAAATCTTTCAAGGCCAAGGTACGCCCGGCGGTGGTCGCCTATAAGGCCGAAGCTGACAGGATGGCGACAGCCAATCCATTCGGTGTGCCGATAACCGAAGGAGGGTGGGCCGGCGACGGCACGATCATGACCTATGCCCTGACCGCGGCGGCCCTGAACAAGGTATTTCCGGATGTGATCGGCACGGACGCCGTCTATCGCGGGCTCGACTACATTTACGGTACGCATCCGGGCTCAAACCTGTCCTTCGTTTCCGGAGTCGGCACTCAGTCGAAAGAGGTGGCTTACGGCAACAACCGGGCCGATTTTACCTTTATCGCCGGCGGCGTGGTGCCGGGCGTATTGATCATCAAACCCGACTATCCCGAAAACCGCGAGGACTACCCCTTCTTCTGGGGCGAAAACGAATATGTCATCCCCGAAGGCTCGATCTATATTCAACTGGTCAATGCGGCGAACGCGCTCAGCCAGGCAAAGTAGGGCGGATCAGGCCGTTGCCTTCTTTAGCCGTTCAACCATCGACATCAGGCCGTTGGTGCGCTGCGACGACAGGGCTTCATTGAGACCCAGCTGGTTCAGCGTGTCGCGGATCGAGAAGTCCTGGATATCGGCATAGGATAGATCGTTGAGCAGGCGGATCAGGATGGCGATCAGGCCCTTGACGATAAAGGCGTCGGAATCTCCGCGAAAGCGCAATATGCCTTCCGCCGCCGGATCGATCACCAGCCACACCTGCGACGCGCAGCCCAAAACCTTGGTGGCGTCCGTCTTTTCTTCGGCCTTCAGTGGCGCCAAATCCTTGCCGAGATCGATGATATAGCGATAACGGTCTTCCCAGTCGTCGAACAGTTCGAACTCTTCGAGAAGATCATTGAGGCGGGCTTGGAAGGGCGCTGACATGCGGGGCTTATAAGCCCACTAACCCGCCCCGTTCAAGCGCAGAATAGCCTTCAGCGCCTCGCCCTTGCGGCTGGCGACGGCGAAATTCCCACCCATGGCCTGACAGTTGAGCTTGACGATGGCCCAGCCGAGGCCGGCGCCTTCACGCGTGCGGCTGTGGGCGGTTGCGCCCTGTTCGAATGGCCGCATCAGGCGGTCGATATCGGCCGGATCCGGGGCGTCGCCGCGGTTGAAGACGCTGATATCGACCATATCGTGGTTGAAGTCCCGCCGGCGGCGGGCGTCGAGCTCGATCGTGTCGCCGGTAGCCGTGAAGTCGATGGCGTTGTGCAGCAACTGATCGAGGCACGAGGCCAGACCGCGCGGATCGAAGATGGCTGACAACTCGTCATCGATCAGCCGGATATTGATCAGGACGCCGCGGGCAGCGGCGACATTGCGCACCTTAGCGACGGCGTATTCCAGTTGCGGCAGGACGGGCTCGAGCGTCGGCTTCAGGTCGCCGCCACCCTCCAGCCGGACAATTTCGAGAAAGTTGTTAAACAGGGCCAGCAGCTTGGTGCCGCTGTCGCGGATAATGCCGGCATATTCGACATATTGCGGCGAGCCGAGCGGACCGTAGAGTTGCTGGCTGAGAATTTCCGAAAAGCCGATAATGCTGTTGAGCGGGGTCCTGAGTTCGTGGCTGACCATGCGCAGGAAGGCGCGCTTGGCCAGGTCCTTGTCGCTGCTTTGCAGGGCTTCCAGTTTCCAGTTCGGCGTTTCCGCCGGATTGACGGGCGCACCGTCCGGCGGGCTGGTGGGCTGGCTGGTAAGCGGGCCGGATTGAGGCTGGGCGAGGGACATGGCACACACTGGAGACGGCTCGGAATCGTCACTGTACCGCTTGGAGATTAAGCTTCGGTTACGTATCCGAAGCGGGTGAATCATGGCAGGGTAGCGGCGGGATAGCGGAGCTCTGCCATGGCGACCAGTTCGCTTGTGGCGCGAGACGTTTCGTAATTCCGGTGGGACAGACTAAAATCATTGGATTCTGAGGCACGGGACTTGCTTGTCGTCGTGTTTCCGGTCCTGTGTGATCCCAATCAGGCCAATGTGTAACAAGGATTCTGTGACAGCGTGCCGCTGAAAGCCTATTTCCAGGATGCCAACCCCGCCGGCGAACAGCCGAGCCGGGGCCTGAAGCTGAGCGTGCTGGTCTGGCACCTGGCTTGGGCAGCCTTTACACTGGCCGGCTTGCTGGGGCTGTTGTTTTTGCCGATTTCGCTGCTGCCCGGTGCCGCCCTGGTCGCCATGACCGTACCGGGGGCCAGCGCCATCGTGCTGCTCAGCCGCGACGACGCGGTCGCGCGCCAGGGCATGGTGTGGCTGTGGAGTTTCTGCGTCCTGATCGCCGTCTCCCTGACCGGCGGGATTGCCGGGCCTGGGTCATTCTGGATCATCATGCCGTTGGTCGCGGGCATTGTACTGAATCAACGCGTGCTGATTACATTGGGGGCGACCCTGTCCTTTGTCGTCTGCCTGCTGGCCATCGTCATCAGCGTTTGGCAGAATGTGCGCGTTCCCGATGAGCAGGAAGGCTTCTGGCTGTCGGTTATTTCCGGCTTCTCGGTCGTGGTCGGGCTGGGTGTCGCCCTGCTGCCGGTCCTGCGGGCGCGGACGGCGCGCGCCGACGATGCCGAGGAGGCCCGGGCGCGGCTGCTAAAAATGCTGACCGAGCAGCCGCAATTGATCCTGTGCTTCGACGATACCGGCAAGGTCGTCTCCGCCTATGGCGAGGCGCCGACCGGCCTCGATCTCAAACAGATGATGGCCCTGGGGCTGGTGGCCGCGGCCCATGTCCCGGATCGCCCGGCGCTCAAGGCGGCGCTTGAAACGGCGGTGGCGCAGGGCCGGGCGAATGTCGGCTTTACGCCGCACACGGCCATGGACCAATATGTCCTGCTCAGCCTGCGCCGCGGCGCCGACAACCGGCTTTACGGCGTGCTCGGTGACGGATCGTTGCAGCATGCCCGCGAAACGGCGCTGGAGGCGGCGCGTGCCGAGGCCGAATCGCTGAACCAGGGCAAGACGCAGTTCCTTGCCAATATGAGCCACGAATTGCGCACGCCGCTGAACGCCGTGATCGGTTTTTCCGACATCATGCGCCAGCGTCTGTTTGGTGAGCTTTCGCCCAAGTATACCGAGTATGCCCAACTGATCTGGGAGTCGGGGCAGCACGTTCTCGACATGATCAATGACGTGCTCGACATGTCGAAAATCGAGGCGCAGAAATACGAACTGACCCTGGAAAGCTTCGATATCCGCGAGCCCGTATCGGCGGCCCTGCGGCTGATCCGCGCCGGCGCTCATGAAAAGGCTATCGAAATCGTCAGTCAGATGCCGGCCCAAGCCGTGACGGTGACGGCCGACAAACGCGCCATCAAGCAGATTTGCCTCAACCTGCTGGCCAATGCCGTCAAGTTCACCCCGAGGGGCGGCGACGTCATGCTGACCCTCGAACAAACGGGAGATGAGGTCGAGATCACCATTACCGATACCGGCATTGGCATCGCGCCCGACGATCTCAGCCGCATCGGCCAGCCTTACGAGCAGTCGGGCACGCCCGAGCAGAAGGCCATGGGCACGGGACTGGGCCTGTCCTTGGTCAAGGCCATGGCGCACCTGCACGGCGGCCGCATGAGCTTGAGCAGCCGGCTGGGCGAGGGCACGACGGTGCGCGTGACCTTGCCCCTGGGGCGGTCGTCACTGCCCGAAGCCGCCAATGACGTGGTGCCGGCGGAAGGTGGGGCATCGTTGGAAGCCCAGGCGCGGGCGGCGATCAATCCGCTCGAGGACTATACCTATACGCCGGAAACCATGAGCAGCTTCGGCGATTTCGTCATCCGCCCGCCGAAGAGTTAGGTCACGGACTTCCAAGTCTTAAAGACTTGGCAAGGGCAAGTGCCCGCCGCCGCCGAGGCGGCGAGCCTAGCGGCGTTTGAGCGTTAAGAATATGGCGATGGGAGGGCCACATAGCTCAGGCCCGTAATGAAATCGCCGACTTCGAATCGGGCATAGCGCGTGCCGTCCTGGAAGTCGAACGCCACCACGATATCCTCACGCGGGTCGAGCACGGCAATGGCGCGGTAGGACGCCGTCGGGAAATCGAAGCGAAACGCATCCTCCGGTCCCTGGGCACCGACATAGTCGCCGGTCAGGCTAAAGCCGGCGCCATTGGTCTTGACCGTGGGCCGTAACTCGGCCTGCTGTTCGCTGCTCGCGCGGGCAATGAAGCTCAAACTGTTGTCGAAGCCCAGCGGCAAGGTGTCACTTAAGGCATAGGCGGCGGGATTGATCAGGCCGCTGCCCATGACGTGCGGATCGCGGACCAGCAGGCGGGCGCTGTAGGGTTTTTCGCCGTTGGCAAAATGGGCCATGACGGCGAAATGGTTGCCGCTGAGGGTGCCGTAAAGGCCAAGCGCCATGTTGGCGGAGGGCGTATCCTGATATTGCACCAGACGCCACTGTGACTTGGTGGCAAACGAACGGTCGGCCGTCCAGCCGGCGCGGCCGGCGGTGAGGTCGAGACGCGGCATGGCGCGGTAGGTGCCGACGGCGCTGTTGGCGGTGGCGATCTCCGCGGACAATTGCGGCGAGGCGCAGTCGGTACGGTCGGCGACGGCGCGGACGCGGTCGAGATAGGGCCCGAGCACGCTCATGTCCTTGCCGTTGCGGATGGCGGTGTTGCGCGCTTGCAGAAAGCCGGCCTTGAGGGCCAGCGAGGTCGTGGCGTCGAGCAAGTGACAGCGCGCATCGACCTGCATCAAGTAATAGCGTTTGAGGACAGTCGCGGTTAGGCCATCGACTTCTTCGGCGGCAGACAGGCTGCTCAAACCGACCAGGGCCGCCACGGCGACGAATGCGGCCTTAAACGGCGCGTATCGGCGGACGGGGGAGAAGATCATGGTTTTTCGCTTTTGCCGGAGATGTCTTTCAGGCACTGTACGCCATAGCGCTTTAGATGGCGTTGCCAGTCAGGGTTAACCAATTGATACTATCGGCGGACATCTGGGTCGGCGCGCTGCTGCGCCGGGTCGAGCAGGCGGGCAGTTTCGCCTATATCGCGCGGCGCGGCGAACGCAATTTCGGCTCGGTCCTGATCAAGGTTGTCAATATGCGAACGCGCGAAGCCTATGTGCTGCGGGAGGCGCAAAAGGGCGAGGAAACCGTGTGGATGCGGCCTAACGATACCGTGATCGAAAGCGACCTCGACGCCTGGATCGCGCGCCAGGTCAAGTACGACAGCGATCTGTGGGTGGTCGAGATCGAGGACCGAGAAGGCCGCCACTTCCTGACTGAAAAGGTTGAGGTTTCGTGAACTATGTCATCAGGGATTGGTCGAGTTGCGATAAATTAAATTTATACTAAAAACAATTATAATCGATTTTAGTTATTTTGTCGGACGTGTGACAGTGACGGGGCACCCAAGGAGCCCACCATGTCCGAAGCCAAATGCCCTTTCCACCATACCACGACCGCCGGCGCGCCGATCGCCGATAACCAGAACAGCCTGACCGCCGGTCCGCGCGGCCCGGTCCTGTTGCAGGACTATCAGCTGATCGAAAAGCTGGCCCACCAGAACCGCGAGCGCATCCCCGAACGCGTTGTCCACGCCAAGGGTTGGGGCGCCCACGGTACCTTCACCGTCACCCACGATATTACGCCCTATACTCGCGCCAAGATCTTCGCCGAGGTCGGCAAGACGACGCCTTTGATCACGCGCTTCTCGACGGTTGCCGGTGAGTTAGGCGCCGCCGACGCCGAACGCGACGTGCGCGGTTTCAGCGTTAAATTCTATACCGAGGAAGGCAATTGGGACCTGGTCGGCAACAATACGCCGGTCTTCTTCATCCGCGATCCGTACAAGTTCCCCGACTTCATCCATACGCAGAAACGCCACCCGAAGACGCATCTGCGCTCGGCGACTGCCATGTGGGATTACTGGTCGCTAAGCCCCGAGGCCCTGCACCAAGTCACCATCCTGATGTCCGACCGCGGCATTCCGGTGTCGCCGATGCATATGAACGGCTACGGTTCGCACACCTACAGCTTCATCAATGCGGACAATGAACGTTTCTGGGTCAAGTTTCACTTCAAGACGCGTCAGGGCAAGGTCAACTATACCAACACAGAGGCCGCCGACGTCATCGGCCAAAGCCGCGAAACCTATCAGGAGGCCCTGTTCGGCGCCATCGAAGCCGGCCAGTATCCGAAGTGGGACCTGTTCGTGCAGATCATGCCGGAACTGGAAGCCGATACCACGCCCTATAACCCGTTCGACCTGACCAAGGTATGGCCGCACGGCGATTATCCCTTGATCCCGGTCGGGGTTATGGAGCTGAACCGCAATCCCGATAACTATTTCAATGAGATCGAGCAGGCTGCCTATTCGCCGTCCAATATCGTGCCGGGCATCGGCTTCTCGCCCGACAAGGTTTTGCAGGCCCGTATCTTCTCCTATGCCGACGCCCACCGCTATCGTTTGGGGACGCATTATGAGGCCCTGCCGGTCAATGCGCCGAAGTGCCCGGTCAACCATTACCACGCCGATGGCAGCATGCGCTTCTTCGACAACTTCAAGAATCCCGACGCCTATTACGAACCCAACAGCTTCGGCGGGCCGGCCCAGGCGCCGGACTATCGCGAACCGCCGCTGAAGATATCCGGTGATGCCGACCGCTACGATCACCGCGAGGGCAATGACGACTACACCCAGGCCGGCAATTTGTTCCGCCTCTTCGATGCGGGCGAACGGCAAAGGACGTGCGAAAGCATTGCCGGGTCGATGAAGGGTGTGCCGGCCTTCATTATCGAACGCGCCCTGGTCCATTTCGACCGCATCGATCCAGCCTATGGCGCCGGTATCCGTAAGGCGCTCGGCCATGGTGGCGACGCCGAGGTGCAGGCAACGCGCGATCTGGATTAAGTCTTTTTCGACCTGCGTACATTGCGTGCGCAGGTCGAAAACATGCCTTCGACGCGGTTAACCTTCTTCCTCAACGGGATCGCAAAACCTTTGCAGTAGTGTGGCTGTCTCAGTCATGTAGCGCGAGGCGTATTTTGTATTTTCTGTTGAACGACCTTATCCTCGATATCGACGCCGCGCGCATGATGCACCCTTTAGACGCCGAACGCTTTTCCGCGCTCAGCATCGACTATATCGCGCAGCTGGGTAAGGAAATGTTCGCGGAAGACTCCCAGTGCCACCGCAAGAACAGCGAGCGGGCGCGGCGCCTGGCCTATCTCATCCATCTGAAGATGCCGCGCGTCAATGCCGCCCAGTTCTTCGTCATGGTGCCGAACGGCCAGCCGGAATCGGTCGATGCCAGCTTCAAGTCGTTGAACGACATGGCCATGGGCATGATGTACGAGCAGCAGATGCGCGGACAGCTGGACGCCAACAAGGTCGACAACGCCGTCTGGCACCGCATGGCGGCTTAACTGAGATTGGCTTTAGCCAATATCAGTTAAGCTTTTTTCATAAGAGATTCCGCGCAAACGTGCGCGGCGGGCGTCGCCCTTGCCGGCTATAGGAGCCGGAAATCTTGGGTCATTGCGACGAGAGATACCGCGCAACGGCGCGACCGCGCTCACCACAGGTTGTGACGTTATACTGTCCGTAAGCTTTTGTTTTCAGGGTTTTATTTTCAAGCGCCTCTGGTTCTGTCCCTGGAATGGGCCTAAAGTTTGCTGCATTGCAGCTTGCCGGACCGCGCCATGCCCCACGATCATAACGACCACCCTCATGATCACGACCACAGCGGCCATAACCATAACCATAATCATGACCATCATGATCATGGCCACGGTCATCATCACGGCCACAGCCATGGTCACGCCCATGCGCATGCGCCGACCAATTTCGGCACGCGCTTTCTCATCGCCGCCGCGCTCAATACGGTCTTTATCGCCGCCGAGGTGATTTATGGCTTCAAGGCCAATTCCCTGGCCTTGCTGGCCGACGCCGGCCATAATTTCAGCGACGTCATCGGCCTGTTGCTGGCCTGGGGCGCATGGTGGCTGGCCAAGAAGAAGCCCCAGCCCAATTTCACCTACGGTTTTCGCGGCGCCTCCATCGTGGCGGCCTTCCTGAACGCCATCCTGTTGCTGGTCGCGGTCGGCGGCATCGTTTTCGAGGCTGTTGAGCGGCTGATAGCGCAACAGCCCGTCGAAGGCACAATCGTCATGGCGGTGGCGGGCCTCGGCATCGTTATCAACGGCGTCACGGCCTGGCTGTTCAGCCAGGGCCAGTCGGACCTCAATATCAAGGCGGCCTTCGCACATCTGGCCGCCGATGCCGTGGTGTCAGCGGCCGTCGTCGTCAGCGGCGGCATCATGTTGCTGACCCATTGGGTCTGGCTCGATCCGGTGCTCAGCCTGGCGGTTTCTGCCGTTATTGTCTGGGGCACCTGGGGCCTGCTGAGCGATTCCGCCCGTCTGGCGGTCCAGGGCGTGCCCAGCCATATCGACTATAAGAAGGTCATGGCCTATCTCAGCGGTTTGCCGGGAGTTGCCGGTGTCCACGACCTGCATATCTGGGGCATGAGTACGACCGAGGTCGCCCTGACGGCGCATTTGATGATGCCGGCCGGCCATCCCGGCGACGCCTTCCTGCACGATCTGGCGGCCGGGCTTCAGGACCAGCACAAGATCGTTCACGTAACTGTGCAGATCGAAATGGGCGACGAAGCCCATAGCTGCGTATTGGCACCCGAAGACGTGGTATAAACGCCTCAGGTTGCGCAGACTGAGCGCCGCGGGCTTTACATATTGAACCCTAACGCTTACGTTAAGGTCAAGAGGATGCCATGACCGACCAGCAAAATTTTCCGATGCACTACCCCACGCCCTGGGCGCGCCATGCCGATCTGATCGTGCATATTGTCGGTCTGTCCCTGGCCCTGTTCGGCGGTGGGGTTGCGCTCGGCCTTGCCGTCAGCCACGGCCTGCTGGGCAAGGTGGCGGCAATTACCATCTATGCCCTGGGCATGATCGCCATGCTGTCCTTTTCCACCGCCTATAATTTCGCCAAACCAAGATGGCAGCCCTTTCTGCGCCGGCTCGACCACGCCGGCATCTTCCTGATGATCGCCGCCAGCTACACGCCCTTCACCACCCAGGCGCTGACCGGCGGCTGGGCGTTGTGGATGAGCGTGTCGGTATGGAGCCTGGCGGCCTGCGGCATCCTCGCCAAGCTTTTGCTGCCCGGCCATATCTCGCATTCCGGTTGGGGCAAGGTGTTCTGGGTCGGCCTGTATCTCGTGCTTGGCTGGCTGGTTGTGATCGCCATCCGGCCGATGATCCGCGAAGTCCCCATGCCGGCCATGATCCTGCTGGCCCTGGGCGGCGTCGCCTATTCGGTCGGCACCATTTTTTACGCCATGAAGCGGTTGAAGTTCCGCCGCGCCATCTGGCACGGTCACGTGCTGACGGGCGCCAGTCTCCACTATGTTGCAGTTCTGGTCGGCGTGATATTGGCTGTGAAATAAGCCGCTAGGCCTCCAATATCGGCAACAGCCAGTCGCGAAACGCCGCCACGGCGGGGTGTTCGGATAGTTCGCTGCGATAGGCCAGGCTATAGGATCGGCCAGCCGTAATCTCGCTGCCGGGCACGACCGTCAACCGTCCCTCGGCTAGATCCTGCGCCGCCAGCCGGCGCCGTGTCCACGCCACCCCCAGTTCCGCCCGCGCCGCTGCCAGAACGAGAGCAGCATCATTGCATTCCATACCCTCCGCCGCTTTCAGGCGCGCCCCGCGGCCGATGCGCTCAGGCCAAGGCGTATCGCTGTGGCGCAACCTCTCTTGCGCCGGCCAAGCTTGCGGATCCTTGCCGTAGCGCGCCAGCCAGGCCGGCGCCGCCACGGCCAGATGGCTTTCCTCCGGTGAACGATGGCAGGTCAGGCCGGCCGGATCGAAAGCGCCATAGCGTACGGCGACGACCGCCAAGACGGGCGGCAGGCTCATCATCTGATATTGGGTCAACAGTGACAGACGAATATGCGGATGCAGCGTCCGGAACGCCGCCAGGTTCGGCAACAGCAGGCTGGTCGCGATCGATGGCAGGGTGAAGATATGCAGGCTTTGCGCGGCCGCGGGACCGCCGGGCGACATCAGGGCGTCATGCAAGGCCTGCAGCGGTTCGGCCAGGCTTTGCCGCAGGGCCTTGCCGGCCTCGGTCAGGGTAATGTGCGGGCCATTGCGCGCGAATAGGGGCTCACCGCACCAATGCTCCAGGGTCTGGATATGCCGGCTGATGGCGCCGGGCGTGACATGGCGCTCGGCAGCAGCGCGGCTGAAGGCGCCCAATCGGGCGGCGGCTTCGAAGGCTTGCAGGACGGGCAGGGGCGGCAGGGTTTTCATATTGCGATGTACTCACGATAATTCTACCAAATTATCGTTTTAGATTGCATTATTGGCAAGATATATTGCTGGCCATGACATATGAAACCGACCTGATGCAGCGTACCGACGCCTGCGCCCTGACCTATATTGTCGGCGTCGCCAGCCAGCGCGTCACGCCGTCACCCCAGAGCCTTGCCCTGCTGTCAGCGTTCGACGAGCCCTTGCCCCAGGCCGGTTGCGACGGCGGCGAGGTGATCGATCTCCTGCATGCCATGGGCTCGCCCAATACTGTCGTGTCCAATGGACCCAACTATTACGGTTTCGTCCTGGGGGCCGCCTTGCCGGTCGCCGCCGCGGCCGACCGTCTCGCCCTGGCCTGGGATCAGTGCGCCTCGTCGCCGGATTCGTCGCCGGTCGCCGGTGTGCTGGAGGCGATAGCCGCGCGCTGGCTGTTGGATATCCTCGACCTGCCGCGCGCCAGCGCTGTCGGTTTCGGTACCAGCGCAACGGCCTGCGCCATCACCTGCCTGACGGCGGCGCGGCGCGAGCTGTTGAAGCGCAAGGGCTGGGACTTCGACGGCGACGGCCTGGACGGCGCGCCGCCCGTCCGTATCGTCATGCCGCAGACCGCCCATATCACCATGAAGAAGGCAGCACGGGTTCTGGGTTTCGGCCTTAACCGCGTCGTCTTCGCGCCCTGCGACGAGCATGGCCGCGTCGATCCCGCGCAATTGCCGCCGCTCGACGATATGACCATTCTTTGTTTGCAAGCCGGCGAGGTCAATACCGGCGAGTTCGATCGTTTCACCGACATCGTGCCGGTCGCCAATCGCGCCGGCGCATGGGTCCATGTCGATGGCGCTTTCGGGCTGTGGGCGAGGGCCGGTTCCAACCCCGAACTGACCGCAGGCATAGATGGCGCCGACAGCTGGACGACGGACGGCCACAAATGGCTAAACACGCCCTATGACGGCGCCATGGCGATCTGCCGCCACGCCGGCGCCCTGGCCGAGGCGATGAATTCCGACGCCGCCTATTCGCAGGCGGCCTGGGATGCGCAAAAGAACCTGACCCTGGAGTTTTCCCGGCGGCCGCGCGGCATCGCCATCTGGGCGGCGTTGAAAGGCCTGGGGCGCGATGGTGTGCGCGATATGGTCGACCGTCACTGCCGCCTGGCCGGCAAGGTTGCCGACGGCCTGCGCGAGGCCGGTTATGAGGTGTTGAACCGTGTCGTGCTGAACCAGGTCTTGGCGCGCGCCGGTAACGATGCCCAGACCCAGGCCATCATGCAGGCCGTCCAGGACTCCGGCGAAGCCTGGTTCGGACCAGCCATATGGCGGGATCGCCCTGCCTTTCGCATCAGCCTGTCGTCGTGGCGCACGGAAGACAGCCATGTCGACAAGCTGATAGACCTTATGCAGAGGTTCTGGCTTTGACTTTTCATGCGCTAGCGGCTAACGCCTGCGCATGTCCCAGACCCCTGCCACCGAAGCGCCCCGGCGCCGTACCTTCGCCATCATCTCGCACCCCGACGCCGGGAAAACCACCCTGACCGAGCACCTGCTGCTGGCCGGCGGGTCGATCCGCGCCGCCGGTCAGGTCCGCGCCCGCGGCGAAAACCGCCGCACGCGCTCCGATTGGATGAAGATCGAACGCGAACGCGGCATTTCGGTGTCGTCCTCGGTCATGACGTTCGAACATGACGGCCTGCTGTTCAACCTGCTCGACACGCCGGGCCACGAAGACTTTTCCGAAGACACCTACCGGACACTGACGGCCGCCGACGCCGCGGTGATGGTGCTCGACGCCGCCAAGGGCATCGAGCCCCAGACCCTGAAACTGTTCGAGGTCTGCCGTCTGCGCGACATCCCGATCATCACCTTCATCAACAAGATGGACCGCGAAGCCGAGGACTCGCTCGCCCTGCTCGATGAAGTGGCGTCGAAGCTGCAACTCGACCCGTCGCCGCTCTACTGGCCGGCCGGTTCCGGCGGCCGTTTCAAGGGCATGGTCGAGATGGGCACGGGAAAGTTCTTCCCCTATGCCCGCAAGATCCCCGGCGCCGAGGTCGACGAAGGCCATCCGCAGGCCCTGCCGATCACCTCTCCCGTCATCGGCGACTATCTCGACGCCGGCGAATTGCAGGAGCTGAAGGACTCGGCTGAACTGGTCGAGGGCGGTTTCAAACCGTTCGACGTCGAAGCCTTTCTCGAAGGCCATATGACACCGGTCCTGTTCGGTTCTGCCCTGCGCCATTTCGGGGTCGATCAATTGTTGCAGGCGCTGGGCGCCTTTGCCCCAGCGCCGAAGAAGGTCAAGGCCGAAAAGACCGGCGCCGACACCCTGGTCGATCCGGCCGACAAGGAAGTCACCGGCTTCGTCTTCAAGGTCCAGGCCAATATGGACCCCAATCACCGCGACCGCATCGCCATGCTGAAACTGTGCTCGGGAAAGTTCGAACGCGGCATGAAGCTGAAGGTGCAGAACACCGGCAAGCAGATTTCGGTCAATGCGCCGATCATGTTCTTTGCTTCCGACCGGGAGCTAGCCGAGGAAGCCTATGGCGGCGATGTGATCGGCATCCCCAATCATGGCGTCCTGCGCGTCGGCGACAGCCTGTCGGAAAGCGGCGTCATCCGTTTCCAAGGCCTGCCCAACTTCGCCCCGGAAATCCTGCAAAGAGTTCGCGTCAAGGATCCGTTGAAGGCTAAGCATCTGAAAAAGGCGCTGGAATCCTTGGCAGAAGAGGGCGTGACGCAGCTGTTCCGCCCCAGCATCGGCTCGGACTTCATTGTCGGCGCCGTCGGCCAGCTCCAGATCGAAGTCATGGCCGACCGCCTGGCTAACGAATACGGCCTGGAATGCTTGTTCGAAGGATCGCCTTTCTCTGAAGCGCGCTGGCTGGGTGGCACACCGGCGGCGATCGAAGATTTCGCCGGCAAATACCGCAACGCCATGGGCTCGGACATCGACAATTTCCCGGTTTTCCTCGGCAAGTCGGCGTGGGAAATCAACTATGTCTCCGAGCGTTTCCCGGACGTGAAATTCCTCCGTACAAAAGAGCGAGGATAATCTGAGTCTTGTCGTTGTCGACTCGTCTCCCTGAATGTGAACGTTCGGCAAAGCCTATCCACGAGCAGTCTTAGAGGCTTGACTTCATCATTTTGTTGCACTATGCAACAAATATGACCGAAGTGCGCAACACCACATCAAGTCGTCTCTCTTCGCATTAGGCGGGTCGTGCACCCGCGTCCGGTGGGTGGCGAACATGGTGTTCAAACGGTCCCGAAAACCGCGCCAACGTGATGAGCGTTGAGGGTTCGATTCCTTCACCCACCGCCAATTTTGTTTGGACGGTTGGCCGAGTGGCAAGGCAGCGGATTGCTAATCCGTAGAACCCGACTGGGTTCCATGAGTTCGATCCTCATACCGTCCGCCACCCCTTGTCTTCATCACAGAAAGTTATCTCAATGAAAAAAATCCCGACCATTTTCGACCGCGATTGGCAGGGCGACCGCAGCCGTGTCACCCGCGACCCTAACCCCGAGGCCGCCTGGGTCTTTGCCGGCGAAGGTGCGGCGACGAAGAAGATCGATGGAACCTCGTGCGCCATCATCGATGGCAAGTTTTACAAGCGGTTGGAAGTCCGCGCCGGAAAACCGGTACCTGCCGATTTTCTGGTCTCAACCCACGACACTGAAACCAACAAGGTTACGGGCTGGATTCCCGTCGGCCAGGGCCCCGAAGACCAATATCACCGTGAGGCATTCGCAGCTGACCTGGCCGACGGGACCTACGAATTGGTCGGTCCAAAAATTCAGGGCAACCCCGAAAAACTGGGACGTCATGAGTTGATCGACCACGCGTCGCTTGGCCTTGCGGATGATGTGCCGACGGATTTCGATGCTTTGCGCGAATGGTTGTCCGACAAGGATATAGAGGGCGTCGTGTGGCATCATCCAGACGGGCGCATGGCCAAGATCAAGAAGCGTGATTTTGGTCAGGACCGTTAATCAAGGCGCGTCCAGGCGAAAACAAAAAAGCCCGGCAGATCGCTCCGCCGGGCTTGAGTTTTGGTACCGGTAAGGGGCCGGCACCAGCAGATCAGGATTTTGCCCGCGTATTGCAAACAGCGATCTCATCGCTGCTCAAGGCCTTGCCGCGCCAGCTAAACGCCGTTACCGCGCCGGTCGTTGCGACAACGCGCTTACAACTGCGGAAGGCCGGCATGTCGTCGACAAAGCCGGCATGGCAGGTGGTGCCCGAGCACGACCAGGACGCACCGTCGATGATAAAGGATGTCTGGGTTGCCGGCTGGGCCAGGGTGAGGTCGGCGGATTCGACCGCGGACATGCCACCCAAGACCGGGGTGGCGAGCAGGGCCAAGGTAGCAAAGGCATAGCGGATGTTCATAATGTCTTCTCCCGAGAAACAGCTGGTTTTTTTGTACTAAGTCGCATAAATTAAATTCGAGTCAAGGATTATATGCGAAATGGTACAAAAAGAGTTGGAAAAGACGCGTGGCCGGCCGAAAGCCTATGATCGCAACACAGCCCTGAAAGCCATGCGCGAGGTGTTCTGGGCCAAGGGCTATGCCGCCACCTCGCTGGACGACCTGAGCGCGGCGACCGCCATGAATCGGCCGAGCCTTTACAACGCTTTCGGTGAAAAGGCGCAGGTCTTCAAGGCCGTGCTCGACGACTATATCGACGAGATCAAACCCTTGTACGAGAAGGCCTTCAAGACCGGCACGACCCTGAAGGAAGCCTTGACGGCGGTCTATGACACGGCGCTCGACATCTATCTGGTCCATACCCGCGGCCTCGGCTGCTTCATGATCGGCGCCGCCCTGACCGACAGCGTGCGCGACGACGAGGTCGGCGCCATGGTGCTGGCGCGCCTGTACGAAATGGACAAGGGCTTCGGCTGGCTGATGAAATGCGCCCAGGCGCGCGGCGAATTACGTCCCGGCGCCGAGCCCCGAGCCCTGGCTATGCTGGCCTCATCCGTGCACAACACGATTTCGGTGCGCATGCGGGCCGGCGAGACGCTCCCCGAACTGAAAGCCTATATTGCCAGCATGGTCGATTTGATCTGCCTGCAGGCTGTTGCTTAGGGCACAGGCTACCTATCTAGAGGCCTCGTCAAGGAGACCTCCCCATGAGCAACGCAGCAACATCCGGCATATTTAACATCGGCGGCGATATGGCTGTCCATCGCCTGGGCTTTGGCGCCATGCGCGTCACCGGCAAGGGCGTGTGGGGCCCGCCCGAAGACCACGATGAAGCCGTACGCACCCTGAAACGCCTGCCGGAACTGGGCATCAACTTCATCGATACGGCCGATTCCTATGGCCCGGATGTGTCGGAGCTCTTGATCAAAGAAGCCCTGCATCCCTATGGCGACATCCTGGTCGCCACCAAGGGCGGTTTGACGCGCCCCGGTCCCGATCGCTGGAACGTCAACGGTCGCCCGGATTATTTGCTGGCCCAGGTCCACAAAAGCCTCAAGCAGCTCGGCGTTGAACAGATCGGCCTGTGGCAGCTCCACCGCATCGATCCGCGGGTGCCACGCGACGAACAGTTCGGCGCCATCAAAAGCTTCATTGACCAGGGACTGATCAAGCATGCGGGTTTAAGCGAGGTGTCCGTTGCCGACATCCAGGCGGCGCAGAAGGTCTTCCCGGTGGCGACGGTGCAGAACCAGTATAATCTCGTCCAGCGTCAAAGCGAGGCCGTCCTCGATTATTGCGAGGCCCAGGGCATCGGCTTTATTCCCTGGTATCCGCTGGCCGCCGGCGACCTGGCGCGTCCAGGTAGCGTGCTCGACAAGATCGTCCACAAACACGGCGCCACGCCGGGGCAAATCGCCCTGGCCTGGGTGTTGAAGCGCTCACCGGTCATGCTCCCCATCCCGGGTACGTCCAAGGTCAGGCATTTGGAAGAAAATGTCGCCGCCGCCGATATCGAGCTGTCGGACGAAGATTTCGCGGCACTGGATCGGGCGGGACGGCGGTGAGATTGCGGCGTCTCAGGCCTTGCAACGAACTGTAACTCGATTACATACAGTACTTCCCACCTGGAGTGCCGTCATGAAAATCGAAGTCTGGTCCGATGTCGTTTGCCCGTTTTGCTATATCGGCAAGGCGTCGCTGGAACAGGCCCTGGCGGAGTCCGGCGTCGAGGCCGAGGTCATCCATCGGTCGTTCCGTTTGCAACCCGGTCAGACCCCGGTGCCGGTTTCCGACATGCTGGCCCAGAAATACGGCCTGACGGGCGCTGCGGCGGAAGCCTCGCAAAAGCGCGTGACCGATATGGCGGCCTCTTTCGGTCTCGACTTCCACCTCGCCGGCACGGTGATCGGTGATACGCTGGATGCCCACAAATTGCTGGCCCTGGCGAGTGAGAAGGGTGTCCAGCAGGCCGTACTCGATCGCCTGTACCGCGCCTACTTCATCGAAAGCCAGGCGATTTTCGATCGTGAAACCTTGCTGGCCCTGGCTGAGGAAGCGGGTCTCAAACGCAATGATATGGAAGCCGCCCTGGCTTCCCAAACCTATGAGGGCCAGGTCGTCGCCGATCAGCAACAGGCCAATGCCTATGGCGTGCGCGGCGTGCCCTTCGCGGTCATCGACGGCAAATATGCCGTTTCCGGTGCGCAACCGCCGCAGGCTTTTCGTCAGGCTTTCGAAGCTGCTGCCAAGGATGCAGCAGAAGCGCCGGTCGGTGAGGTTTGTACGCCCGACGGCTGCGACTAAACCAATCTGCCACAATCGTAACAATATTACCTCGCGCCGATTGGCTTACGGGAAAGGCCCTCCTATATAGGCGGTGAAAACACCTCCCCCGAAAGTCCGCGCATGAGCACAGTACCCGCTTCAGAGCAGCAACAACAACCCATGCCGAAGCCAAAGGCGAAAGCCTCCGAGACCATAGCCTTCCTCAAACCCTATCTCTGGCCCGCCGACCGCCCCGATCTCAGGCTTCAGGTGGCGTGGGCGCTGTTTGCCATGCTGGCCGGCAAGATACTGACGGTCCTCATTCCTTTCACCTATAAGTGGGCGACCAATGCCCTGACGCCCCAAACGGCCGCGCCCCAGCCGACATGGTGGGGATTGCTGCTGTTTTCGCCGATCATCATGGTGGCGGCCTACGGTGTTGCGCGGCTGTTGTCGCAGGTCCTGAACAATGTCCGCGACGCCTTATTCGCCGGCGTCGGCCAACATGCTGTCCGCGGGCTGGCCAACCGTGCCTTCGTCCATCTGCATAACCTCAGCCTGCGTTTTCACCTGCAACGCCGCACCGGCGGCCTGTCGCGTGTCATCGAGCGCGGCAAGAGCGGGATCGAAACCATTATCCGCCTGAGCATGATGGTCGGTATACCGACCGTTATCGAATTCGTCCTGACCGCCGCCATCCTGATGTTCCAGTTCAGCGGCTGGTACGTGGTCATTATCGCAGTGACCGTCGCCGTCTATGTCTGGTTCTCGATCGTGGCTTCCAATTGGCGGATCGCCATCCGTAAGGACATGAACGACGCGGACACCGATTCGATGTCGAAAGCCGTCGATTCTCTGCTCAATTTCGAGACGGTCAAATACTTCTCGAACGAGAAGATCGAGGCCGAGCGCTACAACCGCGCGACCGGCAAGTACGAGGCTGCGGCGGTCAAGACCTATATTTCCCTGGCATGGCTCAATATCGGCCAGGCGGTGATTTTCACCATCGGCATGACAGGGGTCATGCTGTTGTCGACCTGGGAAGTGGTGCACGGCACCAAGACGGTCGGCCACTTCGTCATGATCAACGCCTTCATGATGCAGTTGTCGATCCCACTGAACTTCATCGGCACGCTGTATCGCGAAATCTCGACCGGTTTGATCGACATGGAAGCCATGTTCAAGCTGCTGGACGAACCGCAGGAAGTCGTCGATTCGGCCGATGCTAAGGACCTGGTCGTCACGGACGGCGCTGTCCGTTTCAAGGACGTGCATTTCTCTTACGATCCGGACCGCCAAATTCTGAAAGGCGTGTCGTTCGACATCCCAGCCGGTAAAACCGTGGCGGTTGTCGGGCCTTCGGGCGCCGGCAAGTCGACCCTGTCGCGCCTGCTGTTCCGCTTCTACGATGTGCAGCAAGGCTCGGTCGAGATCGACGGCCAGGATCTGCGCCATGTCAGCCAGGCGTCTTTGCGCAAAGCCGTCGGCATGGTGCCGCAGGATACCGTCCTGTTCAACGACACCATTGCTTACAATATCGGTTACGGCCGTTACGGCGCCTCGCGCGAGGAGGTCGAGGACGCTGCCGAACGCGCCCAGATCGCGCATTTCATTTCGACCCTGCCCAAGGGCTACGACACCGAGGTCGGCGAACGCGGGCTGAAGCTGTCGGGTGGTGAGAAACAACGCGTGGCGATCGCGCGGACCCTGTTGAAGTCGCCGCCGGTCCTGATCCTCGATGAGGCGACCTCGGCGCTCGACACCCATACCGAGCGCGAGATCCAGGCGTCGCTGGACGACGTCTCGAAGAACCGCACGACCCTGGTCATCGCGCACCGGCTGTCGACCGTCGTCGGGGCCGATGAGATTCTGGTGCTGAAAGACGGCGTTATTGCCGAACGTGGCCGCCACCATCAGCTGATGGCGCACAACGGCCTGTACCACGCTATGTGGGAGCGCCAACGCGCGGCCGATGAAGCCCGCGAAACCCTGGCCAAGGTCGTGGCGGAAGTCGAATAAGCGCATTCCAGAGACAAAAAAACGCCGTGGACGGGGGCCACGGCGTCGGAGGTTCAGGAAGAAAAACAGCAGCCGGGAAGGGGCGTCCCCGGCCGCTCGGGTACTACATTGAGGACGATGTGGTGGTCGTGGTGGTTGAGGTCGTTGTAGCGCTGGCCGAATCGGACATCGCCATGCCGTCGTCCATCGGGACCGGCGAGGTGGTTTCGACCGAGGTTTCGGTCGTCGTGGTCGTGTCGGCCGGCTTCGAGCAGGCAGCGACGGCCAAACAGGCCGCGGCGATAGCAGTGGCAGCTAAGATCTTGCGCATAATGGAGGTTCCTTCTCACCAAATCGTGAGGGGAATGTGACAGGTTGAAAATAGGGAAGCTTTGTGGTTTGGGGCGCGATTTTATAAAGAGGACATAAATGTCCCTTATTCCGCTACCCAACCGCCGTCGATGCTGAGCGGCGCGCCGTTGATCGACTTGCCGCCGTCCGAGCACAAAAAGACGGCGAGCGCCGCGATTTCCTCGACCTTGACGAACTGCTTGGTCGGCTGCGCCGCCAATATGACGTCCTTGATGACCTGTTCCTCGGTCATGTTCCGTGCCTTCATGGTGTCGGGAATCTGCTTCTCGACCAACGGCGTCTTGACGTAGCCCGGGCAGATGGCGTTGCAGGTGATGCCGAATTGGGCGCCCTCCAGGGCGATGGTCTTGGTGAATCCCAACAGGCCGTGCTTGGCGGCGACATAGGCCGATTTGAACGGCGAGGCGACCAGGGCGTGGGCGGAAGCGATATTGATGATACGGCCCCAGTTTTTGGCCTTCATGGCGGCAAAGGTCAGGCGCGTCGTGTGAAAGCTGGAGGTCAGGTTGAGGCCTATAATGGCGTCCCACTTGTCGGGCGGAAAGCTCTCGATCGGCGAGACGTGCTGGATACCGGCATTGTTGACCAGGATATCGACCCCGCCCAGCTTGTCGTCGATGGTCTTGACCAGGCCTTCGATCTCAGTCGGATTGAGCAGGTTGGCCCCGTCGAACAGGACCTCGACGCCGAACTCCTTCGCCATGCCGGCGCGCAGGGCCTCGATCTCGGTCGCGTCGCCCAGGCCGTTCAGCATGATGTGGGCGCCTTCGGCAGCCATGGCGCGGGCAATGGCCAGGCCGATGCCGCTGGTCGAACCGGTGACCAGGGCTGTTTTTCCGGAGAGGGTTGTCATCTGTTAGTCCTTATCAACACACAAAAAAGGTTCTGGAGCGCAATCCAAAAAGTGACTCCCACCTTTTTGGATAAATTGCGCGTTAAAATAAAAAATTAGAGCAAATGACGGGTCTACCTAACGTCATTTTGCTCTAGCCTTCCGTTTCAGGCGGCTTGGCCGCCGGCGTTTTGGCGGCGACATTGAGGGCCTGCAGACCGCAATGCTCGACAAAGGCCATGCTGGCGCGGGTCTGGTTCTGACCGTATTTCAAGCAGGTCTCGGTCCATTGCTTCTGCAACGCGCTCAAAGCCTCGGGATCGCGCGTCGCCGCGGCTTCGTTCATCAGCTTGAGCGCATCCTGGGTAAAGGCGGTCGTGTCCGTAGCCATACGGTGCGAAGTCACGCTGACCATCTCGATCAGGTTGATCAGACTACGCGCCGCCAGCTGCTGCTGCGCTTCCATCAGTCTCAGGCCGCTTTCGAACGGGGACGGGGTGCCCATGGTAACCCTCCGCTGGGTGAAGTGTTCTGGCCCGCGACATTTAAGGCTGCGCGGATTTAAAATCATACAATCGTTCGAATTATGGCGGCTTTTGCGGTTTGGTGCAATGCGAAAGCTGGTTCATCAACCTAGTTCATCAAGACGGAGCCCAGCAGCACCTTGGCGCCCTTGCGGCCGAGAATCTGATCGGTCACAGTTTGCAGCTGGCCGGAAATATAGTCGATATTGACCAGGGACCGGGCGTTGAGATTGGCAGCATAGGCCTGAAGTTTGGTGATATAGGCGTCCTGCAGGCGCGGCCGGTACAGCTTGATCTGGTCGCTGAGCTTAGGATCGTCGGCATAGAGCCCCATGTCGACGCTCATCGTGCCATGGCGGTTGCTGGCGACCTGGGTGAAGACGGTCAGCATTGGAAACTGGGTGAAGCCGATGCCGCCGCCCTTCTTCTTGGCTTCGTTGGCGACCGCCTGGCTTGTTACCAAGGGACTGGCGGCAAGTGTGCCGGCGGCGAAGGTGGCGGACAGGGCGGTAAGGAACTGGCGACGGATCATGAGCTCAGTATAGAGTCCCTTTGTTAAGACTGCGTTGAAGGCCGAATAAGAAAAAATTAACTATAAAAATCAGTAGTTTGATCAACGCGAAATTAAGGCGTTGTGTGTAGCCTCGGACGGTGACGGGTTATTTTTGCGATCGGCCGATTAAGACATATGAGCACGCTTCACTCCCAGACCCTGCGGCTGCTGCGCAAAGTCAACTGCGCCGCCGTCAATCTTCTGGTGGTCGAAGACAACGACTCGTCGCGCCGCCTGGTGCTGGAACTGCTGCGCGGCGCTGGTTTCAGCAACCTGACCGTGGCGCGTGACGCCGAGGAAGCTATACACCAGATGCAGGCCGCGCCGCCCGACCTGATACTGCTCGACTGGGGCCTGCCTGGCATGTCCGGCATCGAGCTGACCGAGATGATCCGCGCGGCTGCCCTGAAGCCCGACAACCGCTTTCCCAATCCGGAGGTGCCGATCGTCATGCTGACGGCTCGTCAGCGCGCCCGCGACGTCACCCATGCGCGCAATGCCGGGATCAATGAATTCGTCATCAAGCCGTTCTCGACCGCCTCCCTGCTGAAGGCCATTTCGTGGGCGCTGGTCAAGAAGCGCCGCTTTGTCGCCAGCGACGCCTTCGTCGGCCCCGACCGCCGGCGGCGCCGGGCCGCCACCTTTCCCGGCCTGTTGCGTCGCAACGAGGATCATCAGCTGGCGCCGACGCCGCAGGAACAGCTCAACGAGTCCCTGGCCAATGAGGTCGACACCCTGCGCCGGTTGATGCAGGGCGGCCAGACCGTCAACAGCCGCACGATCGATGCCACCATGACGCGCCTTCTGGAGGTCCAGACGCGCGCCCACGACTTCCGCATGCAATTGATCGAACAGGCAACACAATCTTTAAACGACTATGTGCGATACTTCGGCCGGGCGGCGGAAAGTGAAGTTCTCGACGTCCATCTCGACGCCCTAATCAAGTTGAATGACGTACCCTATGCCCATCACGAAGAGGCCATGACGATCGTGACCCATTTGAAGACTCTGGTCAGCAAGCGCCGCAACGGTCGCAAGGTGGCGTCATGAGCGCATTGAACATGCTTGACTCCCGAAACAGCACGGTCACGGCCAACAATAACCGCGATGTCCGCAACCTCGCCAATCTCGGCGAGACGGCGTCGACCAGCCGCGTTCTTAATTTGTCGCAAATCTATCTGACGGCGTCGAAGGAAAAAGAATACCAGCTCAAGCCGTTCTTCCGCGATTCGCAGATGAACAAGTGCATCCTGGTCAAACATACCCTGCGCGCCAATGAACGCGACCTGTTCGCACGCAACCGTCGTACCGCCACCAAGATCATCCTGCCGTTCGACCCGCTCGATCTCAAACTGGGCGGCCGTTCCATCCTGGTCAACCAAATCGGTTTCGACAGCTTCTGCCGGGCCTATTTCCACACTGACGACATCAGTGGCAATAACGACGTCCAGGTGCTGCGCCTGCTCGACAATCTGCCATCGCTCGATCCGTTCCTGGTGCGCGAGCATTTGTCGCGCAATGGCTATCGCCCCGGCGCCTGCTATCTCAAAATCTCGCCTTTCGACGTCCAACGCATGATCGGCTTCGCCAACGAAGAGATTGAGCGCCTGGTCAGCACGGCCTTCGGTAGCGCCATGAGCGGCGGGGCCGCCATCAAGCTGGCCGGCAAGATCCTGGCCAACGAACTCGACAAAGAGCTGTGGCCGCTGAAAAAGACCCTGCGCATGTCGGACGAAGAATTTTCCGACGGCATCTTCTCATGGCGCGGTTTCCTCTATTTCAAATGGCGCCATCTCGAACTTCAGGAAGAGATGCGCAAGGTCCTCGAAGGCCTGGCCAGCTATCAGCCGATCGGCTCCAGCGACGAAGGCCTGCGCGAATACCTCAAAGAGGTCCGCCCACGGCTGGCGCGCAAGATCGTCAACGCCATCGCCAATGTCGGCCGCACGCTCAATGTTTACGACCAGGCCTATCACGCCCTGGTCGAAGGCGAGAATCCGGGGCCCTTCCGCCGCTTCCTGCTCGACGGCCCCGGCCTTTTCTTCGAGCTGGGCGAGAATATCGGCATCCTCAGCCATATCGGCTCGTTCTGGTCCTATCGCATGAGCCAGCAGATGATGACCCAACGCCTGACGCCGCTCGAATACGGCGACATCCTGATGGACTTCGAAGATTCGTTGTCGGTCGTTTCGCGATACAACGAAGAATAAGCGCATTCCCAAAGGTGGCGTGAAACGTTGGTTGCTCCCGCACCGGCGCTCCGGCTTTGGGATAAAATGCGCGCCAAGGAGAATGTATGGCTGTCCTTCGCGTTTCCGGCGTTGTCGGTGAGAGCCAATTCACGGCCGCCCGGGAAATCCGCAACCTGGCGCACCTGAACCGCACGGCGTCGTCGGCGCGGGTGCTCAATCTCGCCAAGCTCTATGTCCACTTCCGCGAGGAGGAGGCCTACAAAGAGATGCCGCTGTTCGAAAACAGCGGGCTCAACCGCGCTATCATCCTGAAACACACCCTGCGCGTCGACGAACGCCATCTGTTCAACGACAGCCGCCAGACCGTGACCAAGATCATTCTGCCCTACGACCCCTACGACCTGCGCCTGGGCGGGCGTTCGATCTTTTATCGCCAGGTCGGTTTCGATGCCCTGATGCGCAGCTATCTCGGCATCGACAACATGGCGAAAAATCGCGACGTTGCGATCCTGCACTGCCTCGACGCCCTGCCGTCGCTCGATCCGTTTTTGGTGCGTGAGCATCTCGGCCGCATCGGCATTCGTCCCTCCGGCCTGTATTTCCAGATTTCACGCGCCGATCTCGATGGCATGGTCGCCTTTACCGCCGAAAAGGTCGAAGACCTGGTCAATGCCGCGCTCGGCACCACACGTAAGGGCGGCGCCGCCAAGCTGGGCAACAAGATTCTGTCGGACAAGCTGGATCAGGAGTTATTGCCGCTGAAGGATGCGCTCGGCATGAATGCCGAGGCCTTTTTCGAAGGCGTCATGTGCTGGCGCGGCTTCCTCTATTACAAATGGTGCTATACCGAACTGCAGACCGGCGTGCGCGAGCTGCTATCCGGCCTGGCGCATTACAAGCCGACGACCACCCACGATGAGATATTGCGCCTCTATATCCGCCGGGCGCGGCCGCGCATCGCCAAGGCCGTCGTCAAGACCCTGCGCGAAATCGGTCAAAGCCTGGAAAGCTACGACGATGTCTACAAAGGTCTGGCTGTTGACCGTAATCCCGAACCCTTCCGCAACTTCCTGCAACACGGCTCGCACCTGTTCCTGAGGTTGGGCCACAGTATCGGCCTGCTCAATCATATGGTGTCGTTCTGGCGCTTCCGTATGGGCAAGGTGATCGAGAACAATTCCCGGCCGCTGGAAAGCATCGAGTTCGCCGATATCCTGATCGATTTCGAAGCCGGCCTGTTCGGCGCCCTGCAGAATGAGCAGGCAAGGCCGGCGGCTTAAGGCCAAAGTCGAGGGGCCACAGGCCCCTCGACCCCTATTTGTCCATCAGCTTCTGCGTCATATAGGTGTACTCGATCGCGTAGCGGCGGGCAATCTCCGGCAGGTTGGCGGCGGCGGCATGGCCGCCTTCGATGTTTTCATAATAGAGGAAGGGCAGGCCCATATCCTCGAACAAGGCCGCCATCTTGCGCGCATGGACCGGACCGACGCGGTCGTCCTTGGTTGAGGTCTCGAACAAGGGCTCGGGATAGGCGACGCCGGCCTTGACGTTATGATAGGGCGAAATCGAACGCAGGAAAGCGCCTTCGACCGGATCGTCAGGGTTGCCGTATTCGCCTTGCCAAGAGGCGCCGGCCGACATGTGGGTGAAGTTGACCATGTCGAGCAACGGCACCTGAACATCGACGGCGTTCCACAAGTCGGGCCGCTCGGTCAGTTGCACACCCATCAACAGTCCGCCGTTCGAACCGCCCATGATACCGAGACGGCGCGGCGTGGTGATCTTCTTGGCGATGATATCCTGGGCCACTGCCTGGAAGTCGTCATAGATGCGCTGGCGGTTGGTCTTCAGCCCGGCCTCGTGCCACTTCGGCCCGAACTCGCCGCCACCCCGGATATTGGCCAGGACATAGGCGCCGCCCTTTTCCAGCCACAGCTTGCCGAGGCTGGACGAATAGCTGGGCAGCATGGAGACCTCGAAGCCGCCATAGGCGTATTCAATGGTCGGCGTCGTACCGTCGAGCGGTATGTCTTTTCTGGCGACCAGGAAATAGGGCACCTGGGTGCCGTCCTTCGACGTCGCCCAATATTGTTTGACCTGCAAACCCTCGGCATTGAAGCGTTCCGGCGACGACTTGATCTTGTCGACCTGACCGGTGGTGGCGTCGAGGCGGTAGAGGGTCGACGGTTCCAGGAATCCCGTCGCATAGGCGAAGACGCTGTCGCTCCGGTCGTCGGTCGATTGGACGCTGAGACTGGAGTTTTCCGGCAGGGCCAGCTTGGTCATGGTCCATTGGCCGTTGCTGAAATCGACACTGTCAATCTCGCCGGTGACATTAGACAGCAATGAGAAGATCAGGCGATTCTTGGTCTGGGAAATGCCTTCGACCGATTGGTGGTCATTGGGCATGAAGACCAGGACCGGCTCGACATTCGCCGGATCCTTCAAGGCTGCCGCGAGATCGAAAGCGACGACAGCGCCGCTCTTGAAAACCGTCCCCTTGGCCGAAGTCCAGTCTTCCTTCAACGAGAACACCGCCTGGCCCTTGTAGTAGGCGCTGAAATCCGAGGTCTGCGGCAGGGGCAGGGTGACAGCCGTCGCGCCATCGGGATAGAAGGTCTGCTGCGTATGGAAAAAGTCGATGCCGCGATAGGCGGTGTCCATGACACAGGCGCCGTCGATATCGCGCAACACGCCGCGGCCGGCCGAGACGTCGTCCTTGGTGCCGCGATAGACTTCGACCGCCTGATCCAGCGTCTGGCCGCGCGTCAGTTTCTTGGTGATATAGGCGTAGCTGGATGTCGTCAGGTCGCCCGGCGCCCATTCGCGCGTGACGTAAAGCGTATCCTTGTCGACCCAGGTGGCGCTTTGTTTGCCGGCCGGCAGGTCGAAGCCGCCAGGTACGAAAGCCTTCTTGGAGACATCGAATTCGCGGATGGTTTCGGCGTCGAGACCGCCGTCGGACAGGCTGATCAGACAGATATTGTTGTCAGGCGGCAGGCAGTCGGCGCCCTTATAGACCCAGTTCTTGCCCTCGGCCTTGGACAGGGCGTCGAAATCGATGATCGTGTCCCACTGCGGATTGGCCGTCTGGTACGACTCCCAAGTCGTGCGCCGCCAGATGCCCTGGACGTGGTCGCCGTCCTGCCAGAAATTGTCGATCATGCCGTTACGGGCGAAATCGGGCGCCGGTATGCGGTCGGTCGCCTGCAGGATTTTCAGCATCTCGGCCTGGTACTGAGCAAAACGTGGGTCTTTGTTCAACCGGGCGAGGGTCGAGTCGTTATGCGCCTTGACCCAGGCCATGGCCTGGGCGCCTTCGATATCGTCCATATAGGCGCGCGGATCGGCGGCGCCAGGGGCAGCGATATTGGGATTGGACGGGACTTGTTTGGCTACGGTGGTGGTCATTTGCGCCCAAAGTGAGGAAGGGGAGGCGGCAGCCATAGCACCCAGTGCCGTCGCCACCATCAAGGATTTCAAGGAAAGTCGCGCCATCTGCATCACCTTCTTATCGTGTTATAAAATCGCAGTTGAAACTAACTCAGAAATGCAGCTTGGCAAGATTACAAAAGGGTAATGAGTGGGCGTTGCGAAAGTACTTTACAAAATAAAGTTCTTCACGTATTTCATAATCATCGCTTCAAACGATCACTCCGTCTCCTTCTCGTTCCTCCCCCGCTTTGGCTGCCGCCGAGGCCCGGGGAGGGGGACCGCGCCCGCAGGGCGTGGTAGTGGGGTCCTTGTCGCCCTACCACACTCATCCGGAGCCCATCATGTCCACTGCCGCCTACGCCATCCCCACCGATACCGCCGAATCGTCCGGCATTGCTCTCGACGGCGGCATGCAGTTCTGGGCGGGCTTGAGCTACGGCTCGGCCAGCCTGGTCAACTATCTCGTCCTGTCGGGGCGGCTGCACCTGCCGCACCCGGCTATGATCGGCCTGGTGTGGATGGCGGCATCCGTCGCCTTCGTCCTGTTCGGCGTTGTCCTCAAGGTCGGCAGCGATCCGCTGCTGCGCCAGGATCCCGGCCATCGCCGTTTCCGCGCCATCTGGCTGAGTTTGATCCTGGGCGGCGGCGCGGTGATCGCGGCGCTCGCCATCGTGCTCTCTAAATTGACGCCCGGCTTCAATATCAGCCTCCTGACCGCGCCTATCACCCTGTCGGTCTATGCCGTCGGCTGGCGGGTCGCCGGTATCATGACCGGTCAACGCTGGCCGCGCCTGCTGTCGCTCGGTTGTTTCGCCGGCGCCATCGGCCTGGCCTGGCTCGCCGGTCTGGCGGAACAGTCCCTGGTCTATACCCTTTGTCTCGTCGTCTTTGCCGTCATTCCCGGCCTGCTGCTGATGCTGCGCCGCATCTGAAATCCGATCTCCTGAATCTCGCTACATAGGAAACCACCATGTCCAACCTGCAATCCGATATCGACTATATGAAATCCATGGCCGAAGCCGGCGGCCGCGGTCCGGTGAAGAACGGCGCCACCCTGTTCTGGGCCGGCCTGCTCTACGGCACCGCCTCGCTCGGCCAATATGCCCTGATCATGGGGTGGTTACCGCGCAACCAGGCCGTCGCCATGTTTCTGTGGTTTGGCGCCAGTATTGCCTTCGGTATCATCGCCTTCATCTTCGGCCGCGGCCGCAATCGTATCAAGGGCCCCGCCAGCGATCGCGCCGTCAACTCCGTCTGGTCCGCCGTCGGCATCGGCATCATCATGTTCATCATCTGCACGGCGATCGTCGCCAATCTGACCCATACGTTCGAGCCCATCTCCTACCTGATGGCGCCGGCGGTGCTGTTGATGTACGGCATGGGCTGGTGGGTCAGCGGCCAGATGTCGGACACCGGCTGGGTGAAACTGGTCAGCGTCGGCTGTTTCCTCGGCGCCCCCGCCCTGGCCTTGTTGGGCAACCGGCCCGAACAGATGCTGGCCTATGCCGCCTGCCTGTTCCTGTTCGCCATGGTGCCCGGTATCGTGCTGATGCGCGCCGAAAAGGCCTAAGGCCATGGGAGACGATTTTAATATCGACGCCATCGACGACGTCATCCATGGCCGGCTGCGCCTCGGCATCATGGCTTTTTTGTCGACGGCCGGCTCAGCGGATTTCACCCTGCTGAAAAACAGGCTCCAGGCGACGGACGGCAATCTATCGGTCCAGCTGCGCAAGCTCGAGGAGGCCGAATATGTCACCATCGACAAGGCCTTTGTCGGCAAGAAACCCCAGACGACGGTGACCCTCAGCCCCAAGGGCCGCATCGCCTATATCGGTTATCTCGACGCCATGCGTAAGCTGATCGACGAGACCACCAACCCCGCCTGAGCCTATCCCCCCTCAGGCCCAGCCTGGACCCTGCCGAGCACAGGGTCCAGGCTGTTTTTTGTGCTACGGTCTTGTCCGGGTGGCACTTCACGAGTGATTTATTTGCAAATGAAACCAGTTCCGCTTAAATTGACACCTTCAGGATGGAGTTTGCCATGGATGCGGCCCTAGAGATCAACAGCGACAAGCACGGCATCGTCGGCGGCTATGTTCCCGAACGCGCCGACTGGACGATCGACCAGAACTGGCACGACTACACCGCCGAGGAACACGGCACGTGGAAGACGCTGTACGAGCGCCAGATGAAGCTCATCCCCGGCCGCGCCTCGCAGCACTATATGGACGGCCTGAAGGACCTGCCGATTACGGCCGACGGCATTCCCGATTTCGAGCGCCTGTCCGACGCCCTGGAAAAGCGCACCGGCTGGCGCGTCGTCGCTGTGCCCGGCATGGTGCCCAACGATGTCTTCTTCAATCACATGGCCAATCGCCGTTTCCCGGCCGGCCAATTCATCCGCAAGGCGCATCAACTCGACTATTTGCAGGAGCCCGACGTCTTCCACGACATCTTCGGCCACGTGCCGATGATGGTGAACCCGGTCATGGCCGACTTCATGCAGGCCTATGGCGAAGGGGGGCTGCGAGCCGAGCGCCTGGGCGTCCTCGACTACCTGGCACGGCTCTATTGGTACACGGTCGAATTCGGTCTGATCGAAGAAAACAACGACATTCGTATCTTCGGCGGCGGCATCCTGTCGTCCTTTACCGAAACGCGTTTCGCCCTGGAAGATCCGTCGCCCAATCGTATCGGCTTCGACCTGGAAAGGGTCATGCGCACAAACTACCGCATCGACGAATTCCAGGAGACCTATTTCGTCATGCCGTCGATCGATACCCTGTTCGACATGGCGCAGACCGATTTCGCCCCGATCTATGAGCGCTTGAAGTCGGAGAGCGACTATGGCCTGGCCGATGTCCTGGCGACCGACCGCGTCTTCAACCGCGGCACCGGCGCCTATCACAAGGCTCTGCTGTCCGTTTGACAGCTGCCGCGGCGCGTGGCCAAATGTCTCCATAACAGGAGACGGCCCATGCATGCCCACCGCAGACAGTTTCTCGCCGGTCTTTCAGCCTTGGCCATGGCCGGTGCGGCTGGGCGCGCCGCCGCAACCCAACCCTACCAAAAGCTCGGCGTCCAGCTCTATACTGTGCGCGCCGCCTTCGATGCCGATCCGCTCGGCACCTTGAAGAAGGTCAAGGCGATCGGCTACGACCAGGTCGAACCCATCGGCTTCGGCGGCATGACCGCCGCAGCCTTTGCCCAGACGCTCAATTCGGTCGATCTCGAAGCGCCATCCATTCACATCGGCCTCGGCGACTGGCAGACCCGCCCGCAAGCGGCCCTGGACGATGCGGCGGCCATCGGCGCCGACTATGCCGTTCTGCCGTGGTTGCCTGAGGATCAGCGAAAAGATTGGAAGACTCTGGCGGCCCAAATGAATGCCTGGGCTGGCTGGGCCGCCGAGCGCGACCTGGGTTTTGCCTATCATAATCACAATTTCGAATTTGCCGCCCTGCCCAATGGCGATATTCCCTATCACCTGCTGCTCGACAATACCGATCCCGAACTCGTGGCGTTCGAGCTTGACTGTTATTGGTGCAGCCTGGCCGGCCACGACCCGGTCCATATCCTTAGCGAGCACGGCGACCGCATCAAGCTGCTGCATCTCAAGGATATGACGGCCAAGGGCGATATGGCGCCGGTGGGGGAGGGCACGATCGACTTCCCGGCCGTGCTGGCCAAGGCGCATGATATCGGCGTCGAATATGTCTATGTCGAACACGACAACCCGGCCGATCCGTGGGTCAGCCTCGCGACCAGTTTCAAGAATTTGAAGGGCTGAGACAGCTCCCGGCAGGCACTTGCCCTGCGATGGCTTAATTAGGTAATATAATACTGCTTTCGACCAATCGTTTTCTATTCGGAGTGTCGATTTTCCTCGAAAAAGGCCACAACTACTCCGAATCTCGCCGGCGATGAACCAAACGCCCGCAAAGCTTTGGAAAAAAGCAGCGCAGGTCGTGTTGACCTGCGCTGTTTTCGTTGTGGAGGATCCTCAGGTCCTACATTTTGTAGGTGAACTTGAGGAGTATGGCGCGGCCTAAGGGRTCGTAGGTGCCGGTATAGGTATTGGGGTTGTTGGTGGTKCCGTCGACATGGGTTGACGGCAGGATGGGCGGGGTGAGGTCGAACAGGTTGTTGATCGACAGGTTGACGCTGAGATTGTCGCGCAGCTTCATGGCGGCGGCGAGRTCGATATAGTCGTAGTCGGGCAGCTTGGTGATGACGGTCGAGACGCAGCAGCCGTTATTGCTGACGGCGGGATCGCTGCTGTTGCCCGAGAACATCGTGTGGCCGATATGGCGCCAGTTGAGCGAGATGTCGGCGCTGCGCCACGGTGTCTTCCAGGTGGCGCGCAGATTATGACGCCACTTGGGTTCCGGCGCATAGCAGTTCGGATTGCCGAAATAGCCGGCGCAGTCGGTCATGGGTTGATCCGGTGTCCCTTGCCCGCCGGTGATCGACAGGGCGGTTCCCATGAAGCTGGTGTCGATCTTGCCCCAGCGGCCGATATCGAAGCTGTAGGACGCCTGCAGATCGATGCCGCGGTTATGYAGGCGATAGGTGTTCAAGGTCCCGCCCTCGACATAGCCGGTGCCGTTGAGCGCACCGGTCGAGGCATCGCGGTGGATATATTGGCAATAGAAGTCGAGCCCGGTGTTCAGGCACTTGTTGAAGTTGTCGACGGCATCGAGATAGCCGATGAAGTCGTTGATCAGGATGTCGTAATAGTCGACCGAGATCAGCAGGGTCGGCACGGCCTTGGGCGTATAGACGAAGCCGTAGGTCAGGGTCTTGGCCTCTTCCGGGCGCAGCAAGGGGTTGCCGCCGCCGGCATAGGTGCGGCATTGCGTGTCGCAGTCGGTGATGGTGCCGTACTGGCTGGCGCTGACACCGGTAAAGGCGCACTGGGCCGCGGTCGCCGCCGGCGTGGCGCCGGCGCACTTGTCGACCAGCGAGCCGTTGACGCTGAAATACTTGGCGCCGTAGAGCTCCGAGACATTGGGGGCGCGGGCGGCATTGTTGAAGCTGGCGCGCAGCAGCAGGTCCTTGACCGGCCGGTAAAGCAGCTCGTACTTCGAGGTCGGCAGGCCCTTGTCGATATTGTCGTACTTCGAGATGCGGTAACCGGCATTGAAGATCAGGCTGTTGACGAAGGGCTTGTCCGAGATCAGCGGCACCTGGACTTCGCCATAGGTTTCCACGACGCCGTAATGGCCGCCGACGGTGCTGAGCCAGCCCTCATAATCGCGCGTGGCCTGGTCGGCTTCGTTGCGCAGGGCGTCGCGGCGGTATTCGGCGCCGAGCGCGATCGCCACGCCGTCATTGGCCCACGGGCTCTTGACGCCATAACCGGTCAGGTCGCCGGTGATATTGGCCGTCACATCCTGCTGCGAGGTCACCGAGTGCCACTTGTAGTCGCGATAGGCCCAGGCATAGAAGGCCGGATCGACGCTGTGATAGCTGAAGATGTTGGCCGGCACGCAGGACGGATCGGTGGCGTAGCTGGCGCAGACCACCTTGCCGCCGACGGTGACGGCATTGAGCGACGAGATGAAGCTGGCATCGTCGATCTCGTTGTTGTCGGAGAGCGAAGTATAGACCTGCGACGTCACCACGTTGACGTCGTAATGCCAGACATCGAAAATGTCGCCGCGGACGCCGGCGCTGAAGCGATAGTCGGAGTTGACGGCCTCGTTGGTCAGGGCCGCGCTGCCCGGTCCGTTGAGCTGGTAGGCGACATCGGTGGAGACGGTGGCGGAGGTGCCGGCCGAGGTGCCGCACAAGGTGGTGGCCTGGGCCGACGACATATAGGGGTTGTCGCAATTGATGGCGGCGGTGTCGTAGACCAGGGCCGGATAGAACAGGCTGGAGGTCGTGTCCTTCATATAGAGGTAGCCGGCATAGACCTCGGCTTGGTCGTTGAACTTGTAGTTGGCGAAGAGGCCGCCGGTAAAGCGTTCGTCGGAGCGCAGGAAGGCGAACTTCTCACGGGTGTTGAAGGCATAGTCGCCTCCGGTGACGAAGGTCTGGCTGCCGTCCTTGGCTAGGTGCAGGGTGCTGCCGGCGCTGGCGCCCTCATTGGGCATGAAGGTGCCGTATTCGGAATAGAGGGTGTTGACGACACAGCCGAGTCCCGTGCCGGTATCGGCCAGGCGGCAGGCGGAATAGTCGCGGTCGGACCACAGGACGGGATCCTGTTTGCGGTAGTCGGCGAAGGCGCTGATATTGCCGCGGCCGTCGGCGAAGTTCTTGCCGGCGGCGATATTGATGTCGCTGTGGCCGCCGTCCCAGACGGTCTTATCCGGGACCTTGATATTGGGATATTGCGCCATGGCGGTGCGGATGTCGGAAGCGTCGTTGACGTGTTCGAAGGCGCCGTAGCTGCCGCTGATCTGGAGGCCGTCGAAATGCTTGTCGAGGACGAAGTTGATGACGCCGGCCACGGCGTCGGAGCCGTAGGTCGAGGAGGCGCCGCCGGTCAGGACGTCGACGCGCTTGACCAGGGCCGACGGGATGATGTTCAGGTCGATCGCCTGCACCGGCAACAAACGCTGGCCGTCCAGCAGAACCAGGGTCCGCTGCCAACCCAGATTACGAAGATTGACCTTCGC
>NZ_JBFUDD010000009.1:0-193494 GCF_056404915.1 Asticcacaulis sp. P2_B1 | reverse complement strand
GCGTTTGCGTTCGATGGACGAGGTCATCGCCTTTATCGACAATGGCGCGAAGGTAGAGACGGCGCCTGCCGCGACGCCGCCCAAGGCCGCCCCAAAACCCATGGCAAAGCCAGCGGCGAAAGCAGCGCCTCCCGCAGGGCCGCCGGTCAAGATCGATCCCAAGCTGCTCATGATCGGTGGCGGCGGGGCCGGTGTGCTCCTGTTGCTGATCGTCGGCGGCGTTATATTATTTGGCGGCAAGCATCCACCCAAGCCTGCCACCGATGCCACCCCGGCCATCGTGGCTGCCGGTGATCCGGTCGCGACGGCGCGCGCCGCCATTGCCGGTGTCTTGCCGACAACCGACTGTGCCTGGCTCGACATCAGCGGCCTTACCGGCGATGCTTCCGGGGTCAATGTCTCGGTTAAGGGCGTGGCGCGCGATGCCGTAGCTGTACAAAAAGTGATTTCCGATGCCGTCGCCGCCAAGGGGCTGAAACTGGCGACATTGAACACCGACGATGTCGCGCCGCTCAGCCAGCAGAATGCCTGTCCGTTGTTGAACGCTTATGCCAGCATCAAGTCGAAGGACACGACGTCGCTGACCACGCCGCAGGTCAAATGGGAAATGGCCATCCCGGCAGATGGCTCGTCGCCGACGCCGTTGGCCCAACCGATCGTCGATTTCACCGTCGACCCCGCCACCCCCGATCTGGCGATTTACGGACTGCAGACAGGCGGTGAAGGTCAGTCCCTGGTGCAAAACCTGGGACAACTTTCGGACAAGACCTTTCTGGCCAGCTGGAACATCACCTCCAAAGGCAACGGGCGTTACGAGATGAATCTTGTTCAGGATGAAACCGGCTGGGCCGGTATCCTGGTCTTGAAGGGCAAGGGGCCTTTCCGCGACACCCTCATTCTGCCGCCGGCGTCGAACCGCGGTGCGGCGTGGCAGAAGTCGTTCGCCGATATGGCGGCGGCCAACGGCTGGCAGGCGGAGATGATATGGATCGATACGGTGGACGATGTGCCGAACGGGTAGGTTTATGCCTGATCCTGGGGTGCATTGGGTCTGGCCTGGCAGACATGCCACAGGACTCCGGTCGGATCGTAAACATAGGCGACGCGGAGGCCCCACGGTTGCATCCGCGGTGGCTTGGGCGGGGTCACGCCGAAACGTCCGGCCAGGTCCAGGCCGTCGATATGAGTCCACCAAACGTCCAGGTCTTCCACCATCAACTGCATCATGAAGTTTTCGGCCCACTCTTTTACGTAGGCGTTTTGCAGGATAAATCCGCCCGACCCACCGCATGAGAAGATCGCCACTTCGCTATCCAGGAGTTTGGCAAAGCCCATTGCCTCGTAAAAGGCCTTGCTGAGTGCGAAGTCTTTTGCGGGCAGGAAGGGGCGGGCGACGACCGAAGCAAGTGTCATGACAAACCTCAGAAAGTTTTCTTCGCCGTCAGGTCTTCGTAGGCCTTGCGGAATTCTTTGCTGAAGACGTCCATAAAGGCCTCATCCGAGCCCTGGACGACACCGCTGAATTCGCGTTCATAGGCTTTCCACAGGGCAGCGTCGCGGGCGTCGGGGAAGATCTTGGCCATGATGCCCTTGGACTCGGCCCGTTCGCGGATCGACGACGGTGAGAAACGGTCGAGCGTCGCCTTCAGGGCGCCCTGCATGGCGCGCAAGGTCGCCATTTGGTGCGATTGCAGGTCGAGGAAGGCGTCTTCGATGGCGCGTTCCGCTGTCATAAAACCGCGCTCCGGCGGATTGAGCAGTTGTGCGAGGGCCTGTTCCGGCGTGCGGGCGAATTTCAGCGGGTTGTTGCCCTCGAACGTCAAGGCCGTGCCTTGGGCGCCCATTTGGGACTTGGCGCGGGCGCGGGCCTCCAGCATGACGACCATGCCAGCGACCAGGCGACGCAAGACCAGGCCGGACACATCGAGCGTGTCGGCGGGCGCGGATTTTAGATCGGCGGCGCTAAGCCCCAGTTGAGCCAGAAACCCGTCGAGGGCCGCACCCGAAGGCGCCGGCACAGGTGCGGGTGGCCTTGGCTGGACCGGTGCGGGCGCGGCCACCGGAGCCGGCGCCGGTTCGACGAGGTCGGGCTGTTCGGCGCCGGCCCAATCCTGCGCCACGGGCGGCAGGGAACTCACGAAGTCGGCATTTTTGTTGAGACCCAGCGGGTCGCGCGCCGCCGGAGCAGGCGCCGGCTGGCCGAAGCCGCCCCGCGCCCAGTCGACGACATGGTTTTCGGCGAACCTGCCCCAGATATCGTCGGCCTGGGGTGCGGGGACGGCATCGGGAATGGCGCTGGACCATGGCGAAGCGGGCGGGGGAGGTGGGGGGGCTTCGGTCGCCCACGGCGAGGTGGTGTCGGGCGCAGGTGCCCACGACGAATCGTCGCCCGGGGCTATGGCTGGCCCCCAGCTGTCGGCAGCCGGAGGCGGCGGGGCCGGAACGGCGGAGGGCGCCGGTCCCCAGGCGCCTGACGCGGCCGAAGTATTGGGAGGTTGCGCAACGGGCGGCGGCTGAGCGCCCCACGGATCGGCCTCCGTCGACTTGCTGCTGCTTGTTTTAGGCGGCGCCCAGTTCTGCGACATCGACCCGGTGCCGCTGATGGCAGCGCCCGGCGGCGCCCGGTTCCAATCGTCGGCCGGCACCGGATTGGCCGGCGTCTTGCCGCCTAGCGTGTCCCATGCGCCCCATGCGGAATCGCTGGCCGCCGGTTTGGCCGCACCGGCGGCAGCTCCGGCCGCTGCGCTTTGGCCTTCGACTTCGACCGAAATCTGGTAGGCGCCGATCGTCAGGGCATCGCCGGTATTGAGCGTATAGGGGGCGGTCAATTGCTGGCCGTTGACGAAGGTGCCGTTGGTCGAGGTGTCGGTAATGAGATAGACGCCGTCGCGGAAACTGACCTCGCAATGACGCGATGAAATGTGGTTGCTGGTGTCGGGCAGACACCAGCTGACGGTCGGCGAGCGGCCTATAATGGCGCCGCGTTCGGCCAAATCAAGACGCGCCGGAAGCCCGTTGTCGAGGCGGTCGCGGCCCTGGATCGTCAGTGTCAGTTTCATTGTTTAATCTACGAAGCCCTCTGCGCCAGCTTTTCGCCGTCTTGCAGGACCCGTGTCAAGGCTGCCGCCGGATCGGGTGTGCCGAAAGCCGTAATCAGGATCGCAGCCGCCGCCAGTTTGGCGGTGATTTCCGGCAATGGATGGACCGGCGGCAAATCTTCGGGCGCCATCGAGCCGCCAGACAGGAAGATGGCCTGAAGAAGGAATTTCTCCGGTGAAGCTTCGTCCATGGCCTGGAACTGGACTTCGGCGGCGCGGCGCAAGGGTTCGGTCGGATCACGCAGCCACTGATGCGCCGTGTCGAAGGCGCGCGCCTCATCGAGGTCGCGCTCGTCATTGGGTCGCAGGGTCGCCATGGCCTGAGCCGCCCATAGAATGGCTTCGTAACGCGGCAAAGCATGGGCCAGGAACTGGACGGCGTCGTTTTGCTTGTTGAGCGCGATGAGCTCGGCAAAATGCTCCGGCGGCGTCATGGCGACGGCCGGTGTCTGCTTGTCCTTTTCCTTGATTCCCATGGCCTGGGTAATTTGACGGGCCCGCGACCATTGAACCATCGACCAGTCTGTCATGTCGTTTCCCCTGGTTTCTAGTTGATCATCACGATGCCGCCCTTGAGGGTCAGCATGCCGTCGCCCTTGACGGTCGTCAGCGGCGATTTCATCTCCGCCATGGCCTGGCCTTCGAAGCTGAGCATGATGCCCTTGATGGTGACCCCGGATTGGGTGATCTCGATCGAATTGCTGCCGACCGTCAGCTTGATGCTGGTCTTGGCCTCGACCTGGATGTCGGCGCCACTGGTGATTTTCAGCGTATCGCCAACCTTCATGGTCGACTTGTCGCCGTATTCTTCCTTGTTCTCGCCATCGACCTTGACCGTGTTGGTGCCGGTCGTCTTGTAATCGGCATTGGCCAGCAAGGTGATCGTCGTGTCCTTCGTGACGGTCGTCTTGTGGGTGCCCTTGATGGTGCGCTCTTCGTTTTCGGTGACCTCGACGGTCGAATTCTTACCGATCTTAACCAGGGAGTCGCGGCCGACCTCGCGCTGGGAATCCTGGCCGATCTTGGTCAGCTGGTTTCGGCCGACATGGAGGCTTTCGTCGTTGCGGATGCGCGTATTCATGTCGCGCTGGCTGTGCAGGAAGATTTCCTCCGAGCCGCTCAAATCTTCGAAGCGTAATTCGTGGGCGCCGGGATTGCCGGTGTCGAGATCCTTGGCGCCGTCGCCAAGCGCGGCATCCTTGTCGCCATAGGTGAGCGTGCGCCACAGAGCTCGCGTCTTGTTGCCCGGCAACCCGTAGATCGGCTTGTTATCGCTGTTGAAGACGCGACCTACGATCAGTGGACGGTCGGGATTGCCACCCAGGAAGTCGACCACAACCTCATGGCCGACACGCGGCAGGATGATATTGCCGAGGCCGCCGGTATTGGAGACGCGTATCCAGCATGTCAGGTCGTGACCGCGATCGTCGGAAACGCCGCTTTCCCAGTGAAACTTGACCCGTACGCGGCCCCATTCGTCGGTATAGATGGTCTCGCCCTGGGGACCGACGACAATGGCGGTTTCGGCACCGTACACCAATGGCCGCGGTGTCGACATCGGCGCACGCCAGGTTTGTCCGGCGCGGACGCATTCGAAGAAGGTGCCGCTATCGTCTCCACCTCCACCATCTGTCTCAAAAGCCGAGCCGTAGGCGATGGTATTGACGCGCGTCAGGAGATATTTGCCGTTATAACTGCCGATGTCGTGCTTGGTGAGCGTAAACGTCATGCCGCATGCGATGTTCGGCGTAAGGGCGTTACCGGTAAACAGCTGGCGTCCCGACTCGATCAACTCCATATGGCTGGCCGACCGGCCAGCATCGGCGCGCAGGTCGCGTGTGCCAGCATGAACAGAGACCTTCGTCGCCGGTCCGCGCGCCTTGCCCTTTGCTGGCGCCTCCTGCTTGACGATGTTCGAAGCGTCCTGGAAAATATAGTCGGTATAGACGACGGTCTGCTCAGTGTTGGTACTCACCTTTTCGTTCCAGGTCTGGACGAAATAGTCGGGTGCCTCGCCGCGGGTGTCGGAGTAGCGGAGATTGCCGGATTCCGGATTGTATTCCAGTTCGGCCGGATGACCGTCGCTGTGATGCGACGGATTGAAACACGCCATCAGGGTGTGTTTGCCCTTTTCGTGCTTGAAATAATAATAGACGCCTTCTTCTTCCATCAGGCGCGTGATGAAAGCAAAGTCGCTTTCGTTATATTGCACGCAATATTCGCGCGAAATGCCGAAATCCGCAGAGGGCTTCCAGGGTATGTTGCAGCGCTTTGTGGTCAATTCGATGATGTCGGACGCCGTCTTGTCCTGGTAGATGGCGTAGAATTTGGTGTGGGTATAAAGATAGTGGATCGGCCGCAGGATCAGGCGGTATTGATAGTGCGCCTCCGACTTGCCGAAATATTCGCCGCTGGTGTAAATCCCGTTGAAATAGCGTTGCGGCTCGTCGTCCTGCTGGATGGTGACAGTGACCGATGTCCCCAGTTTTTCGGTCAGATCGATCTCGGTCTTGGTCAAAATGTCGGCCGAAATGACGAACAGTTCGCTCAGGCCTTCATTGACCTCAACCCGAACCAGGTCGACGCCCTTGCCGCCAAAATTGATGTCAATGGTTGCGAAATTAGGATTGGACAAGACGCTTCTCCATACTGTCGGTCAGTTTGACTGACCTTGACTAACTATGTGGCGCTTGGAAGTGCCGTCCCAGGCGGAAAACGTTATTTTTACGCTGAAATATCTTATTCTTTTACCCCAAAGTAATCCAGTTGCGCCCGGTTTGTAAATGGGGTATTTTGCCCTTTTGAACGATGGCTAGGACTGTCGGGGCTATTTTATACAGGTGTAATATCATGCGTGCGAAGACTCTGAGTTTTGTAAGCGTATGTGGCCTGGTGGCGACCGGTCTGGTTTTGAGCCAGACTCCTGCAAATGCCCAGTCGGCGACTACGACCGACGATATTATCTGCCAAATGTCCGGCACCTGCGGCGACGCTACCTCGCCTACCGGTGACAAACAGGCGATTGGCGACGAAAAGATGTTCAGCCTGCAAAAGGCCCACGCGCCAAGCGTGGCGACGCCGCAGCCGACGACGCCCACCGCGACGGGCGCAACGAAAAAGCCGACCTATTACAGCAGCAATACCAAGGCCGCCAAGAAGGTCTATGCCCCGGTTCAGCAGCCGACGGGCGAGCTGACCATGCAGGTGCGCTTTGCCTTGGGTTCGGCCGACCTAACCCCCGACGCCAAGGTCGAATTGGGCAAATATGTCCAGGCCATGCAGTCGTCTCAACTGGCGGGCATGAAGTTCGTCATCCAGGGGCACACCGATTCCTCCGGCAAGCGGGCGACCAATCTTGACCTGTCGCAGCGTCGCGCCCAGTCGGTCGTCGACTATCTCGCCGCCAACGGCGTGTCGCAGGACCGCTTGCAGGCCCAGGGTTTCGGTCCCGACAAGCCAGTGCCCGGTCTGTCGAAGGCCTCGCCCCTTAACCGCCGCGTCGAGCTGGTGCGGGCGAACTAAGACATCTTATCGATAACACAATAATCTCCTGGGTCTCGCCCGGGAGATTATTTCTCTTCGGGGTAATTTATGGCGGTGGATGTCGAAACCTTGCTGGCGCCCGTATCCGACGATAATCCCGTCGGCGAGGACCTGGCCTATGACAGCGAGCGTCAGGAGATCGAGGCGGCGTTCGAACGCACGGCTTCGGGCGGCAGCGCCAATGATGGCGACGTCGATTGGCGCGCCATCGTCAAGCTTATCGAGCAGCAAAGCGCACGCACCAAGGACATCTGGCTGGCCGCCTATCTGATCCGTGCCGGCGCCAGTATGGCGCAGTTGGCCACCGTCGCTACCGGCGCGGACTACCTGGCCGGCCTGGTCGAAACCTATTGGGACAAGGTCCACCCGCAGATCGACGAATATGGCTTCCAGGGTCGTAAAACCCCGGTCGAGTCCCTGACGCGTATCGGCGAATTCCTCGGCCCCTTGCGCAACATCATCCTCATCCGTCATCCGCGCCTCGGCGAATATTCCAGCGCCGATATCGAGCGCTTTTCGCGCGGCGGCGACAGCGAGGACGGCTACGGCATGTTCCGCGCAGCCTTGCAGGAAACGTCGGCGGAGGATCTCGAGGCCGTGGCGGCGCAGCTCGACGCCATCAAGGCCAGTCTCGGCCGCGCCGACAAGGTGATGACGGCCAATTCGGGCGGTGAAACCTCGGTCAATTTTCAGCCGACCTATGATGCCCTGGCGGGTATCCGCAAGGCGCTGGCGGGTTTCCTGCCGAGTGGGGTGGGTGATAGTGGCGACTCGGCCGCCGACGCCGGAAGTGAAAACCTTGGTCACAGTTCGGGCACGTCCAGCGGTGGCGGGCGCTCAAGCATGGGCGCGCCTGGGTCGATTGAATCTCGCGAAGATGTGATGAAGGCGCTTGACGCCATCGCCGACTATTACCGCCGGCGCGAGCCGACCAGTCCCGTGCCGCTGGCTTTGAAGCGAGCGCGCGAATGGGTAACGCTCGACTTCATGGCCGTGCTCGAGGATATTGCCCCTAACAGTATGGAGGAGGCCAAGCGAGTCTTGATCTCCAACCGCAATAATTCGGAGTCCGGCAGCGAATCCGGCTGGTAACCGGGTGACGCTGCAACCGGGAAGTGACGAAACGGCGTTTTTTGATCTTTTCGTAGTGACAAATAAGTGTTCAAGCTTGAATTCGCTTGTAAAAAGAAAAATGGCGTTCGATACTTTGTAAATTACAACACAGGGCCGTCAAAAAGGCCAAAATTGGCCGGACTTGTCATAACAGACACATACCTTAGCAGGGGTTTACGATGTCAGCATCCAAGAGTGGTCAGCGTTTTATCAGTCAGAACCGCAAGCCGCGCGTTCATATCGAGTATGAGGTCGAGACCTTCGGCTCCAAGCAGAAGGTTGAACTGCCTTTCGTCATGGGCGTAATGTCCGACCTGTCGGGTAAGAGCCTGGTCGAGAAAAAGCCGGTCGACAAGCGTGACTTCGTCGAGTTCGACATGGACAATTTCGAGCAGCGCATGGAGGCCATCGCGCCTCGCGCCGCCTTCAATGTCGACAATACCTTGACCGGTGAAGGCAAGATGGGGGTTGATCTGACCTTCAAGAACATGAACGACTTCGATCCGGGCGAGGTCGCGAAGCGCGTGCCGGCGCTAAACAAGATGCTCGAAGCGCGTCAGCAACTCAACGACCTGATGATCTATATGGACGGCAAGGACGGGGCTCAGGATCTGCTCGACAAGCTGCTCAAGGATCCGGAACTGCTCAAGGCCCTGGCCGCCAGCAAGAAGGCCGAGGCCGATGGTGCCGAGGCCTCCGAGTCGTAATCCGGAATAACCGCGCGAAATAATCAAGCTGATTTAAAGCACTTTGGAGACGGGCAATATGGCGCAGGAAACGCTTCAATCAGGTAGTGCAGCACAGGGCGAAACAGGGGTCGCGTTCGACGATTTCGCCCAGTTGCTGCAAAAAGAATTCAAACCGACCGACGATGCGCGCAAGTCGCGCATCGAAACCGCCGTTCAGACTCTGGCTCAACAGGCCCTGGGCGACGCCAATGTCATCGGCCACGACGTGTTCACCACGCTCGACGCCATGCGGTCGGCGATCGACCGCAAGCTCAGCGAGCAGGTCAATCTGATCCTGCACAACGAAGAGTTCCAGAAGCTGGAATCGGCGTGGCGCGGCCTGCACTATTTCGTCATGAACACGCCGACCGGCAAGGATCTCAAGATCCGCGTCATGAATATCGGCAAGGACGAAGTCCGCAAGATGTTGCGTCAGTATCGTGACGCCGCCTGGGACCAAAGCCCGCTGTTCAAGAAGATCTACGAATCCGAATTCGGCCAATTGGGCGGTCAACCCTATGGCGCCCTGCTGTGCGATTACGCTTTCGACCATACGGCGCCCGACATCGAGGTGATGAAGGGGCTGTCCAAGATCGGCGCTGCCGCGCACGCCCCGTTCATCGCCAATGCCGCCCCCGGCCTGATGGGCATGAGCACTTGGCAGGAGCTATCGCAGCCACGCGATTTGGGCAAATTGTTCGACGCCACCGACTATGCCGCCTGGCGTGGTTTCCGGGCCACCGACGACAGCCGTTACCTCGCGCTCACCATGCCGCGTTTCCTCGGCCGCGCGCCTTACGGCGCCAAGAGCAATCCGGTTGAAGGCTTCGATTTCGAAGAGGATACCGGCGGCGAACACGACAACCACCTGTGGGTTAATGCGTCCTATGCCATGGGCGTCAAGATCACCGACGCCTTCAAGGAATGGGGTTGGTGCACGCGCATCCGCGGCGTCGAATCCGGCGGTACAGTCGACGGTCTGCCGACGGCCATGTTCCCGACCGATGACGGCGGCGTCGACATGAAGTGCCCGACCGAAATCGCCATTTCCGATCGCCGCGAAGCCGAGTTGTCGGCTTCGGGTCTGCTGTCCCTGGTTCACCGCAAAAATACCGATCAGGCCACCTTTATCGGCGCCCAGACGGTGCATGCACCCAAGGCCTATGAAGATCCGGCGGCAACGGCCAGCGCCAATCTGTCGGCGCGTTTGCCTTATATTTTCGCGTCATGTCGCTTCGCCCACTATCTGAAGTGTATGGTGCGTGACTGGGTCGGCGGTTCGCGTGAAGCGCCGCAGCTGACGCGTGATCTGACCAATTGGATTATGCAATATGTCGACGGGGCTCCGGACTCGTCGTCTGAAGAAACCAAGGCGAAGTTGCCTCTGAAGGCGGCTTCGGTCGAGGTTGTACCGGATGAGGAAAATCCTGGTTACTACAAAGGCAAGTTCCTGTTCATCCCGCATTATCAGCTGGAGGGCATGGACGTGTCGATGAGTATGGTATCGCGTCTGCCTAAGGGGGCTTAGTACTCCGCATGGCGGCCTGAAATGGGTCTTCGTGCAGATTAGTCAACGTGAAACAGCATCTGGTGCGGCCAATTTCAGGCCCTGCCGGGGACCGCGTCACGCGAGTATCTTTCTTTCTGCCGCTGCGTTGGGAGCGGTCCATTCCAGAATCTCATTTTGAGGGAGTAAAACTATGTCAGTTGATATGTTTCTTAAGCTGGACGGCGTTAAAGGTGAGTCCAGAGATTCCAAGCACAAAGACGAAATCGACATCGATATGTTCACTTTCGCGGTCGCCCAGGTCGGGTCGGCTTCGCGTAGCGGCGGCGGCGGCGCCGGCAAGGCGGAGTTCGCCGATATTCATATATCCAAGAAGGCCGACAAGGCATCGCCGACCCTGATGCAATTCTGCGCCAGCGGCGAGCACATCAAGAACGGGCTGATTACCCTGCGTAAGGCCGGCGGCGGAAAGGCGGGCGGTCAGGAATATTATCTGATCAAGCTGACCGACATCCTGGTGTCCAGCTTCCAGAATACCGGCAACGCTTCGGGCGACGTGCCGCTGGAAGAAATATCGCTCAACTTCGCCACGGTCGTCTTTGACTACCTGCCGCAAAACGACGATGGCACTCTGGGTGGTAAGGTCTCTCACGGTTACGATATCCGTCAGAACAAGCCGATCTCCTGAGCCTGATACCGGCGCGGGCGGCCAAAACCCCGTCCGCGCCGTTTTTTGTCTGCTTCCTCCTGCACGGATAAACAATGAGCCTCGCCGAAAGTTTGCTACGCGAAGGCGACTTGGATGGAGCGCGCGCCGAACTGGTCGATCTGGTCAAGAAGGCCCCGGGCAATGTCGAAGCAAGGATGTTCTTGTTTCAACTGTTCTGCCTGATGGCCGAGTGGACCAAGGCGCGTAACCAGTTGAGCGCGCTTGCCCAGTTGTCGCCCGAAGCCCAGATGCTGAACGTCGCCTATAACCAGGCGATCGAGGCTGAGATCATGCGCGCCGAGGTCTTTGCCGGCAAGCAGCCGGTGGCCTTGTTGGCCAAGTCGCAGCCGTGGTCCCAGGACCTCGTCACGGCGCTCGGCCACGAACTGGCCGGCCGCACGGCTGAGGCCGAAGAGGCACGCAACCGCGCCTTCGAAGCCGCTCCCGATACCCCCGGCACCTGGAACGATGTTGCCTTCGATTGGATCGCCGACGCCGACCCGCGTTTCGGTCCTTCGGTTGAGGCCATTATCGCCGGCAAGTGGGGCCTGCTGCCCTTCGACGCCCTCGAATATATCCGCAGTGCCGGTCCCGAGGACCTGCGGGACACTGTCTGGTATCCGGTCCAGATCGGCTTCAAATCGGGCCAATCGGTCGCGGGCTTCCTGCCCGCCCGCTACCCCGGTACCGAAACGTCCGGCGATGCCAAGGCCATGCTGGCGCGCGCCACTAACTGGATCGAAAGCGCCATGGGCGAGGCCGGCATTGGTCAACACGTGCTGAACCTGTCGGACGGCGATGATCGCGACCTGCTGTCCCTGCGCAAGCTCGAGTTCAAATAGGCACGGCATGGCGATCAATGAGCGGCTCAATCCTTCGCTGTTCGACAAGCTGGTAGCCGATCTCGACATGCCCGGCCTGCGCGACGACAGCGGCAATGTCTCGGAATTGTCGCGTGAAACCATGAAGCACTATTCGGTGCCGAAACTGGAGCGTTTCAACGAAAGCGCCCTGCGCGAAACCGTTAAACGCGATCTGGCCTGGCTGCTCAACACCACCAATATGGCGACCGGCGTGGATCTCGATCCCTATCCCGAGATCAAGTCTTCCGTGCTCAATTTCGGTGTCGCCGATCTGACGGGCAAGGCCTATTCCTATCGCGTCGTCATGCAGCGCGCCAAGGATATCGCCGCCGCCGTCAAGGCCTTCGAGCCGCGCATCGATCCGAAGAGCCTGCATGTCGAGCCGATGGAAGACCGTGAGCGCGAGAATAGCATCACCTACACGATCCATGGCGATATCACGGCCGCCGTCCAGGCCATTCCCATCAGCTTCAAGACCGACGTCAAGGCCGATACCTCGTCCGTCACCGTGCGGGATTAGGCCATGGATCCGCGCCTGCTCAAAGCCTATAACGATGAACTGGCCTATTTGCGCGAAAGCGCGCGCGAGTTCGGCGAGGAGCACGAGGCCGTCGCCGGTCGTCTCGGTCTGAAAACTCCGACGGATCCGGACCCTTACGTCGAACGTCTGCTGGAGGGCGTGGCCTTCCTGGCGGCGCGGGTACAGCTCAAACAGGCCGACCAGTATCCCGAATTCACCCAGCATCTGCTGCAGGCCATCCAGCCGCACTACCTGTCGCCGACGCCGTCGATCTGTATCGCGTCGTTCGAGCCGAAAGAAGGCGACCCCGGCCTGATCAAGGGCGTCAAGGTGCCCGCCGGCACCGACATTACCGCGACGGCGACCGAGCAGGGCGGTGTGCCCGTGATTTTCAAGACCGGTCATGAGGTCACCATGTGGCCGGTGCGGATTACCCAGGCGGAATATCTGGGATCGCGCGCCGCCATCGCACCCTTTGCCGCCGGGTCGCGTTTCAAGGCGGAGGCGGGCCTGCGCCTGCGCTTTTCGGCCATGGCCGGTGTCGATCTCTCCAAGGTCCTGCCCGGCATTGTCAGCCTCTATCTCGATGGCTCAGAAACTATTCCGGGCGAGCTGTATCGCCAACTGGCCGGCGAAACCCTGTCGGTCATGGCGCGCGACGCCAATTCCGGCGCCGGCGCCGGGGGGTGGATCAACCTGCCCATACCGACCCAGATCGGGTTCGACGACAAGGAAGCCCTGTTACCGAACGAGGTGCGCTCGTTCCGCGGTTACCGGCTGCTGACTGAGTATTTTGCCTGCCCGGAGCGCTTCTTTTTCGTCGGCATTGACGGCCTGGCCAAGGCGTTTGCCACAGCGACGGAATCGGTCGACGTCGTCTTCCTGTTTTCGCGCAGCGTGCCGACCTTGAGCGGCGCGCTCACGCCATCCAACTTCCGTCTGTTCGCCAGCCCAGCCATCAACCTGTTCGAAATGCAGTGCGGCCGGGTGCAGATCAAGCCGTACGAACACGAATATCACGTCATTCCCGACCGCACCAAGCCACTCGATTTCGAGGTCTTCCGTCTGCTCGACGTCAAGGCCTTCGCCCGCGACAATGCCGACTCGCAGACCGTGGCGCCGCTCTATGCCTTCGGGGCACTGCTCTACGACTGGCGCAACGCCATGTTCTATGCGACGAAGCTCAAGCCGCGCCGGTTGTCGACACGCGAGCAGCGTATTCGCCGCACCAACGACTATGTCGGCACCGAGACCTGGCTCAGCCTGACGGCGCCGGGCACGCCGGCCCTGATCGACGGCATCCATGAGGTGGCGATCCGCGCCCTGGTCACCAATCGCGAACTGCCCGAAACCCTGACCTTCCGCGGCGATAACCATTTCACCGTCACCGGCCTGCCGGTCGCTAAGGTCAGCGTCATACGGGCGCCGACACGGCCGCGACCTCCGCTGGGCCTCAGCGACGCCGCCTGGCGCGTTATCGGCCATCTGACGCCCAACTATGCCACGCTGGTCGGTCAGCCCGGTGGCGATCCGTCGCTATTGCGCGACCACCTGGCGCTCTACGGCCGCCAGGACGACGCGTCCTCGCGCAAACAGATCGACGGCGTCATGTCGGTGACCTCGAAAATGGTGTCGCGCCGCGTGCCCGGCCGCGATCGCATGGCGATCGCCAGCGGCCATCATATCGATTTCAAGCTTGACGACGGCGCCTTCGACCGGGCGCGCATGTTTGTTTTCTCAGCGGTCCTCGAGCGCTTCCTGGCCGAGTTTGCCACCATCAATACCTTTACCGAGTGCGCGTTTGAATCCCCCCTCGAAGGAGTCTTTGCCAAATGGCCGCCCCGGATCGGACGCCAGCACAACATCTGAGTTTTCTCGACGGCGCGACGGCGACGATCCGCAAATGGGGTCTGTTCGCCCTGGTTCGCGGCGCCGAAGCGCGGGCCCATGGCCTGCCGAGGGTCGGGCGCTCGCGCCTGCCGTCGCAGAATGTCGTCGACCTGGCTCAGACGCCGGTCATGGGATTTCCGGAATCGACGCTCGACACGGTTGAGATAAAGGCCGGACGGGCGCGGGTCAGCGGTTACTGGCTGGGCATGACCGGGCCGATGGGGCCGATGCCGACCCACGTCACCGAATTCGCCGTCTATGAGAAGAAATACGCCAAGTCGCGTCCGCTTGGGCGCTTCATGGACATGCTGTCCGGGCGCATGTTGCAATTCTTTTATCGTGCCTGGGCTGACAGTCAACCAGTCGCCATGGCCGACCGCCCCGATGACGACCGCTTCGCCGGCTATATCGCGGCCTTGACCGGCGCCTATGAAGGGGCAGGGGCCAATGCGGCCTTTCCGGCCCGTGCGCGCCTGCATTATGCAGCGCTCTTTGCCTCGCAACGCAATGCGCGTGGTATCGAAGACGCGTTGTCGCATCTGCTACGGCAACCGGTCGAGGTCCACGAATTCCAGCCGCGCTGGCGCTATATCGAGTCCGAAGACCGCACGACCCTCGGCCGGGCCTTCGCCAAGCTGGGCGGCGATATTGTTGTCGGTGGCCGGGTGCGCACCGCCGCCGACGCCTTCCGCATCGTCATCCGTTCGAACACCTTGCGCGACTATGAAAGTTTGCTGCCGACCGGATCGCGCTTCGCCATCCTGTCCGAAGCGCTGAATGCTTTCGCGCCGTCTCACCTTGAATGGGATATGGCGCTCGAGCTGGAAGAAAACCTGTGCCCGCCGGCACGCCTGGACGGCCGCACACGGCTGGGATGGACCGGCTGGATGAACCCGAAAAAGACTACCCGCGTTCGTCGCGACACCATCGTCAAACGTCAAGCTACACATTGAATAGATATTGGGAAGATTGAACCATGGCCGACATCAGCAGATCATCACTTTTCGGACGCCTGAACCCGACGGCGCTAAAAGCCATCGAAACCGCCACCACCTTTTGCAAGATGCGCGGCAACCCTTATGTCGAGTTGATCCACTGGATCCACGTCCTGATGCAGGATCCGCGCAACGATGTGGCGGCCATCCGCACGGCCTTCAATATCGATGACACCCAATTGGCGCGCGACATTGTCGGCAATCTCGACAAGCTGCCGCGCGGCGCGACCTCGATCTCGGACTTTTCGCCGCAAATCGAAGAGGCCATCGAAAAGGGCTGGCTCTACGCCTCGCTGCAGTTTTCAGCCAACCGTATCCGTACGGGCCACCTGATCTACGGCATGCTGAAGACGCCGACCCTGAAAAACGCCCTGGCCTCGATCTCGGGTGAGTTCCGCAAGATCCAGGTCGAGAAGCTGGGCGATTCCTATGAAAACATCTGCGCCTCGTCGGCCGAACAGACAACCGCCGATACCGGCAGCAGTGTCGCGTCCGGCGGTGGCGGCGGCGAGGAAGGAACTGGTCCGGTCGGCGAAGGCGAAGCCCTGGCCAAATTCTCGGTCGACCTGACCGAACGCGCCCGCACCGGCGCCATCGACAAGATCGTCGGCCGCGACGCCGAGGTTCGCCAACTGATCGACATCCTGCTGCGCCGCCGGCAAAATAACCCGATCCTGGTCGGTGAGGCCGGCGTCGGCAAGACGGCCGTGGCCGAAGGCTTTGCCCGCCGGATCGTCGATGGCGATGTGCCGCCGTCTTTGAAAGACGTCACCCTGCGGGCGCTTGATATCGGCTTGCTGCAGGCCGGCGCCTCGATGAAGGGCGAATTCGAAAAGCGCTTGCGGCAGGTCATCGACGAGGTCGAGGCGTCGCCCAAGCCGATCATCCTGTTCATCGACGAAGCCCACACCCTGATCGGGGCCGGCGGCCAGGCCGGGACGGGCGACGCCGCCAACCTGCTGAAGCCCGCCCTGGCGCGCGGCCGTTTACGCACCATCGCCGCCACCACCTATGCCGAGTACCGCCAGTATTTCGAGAAGGATCCGGCCCTGACGCGGCGTTTCCAGACTGTCGATGTCGGCGAGCCTGAAACCGCCAATGCCATCTCCATGCTGCGTTCGGTTGCGCCGATGATGGAAAAGCACCACAATATCGTCCTGCTCGACGAAGCCGTCGAAGCCGCCGTCAAGCTGTCGCAACGCTATGTCCCGGCCCGGCAACTGCCCGACAAGGCGGTCAGCCTGCTCGATACCGCCTGCGCCCGCGTCGCCGTCTCGCAACACGCCACGCCGGCGGCCGTCGAGGATCGTACCCGCCGGGTCGAGTTGCTCAAGGTCGAGATGGAGGTGGCGGCACGCGAATTGGCTGGCCAATATCGCACCGACGACCGCGGCCCGAAATTGCAGGAACAACTGAACGAAGCGCAGGCGGCATTGGACGAAGCCACCGCCAAGTGGGAGGCCGAGAAGGCCGCGTTGGTCAAGGTCCAGGAGGCTCGCCAGGCCCTGGCCGATGCCCGCGAAGCCGCCGCCAAGCCGCCAGAAGAGGGCGCAGAGGCGCCCGCGCCGCTCGATGAAACGACCTTGCGTGCCAATCTCGAAAGCGCCATTGATGAAATGAATACGGCCGCCGGGGACGCGCCCATGGTCTTTGCCGTGGTCGATGCCGATGCTGTCGCCGCGGTAGTCGGCGACTGGACAGGTATCCCGATCGGCCGCATGGTCAAGAACGAGATCGCCAGCGTGTTGGCCATTGCCGACAAGCTGAAAGAGCGCGTCGTCGGCCAGGACCACGCCATGGACGCCATCGCCAAGCGCATCAAGACCAGCCGCGCCAAGCTCGATAATCCAAACAAACCGGTCGGTGTCTTCATGCTGTGCGGCCCGTCGGGCGTCGGCAAGACCGAAACCGCCCACGTCCTGTCGGAATTGCTCTATTCCGGCGACGACTCGATGATCGTCATCAACATGTCGGAATTCCAGGAAGCCCATACGGTGTCGACCCTCAAGGGCGCGCCGGCCGGCTATGTCGGCTACGGCCAGGGCGGCGTCCTGACGGAAGCCGTTCGCCGCCGGCCCTATAGCGTCGTCCTGCTCGACGAGGTCGAAAAGGCCCACCCGGACGTCCATGAGATGTTCTTCCAGGTCTTCGACAAGGGCTTCATGAACGATTCCGAAGGCCGCCATATCGACTTCAAAAACACCCTGATCCTGTTGACGTCCAATGTCGGCACCGAGTTGATCACCACCCTGTCGGAAGACGAAGAGATGAAGCCCGATCCGGAAAGCCTGGCCGAGGCCCTGCGTCCGGATCTGCTCAAGACCTTCCCGCCGGCCTTGTTGGGACGTCTGCTGGTCCTGCCCTATTTCCCGTTGTCGCCAGCCATGCTGAAGGGCATCGTCAAGCTGCAGATCGACCGAGTCAAGAAGCGCATCCAGGAAAACCACGACATCAGCTTCACCTATGCGCCGGAGGTCATCGACCTGATCGTGTCGCGCTGTAACGAAGTCGCTTCGGGCGGCCGCGTCATCGACGCCATCCTGACCAATACCATGTTGCCGGAGCTATCGATCGCCTTGCTCGAAAAGCAGATGAACGGCGAAGAGGTTCAGGCCATCGCGGTCGGCGTCGGCGAAGGCGCCAGCGGATTTACCTATACCTTCAGCTAGGCGGCGGGACTCGCGCCCCGTTTTCTGCCGATTCCAGAGTGCCTAAATGCCCGATACCGTTCCAAAAACAGCGTCAAAGACGGCCTATGACGAAGTCGCCTATCCGTCGTCGATCTTTATCCAGACCCATCCCGCCCTGCTGGCGGCGATCGCGGGCCTGCATGGGCTGACGCCGCCGGATGTGGCAACTGCGCGGGTCCTGGAAATCGGTGGCGGCGAGGGGATGAACCTGATCGCCTTGGCCGCTGCCTATCCCAAGGCCCAGTGCCTCAGCTTCGATCTGTCGAGTGCCGCCGTCGCGCGCGGCAAGCTGGCCATCGCCAAGGCCGGCCTGAGCAATATCCGTGTCGAGGTCGGTGATATCCTGGATGCGGTCCGCGATTTGAAACAACAGTTCGACTACGTCATCTGCCACGGCGTCTACGCCTGGGTGCCGGATTTCGTCCGCGACGGTATCATGGAACTGATTGGCCATGTTTTGGCCGATAACGGTGTCGCCTATGTCAGCTATAATGCCCTGCCGGGCGGACGGCTACGCCTAGCCTTGCGTGATATGCTGCTGCGTGAGGTCGCCGGGATCGACAATCCGGTCGAGCGTCTCGAAGTCGCCCATGCCTTTCTCGATGCCTATATCGCCACGCCTGAGGATGAGGACCGGCCAGCCCAGACGGCGCTGCGCAGCGAGGCCAAGCTGATGCGCAAGAAGCCGGGTTCGGTGCTGTTTCACGACGAGTTGGGAGACTGTTTCAACCCGCAAGCGCTTTACGACGTCGCCATGGCGGCCGAGCGCAATGGTCTGCAATTCCTCGGCGATGCGGGGGAGGGGCCTTTGGGTGACGGCTTTCTGCCCGACGATGCCGAGGACTTCAGCACCCATGCCGTTGTCCGCGCTGCCCAGGCCCAGGACGACCGCAATATCCGCTTTTTCCGCCAAAGCCTTTTTGTCCGCGCCGAACAACAGCCAGTCAGGCGTGTTGATCCGGCCCTGATCGCGCCACTCTATGTCTCCTCCAACGCCCAGCGTACCGGCGACTCGACGTTCAAGAACAAGTCCGGCGAGTTCCAGATGAGCGATGCGCGCATGGTGGCCATCCTGACGCAGCTGACGCAGAACTATCCGGAACGGGTGCGGGTGGGCGAGCTGAGCGACGATATCGACATTGTCCGCGCCCTGCATGGTCTGTTCGAGGCCGGCCTGACCGAGCTACACAGCGTCCAGGTGCCGTGCGCCGTCACGCCACCGCAACGGCCGTGCGCCAGCGCCTTGTCGCGCGCGCAGCTGAATGATGGCCAGACCCAGATTTGTACGCTGGATCATCATATCGTCAAGATTGCTGAGCCGGCGCCGCGCGCCTTCATCGCCATGCTCGACGGGACGCATACCCTTGCGGAATTGCAGGACCTGTGGGCGCGGAGCGAATTCGCTGCCGAGACCAGCTTCGAGGCAGCCATGAAACTGGTCGTTCGGGCAGCCTTTTTGCAGAGAGAGTGACGACTATGGCCGTATCGTGGCCTTGCATATTGGTATTATTGTTATAGAACCAATTCCATGATACTTGTGCTTTATTCTTTCACCTAACTGTTCCGGGGCGCGCATGCTGCCAGAGACCAATTTAGCCCAGCGTCGCGTCCTGATTGCTGGCGGCGGCACCGCCGGCTGGCTGACAGCGTGTTATCTTGCCAAGGTGCTGGGAGCGGACCCGGTCACATGTCCGCAGATTACGCTGATCGAGAGCCCAGATATCGGCACGATCGGGGTGGGCGAGGGGAGTTTCGCCACCATCCGCACCACCTTGCAGACATTGGGAATCGACGAGGCGACTTTTTTGCGCGAAGCGACGGCGACCTTCAAGCAAGGCATTCGTTTCGCCGATTGGGAGCGTACGCCCGAGGATGGCCAGCACAGCCACTATTTTCATCCCTTCGAGGCGCCGTACCCGGTCGACGGGGCCGGCCTTCTGCCTTACTGGCTGCTGGCGGATGAGAAAACCCGCGTCCCGTTTGCCCAGGCGGTAACGTTCCAGAAACGCGTTGCGGAAGCGAAGCGGGGGCCAAAACGCCTGCATCAGGGTGGCTATGGCGGACCGCTTAACTACGCCTACCATTTCGACGCCATGAAGTTGGCCGGTCTGTTGTCCAGGCACGCGGTATCGCTGGGGGTCACGCACCTGCAGGGCAAGATCACCGACGTGATGCTGGCCGACGACGGCAGCATTGCCAGTCTGACAACCGATAGTCACGGCACGATCGCAGCGGATTTTTATGTCGACTGCACCGGCTTTGCCGCGGTGCTGATCGGCAAGGCGCTGAAATCCCCTTTCAAGTCGGTCAAGCACCAGCTTTTGACCGACCGCGCCATTGCCTGTCAGGTGCCCTATGAGACACCCAGCGCACCGATCGAGAGCTACACGGTCTCCACCGGACATGAAGCCGGCTGGACGTGGGATATCGGTCTGAATTCACGTCGCGGCGTTGGATATGTCTACAGCTCGGAACATTCGAGCGACGACCGCGCCGAAGACATTCTGCGCGCCTATGTCGGCCCCCGCGGCACCGACTATTCGACGCGGGTCATCAAGTTCGAGACCGGTTATCGTGAGCAGTCCTGGATCAAGAACTGCGTCGCTATCGGTCTGTCGGCGGGCTTTTTCGAGCCTCTCGAAGCCACGGGCATCATGATGATCGAAGTGGCTATCGGCATGTTGACCGAATTCTTCCCGCACTCGGGGCCGCTGGATGGCCAGGCCAAGCTCTTCAATCACCTGATGACCTTGCGCAATGAAAAGACCGTCAATTTCCTCAAGCTGCATTACTGCGTCACCAAGCGCTCCGAACCGTTCTGGCGCGAGAATGCCGATCCACGCACCATTCCCGAGGAATTGAACGAACTTCTCGCCATGTGGAAACACCGGCCGCCGTCGCGTTTCGACTTCATTGATGACGTCGATACCTTCGCCTATTTCAATTATCAGTATATTCTCTACGGCATGAACTATGCGACTGACATCGGCGCCAAACGCGGAGGCTTTACGCGTGGTGAGGCGGCCCAGGCCATCTTCGATAAGATTGCCGTGATCGGCGAGCAGGCCACCAGGGATTTGCCCAGCCACCGCGACCTGATCGACCAGGTCTATGCCCGTGGTTACCTCGAAAAGGCGAAGGACAATTTCCTGGTCATGCCGAAGCGGGCCTAACGGGTCGGGGGGCTGAATCTGGTTATCCGCGCGGCGTTTCCGCAGCCGGGCTGAACAGGGTGGCATTACCGACCAACGGTCGGGCGCGGATGCCGATGCTGAACAGGAAGGCGAGCAGGCCGAAGACCAATAGCAGGCTGACGCGCAGGCCGGTATGTTCGCCGATGGCGCCGACGATCAACGGGGCGATGGCGCCGCCGAGGATCCCTGAGCACAATATGCCGGAAAAGGCGCCGTGGTGCTTCGGCACCGAGTTGAGCGCCAGGGCGAAGACGATCGAGAACATCACCGACAGGCAGAAACCGCACAACGGGAAGGCCAGCAGGCTGACCTGACCCGGCCCGAACAGGGCGGCCGTGAGACAGGTGACAGCGGCGATCACGGCGGCGCACAGGACGGCGCGTGAATCGAACAGCTTCAGGAGGCCCAGGCCCAGCAGGCAGCCCAACGACATCAGGCCCCAGAAATTGCCGACGGCCTGGGCGCCGACGGTCGCCGGATCGATATGGTGGTAGGTCTGGAGGAAGGGCGACATCCAGTTGGCCAGGGATTGTTCGGTGCCGACATAGGCGGCGATGCCGAGGAAGTACCAGCGCACCTTGGCATCCTTCAGCAGGTCGAGATAGACGGCTATGGGGCCGCTCTTTTCGTCGTCCTTGAGGGCAAAGCTTTTGATATTGAGGGCGAAGGTGACGACCAGGGCCAAGGCGAAGACGGCGGCGAACAGCCAGTAGAGCGCTACCCAGGTGGGTCCGTGGGTCATCGCCGCGGGCAGGGTCAGGTGTCCGGCCATGATAGCGGCAAAAGCCATGGGGCTGACATAGGAGGCGAGGCCGAAGACCAATTGGCCCAAAACCGAAAAGAAGGCGAAATGGGCTTCTCCGCCGGCATTGCGCATCAGCGGGTTGATAACGACTTGCAACATGGCCATGCCGATGCCGATAACGAACAGGGCGGCAATGGCGGCGAAGTAGGTCGGATGCAGGGCGAAGCCGAGCGCACCCAGGAGGTTGACGGCAAAGGCGGTCAGGATGGCGAAGGCCGGGCCCTTGGTCTCGACGACGACGCCGGCCGGAATCGAGACCAGGCCATAGGCGAGAAAGAACGAAAAGGGCAGGACCCCGGCGAGGGTCAGGCTGAGCTTGAAGTCGTGGATGATGACCGGCATCAAGGGGCCGATGATATTGGTGACGAACGAAATCACGAACCAGACGCACAGGATATAGGTGACGGTAACGACGCGGCTCGTCATGTCGCGGCCATGGTTTTAGCCAGCTGACGCGGGAAGTGCGAGATGATGCGGGTGGCCGTGTCGCAACCCATGGCCAGCGCATCGCGCAAGTCCGACCCTTGTGTTCTCGCCAGCAGATAGCCGGCGTTGAAGGCATCGCCGGCGCCGATCGTATCGATGATGGCGCCGGAGACAGGTGGCTTGGCGCGGGCGATCTCACGGCCGCACCAAGCGACGGCGCCACGTGCACCCACTTTGGCAACCAGGGTTGCCTCCGGCGGCATCAGATTGCTGAGGCGCATCATGGCGGTATTGAGATCAGCCGTGCCGGCGAGTTTGGTGATTTCAAGCTCGTTGAGCAAGACGTGATCGCAGGCCGGAAGCCAGGTCTTGACCTCGGCGACGGTCGCTTCGTCCCAACCCGCCGGCGGCCAGCCGGTATCGAGAGCTATGCGGTAGCCCAGCGCTTTCAGATCGTGGAGCAGAGCCATGTAACGGGCGCGCATCCGGGGCATTAGAAAGGCGCCGGTCAGCAGGACGATGGCGGCTGGATGGCGTAGCTCCGGCAGGCGGGCAGGGATCTCCTGGCGCTCCAGGTGGCCCTGGGTAGTGAAGAAATTGCGCTCACCGCCCTCGTGCAGGATGCCCACCGATAGCGAGGTGGCACCGGGAATTTCGCTGAATTCGCTGTCGACACCGGCAAATTGGCCGGTCAACCATGGCCCCAGCGCATCCGTGCCGACGGCCGTGATCAAACGCACAGGCGCATTCAACTGCCGCAGGGCCAGCGCTGCATTGCCGGCCGAACCGCCGGCACGCATCTCGCTGTGGGACATCAGGGTCTCGGTGCCGATCTCCGGCCATTGGGTGAGCGAGCCCATGACGAGGTCGATGGCGATATCGCCGATAATGGTCAGGCCATATTCGGTAAGATGTGGTGCAGGCAGGCCCGGCTTGGCGGAAACATCGTCCATGGTGGCTTTCCATCCCTCAACTGACATGTGTTATCTCATGGCTTACGAAAACATGTCAATTATTAAATCTAATGGATGTGTTTAATATTTGTGGCTATGATGCCACTCTGCTTCATTCGTGTTTTTGGAAATATACCACCTCCATGGTCAGTCGCGGCACCACCCAGTCATCGAGCGCTCCGTTCAACCGCCGCATTGTGCTCGATGTCATTCGCCGCCAGGGTGAAGCGTCGCGCAAGGACATTATCGACCAGGTCGGCCTCAGTCCGCAGACGATCGCCAATATCACTCAGGATCTGGAAAACCTCGGCCTGATCGTCTCCAAGCGCTTGAAGGGCGACAAGCTGCGTGGTCAGCCGCCCATGGCCTTTGCCCTCAATCCCGACGGCGGTGACGCCATCGGCATCAATCTCGAACTCAATCGGCTGTCGTCGGCGCGCGTCAACCTGATCGGCGAGGTCCGTGACCGCCGCGAACTCAGTCTCGACCTGCGTGACCCGACGACCGCCCTGGTCGCCATGATCAAGCAGGTTGAGGCTTTGCGCGGGGACGGCAACCGCATATGGGGCGTCGGCGTCGCCATGCCGGGGCCGTTCGACGCGCCGGATCTCAGCTTCAAGGGGCCGACCGTCTTCGAGAAATGGCGCGGGCTGGAAATCTTCAACGCCCTTGAAGACGCTGTCGCCTTGCCGGTCTTCTACAATGTCGACAGCGTCGCCGGCGCCGTCGGCGAATCGCTGTTCGGCCGGGCCCGCGACACCAATCGGTTCTTCTACTTCTATATGGGTGTCGGTCTGGGCGGCGCCCTGATGATCGACCGCGCCGCCTATCTCGGCGCCAACGGCAATGCCACCGAAATCGGCCATATTCCGGTCGTGCGCGACGGCCGGCCGTGCAGTTGCGGCAATGCGGGCTGCCTGGAGACTTATCTCTCGCTGCACGCCCTGTCCGAAGCTCTGACCGGGCCCGGCAGTCTGATCGGCGAAGACGAGATCGCCCGCCGCCTCGACAATAACGACCCCGCTATCGATGCCTGGTGCCGCGATGTCGCGCCCTATCTTCGCCAGGCCGTGTGCACGGTCGAAAACATGCTTGATCCGGAAATGATCGTGCTGGGCGGGCCGGCGCCGCAGGCCCTGTGGCAGCGTTTGATCGACCACGCTCACCCGTGGCTGCATTCGGTGCGCAGCGGTCGCGACGACGCCGACAGTCCGCGTGTCGTATTGTCCAGCCAGCCCGGCGACAGTGCGCTTCTGGGTGCTGCCGTCTTGCCGATCTATGAGAAATTGATGCCGCGGATGGACGTCCTGACCAAAGGCCGCGGCGACGATTCCGAGACCTCTCAACAGACGGCCGTGCGGCGTTTCGGCATCTGAAGCCGGTGCGTTGATATTCTGACACAGTCCTTTTTCAATTCTTACATCCACTAGAAGTAATTATTGACAGGCCCGATATCTTGTTACAGATTGATGACCAGGGCCGCTTTCGGGCCGGAGGGATCATCATGTCGACGTCCACGCATTTGCGCCGCTTTCTGTTACTCACGACCGGTCTGACCTTGGCTGCCTTACCGGCGCTGGCCGTGGCTCAGGACGCCCCGCCGGCACCTACCGCCACAACGCCCGCCACCGCGGTTTCAGGCAACGACACCGCCATTCCGGAAATCATCGTCACCGCGTCGAAGCGCGAGACGCGGCTGCTGAAAACGCCGCTGGCGGTGACGGCGCTCAGCCAGGATTCGCTGGACAAACAAGGCATCCAAGACGTCCGTGGCCTGGCGACCGCCGTGCCCAATCTGCAAATGGGCCGAAATGGTGATTCGAGTACGGCCATCAGCCTGCGCGGTGTCACCTCGACCGACACGACCGAGGTCGCCGAAGCGGCCGTTTCGATCCATCAGGACGGTTTCTATTCGCCGCGGCCGCAAGGTGCGCTCGCCCTGATGTACGATGTCGAGCGCGTCGAAGTCCTGCGCGGACCGCAGGGCACGTTGTTCGGCATGAATTCGCCCGGTGGCGTGATCAATGTCATCCCGGCCAAGCCGAAGTTCGGCAGCTATTTCGGCAACATCGAAGCCGGTGTCGGCAGCTATAACGACCGCGAAGTCCGTGCCATGTACAATTTCGGCATTAGTGACAAATTCGCCGTGCGCGCCACCTACACCATGACCAAACACGATGGCTACGGCGAACAGGTCCAGGACTTCACCGATATCGCTTCACCCGCCAATGGCATCGTCAAGGACGGTATTCCCGATGTCGATCAACGCTATAACCGCAAGGTGGCGCCCAAGGATTGGTACAACAATGCCAACGAATGGGCCGGCCGCCTGATCGCGCGCTGGCGTCCGAACGACAAGCTGGAAATCACCGGCACGATTTCGCGCTTCGCCGATAACGGCGCCGGCGACCACGACTATGTCGACTGCAAGTCGGCCGAGGGAACGGCGGCGGCCTGCGATCATCAACTGCGCTATCTCAAGATCAATGTCCCGGGCTATACCCGCATGACGCTCGACGATTATCAGTTGAAGACCGCCTATACGATCAACGACTCGATGGTGCTGGAATATCGCGCCGGCTTCGAGGACGAGCGCCGCCACCAACTGGTCGACGACGACGGCGGCTTCTATGCCCCGGAAGAATGGTCATCGATCGGGGAACCGCTGACCGAGGCACAACAGGCGACGCTCTATTACCCGGTGGCCGACAATACCAGCTTCACCCGCAGCAGCAATTACCGCTCGATGACCCACGAAATCCAGCTCAAGTCGAGCGGCGATCACCGCCTGCAATATGTCGTCGGCGCCTTTTATCTCTACGAGCACAAGCAGATCACCTACAGCCAGGACTTCATCGAGAACAAGACCTATGATGCCGACTCGGACTCGTTGATCGACGGCCTGCCGTTCGGCGTTTATTACGACCAGCGCGACCGCACGACGGAATCGAAGGCCCTGTTCGGCCAGTTCGATTACAAGGTGACCGATTCCCTGACTTTTACGCTCGGCGCGCGTTATTCTTGGGACAAGAAGGGCGACCATAACGGTTATGAGTATGGCGACTGGACGCCCGGTCCCAACTGGTACAACGGCCTCTACGAGCCGACCGGTGTCCGTGCCCACCAATCCGATAATCTCCAGGACAATATGGGCACCAATGCGCCGCTCGGCAGCGACGCCAATCCGCTGACCTATGTCACCGACGCCGACAAGAGCTGGAACCAGGGCACTTACCGCGTCGGCATCGAATATAACCCCAGCGGCAACCACATGTTCTACGGCTCGATCGCCACCGGCTACAAGATGGGCGGGATGTACGAGGCAGCGGACTATTGCAACAATGGCTGTATCCATATCCTCGAATACGGTCCGGAACACGTGACCAATTACGAGGCCGGCTATAAGGGCAAGCTGCTCGACAACCGCTTGCAGGTCTCGGCCTCGGTCTTCCTCAGCGACTATCACGACATGCAAAATACCGGCGACAAGGTGATCGGCATCGACACCAATCCGGAAAGCCCTTCAGAAGGCCGGGCGGTAACGGCCTGGACGACCGACAACCTGCCCTTGGCGCGTATCGAAGGGCTGGAGCTCGAATTCAACGCCAAGCCATGGGCCAATGGCGAAGTGGGTGGTTACTTCTCGTGGCTGCACACCGAGGTCGTCGAAGGCACGTTGATCGACGAATATGCCTGCGGCGAGCGTACCATTTTCGGCCAGGGTGAGTGCGGCGCGCCGGACGAGCCGATCAGCATCAAGGGCAACCAACTGCCGTTCGCGCCGGAACTGTCGCTGACCGTGCACTATCAGCACGATATCAAGCTCGGCAACGGCTACCGCCTGGAGCCCTATGTCCAGATGCACTGGCAGAGCCGAATGTGGCTCGACGTGCAGAACTATAACGGCGCGCACCTGGCGCAAAAGCAGGACGCCTACGCCAAGTTCGACGCCAGTCTGCGCATCACGCCGCCGGGCGACAACTTCTATGTCGAACTGTATGGCGAGAACCTGGGCAATACGGCGACGAAGAACTTTCAAGGCGCCGATCAGGGCCATCTGCGCGCCAGCTATGACGATCCGCGCACCTTGGGTATTCGCATGGGCTACGATTTCTGAGTTTTCCCAAACACGTTTCCCAGAGGCGGCGAGTACTGCCGTCACCCTGCCCGGCGCCGCCTTGACCTGCGGTGCCGGGCTTTTTCTTATCCCTTTAGCCGGTAGCCGACGCCCGGTTCGGTGATAATAAAGCGCGGCTGCAACGGGTCGTCCTTGAGCTTTTCGCGCAGGTGCTGGGTGTGGATGCGCAGATAATGGTTCTGTTCATTGCTATGGCGGCCCCAAACGGCCTTCAGCAGTTGCGAGTGGGTGAGGACGCGGCCGGCATGCTGGACCAAGACACTCAGCAACTTGTATTCGATCGGCGTCAGGTGAACATCCTCGCCGTCCAGCGTCACCCGCCGTGCCGCCAGATCGACATTCAGGCTCTCGAAGGCATAAACCGCTCCGCCGTCCTTTTCGGTGCGGCGGGCATGGCGCAGGGCGACCTTGATGCGCGCCAGTAACTCGCCGGCGGCAAACGGTTTGGTGAGATAGTCGTCGGCGCCGTTTTCCAGAGCCTCGACCTTGTCAGACTCCTGATCGCGTGCCGACAGGACGATGATCGGAACCTGCGACCATTCGCGGATCTGACGGATGAAGTCCTGGCCGTCCTGATCGGGCAGGCCGAGATCGAGGATGACGACGTCGGGCCGGTTCAGGGTCAGCTTTTGCAGACCTTCGTGCGCCGTTTCGGCCTCCAGCGCCGTCAGGCCTTGGGCCGTCAGGGTGGCGCGGAGATACTTACGGATATCCGCCTCGTCCTCGATGATCAGTACGGTCGCCGCTTCGCTCATGATGGGTCTTTAACGACAGGCAGGGTGAAAATAAAGCTGGCGCCGCCGCCACTCGGATTATTCTTGGCGTAGATCATGCCGCCATGCGCCTGGATGATGCCGCGGCATATGGCCAGTCCAAGGCCCGTGCCGTCGCTGTGACGGTCGGAGCTTTCGCTTTGCGAGGTCTGAAACTTTTCGAAAATCTGTTCCTCATCGCCGGGTTTGAGGCCGGCGCCGTTGTCGCTGACCCGGACGCGGACACGGTCGGCATCCTTTTCCAGGGTCAGGGTGATGACGCCGGTCACGGGCGACGTATTGGCGATCGCATTGTCCATCAGGTTGATCAGCACCTGTTCGATCAGGGCGCCGTCGATCATCACCATCGGCAATTGACCCGTCACGGCGCTACGGATTTGGCGTTCGCCCTTTTGCGGTTCGACGCGCTGGACGGCGGCGCCGACGATTTCCTGGAGCAGATAGGGCTGGAAGTTGAGCTTGAGGTGACCGGACGTGATGGCCGCCATCTTAAGCAGGTTGCTGACAAATTTCTGCAGGTGGCCCAATTGGCTCCATAGGGTGGTCAACTCGTCGATGGCCTCACGCGGCAGCTTCTTGCGCATTTTCAACAAGGTGCTGACCCCGCCGTTCATCACGGTCAGCGGCGTCTTGAGATCGTGCGACAAAGACGCTAGCAGGACATTGCGCAGCTTTTCGTTTTCGGTGTCGATGCGCGATTTTTCGGCTTCATCGGCGCGGCGCGCACGTTGCAGTGCATTGGCGATCAGACTGGCCACGGTCTCGAAGACCAGGTGCTCGGCACCGGTGAACTGGCGCTCGGAGTCCGGAATGAGACCCAGAACGCCCAAGGTCTCATCTTCCGCGAGCAGCGGCAGGTAAAGGCCGCGCGCCGATGGCAGGGTATTGGTGTGGCGGCCGGCGACCTGGCCGTTCTGGCTGACCCACTGCACGGCGCCCAATTCCTTGGCGTCATTTTCCGTCTCGCCGGCCGGCCATTGGGTGAGGGTTGGGCCTTCGCGTGTCCACAATCGCACCTGGCACTGGAAGGCGGGTGACAAATGGCGGACAGTGACCTGGCTCATGGCCTCGAATCCTCGCACCGACGACAGATTGCGCGTCAGGTCATAGAGCAGGCGCGTCTCCTGCTCACCCTTGCGGGCCAGGCGGGCATGGCGCGACAGCTGGGCGGTCAGGGAGCCGACGATCAAGGACGTCACCAACATGAAGCTGAAGGTGAAGGCGTAGTGGCTGTCGTAGAAATCGAAGGTGTAATAGGGTTGGGTGAAGAAGAAATTGAAGGCGGCGATGCTGAGCACCGAGGTCAGGACGGCCGGGCCGATGCCCAGCCGCGCCGCCGCGATAACGACCGCCGCCAGATAGATCATGGCCAGATTATCGGGATCGGTGACCGGGCGGAAGGGGAAGGCTATGCCCGTCGTGATCATGACCAGGGCGGCACCGAAGGCGAAGCTGCGCGGTCGGGCGATAAAGGATCGCCAGAAGCGGGCGTCGGCCGGCTCGGCCTTGACCGCGCTGTCGTCGCCGAGCGTCGTGATCTCGATATCGCTGCCACGTTCGATCAGCTTTTGCGATAACGACTTGCCGAGGCGGAACAGGGGGGCGCGGCGCTGGCCGACGACGATGCGGGTAAAGCCATTCTGGCGAGCATAGGCCAGTATGCTGGTTGCGGCGTAGCCGCCGGGCAGGCGCACGACCTGGGCGCCCAGTTTTTCAGCCAGGGTCAGGTTTTGCTCGATCTGCTGGCGCGCCTTGTCGCTCAAGGTCTCGTGACGGTCGGTCTGCAGATAGAGCGCCGACCACGGCGCCCGCGCCCGCGCTGCCATGCGCCGGGTGTGGCGGATCACGCGGGCCGACAATTCGTCATGGCCGACCAGGGCCATGATCTTTTCGCCCAACTGGGCCTCGTCCTGGCCGAGCGCGGCATTGAGCTGGTCGCTTTGGGCATCGACGCGTTCGGCGGTGCGGCGCAGGGCCAGTTCGCGCAGGGCCAGCAGATTGGCCTTCTTGAAGAAGTTTTCAGCGGCGCGGGTATTGGCGCCCTCGGCGACATAGACCTTGCCCTCGGCCAGGCGTTTCAGCAGTTCTTCGGACGACAGATCGATCAGGGCGATCTCGTCGGCGGCATCGAACGCCTTGTCTGGAACGGTTTCCTTGACCCATACGCCGGTCAGGCCGGCGACCTGATCGTTGACGCTTTCCAGGTGCTGAACGTTGAGCGTCGTATAGACGTCGATGCCATTGTCGAGCAGTTCGGCGACATCCTGCCAGCGCTTGGGATGGCGCGATCCCGGTGCATTGGTGTGGGCATATTCGTCCATCAGGATCAGGGCGGGACGGCGTGCAAGGGCGGCGTCGAGATCGAAGTCTTTCAGCCTGACGCCGCGGTGTTCGATGTCCAACAGCGGAAGGACGGGCAGATCGGCGGTGAGGGCGTGGGTTTCGGCGCGACCGTGATGTTCGATAACGCCGATGACGACATCGCGGCCGGCGGCCAGGTCGCGCCTTGCCTCGCTCAGCATGGCGTAGGTTTTGCCGACGCCGGCCGAAGAGCCGAAGAAGATCTTCAGCTTGCCCCGGCCGGGACCCATACCCTGACTGGACGCGGCGTCGCCCTGGTCGGCAAGGACCAGGGCGAGCAGTTTATCGGGGTCGGGTCGGTTATCGCTCACGTGATTCGCTTATCCAGACGGAGATTGACCTCTAACACATTGACGCGCGGTTCGCCCAAAATCCCGAAGGTTCGGCCCTTGGTCGAGCGCGCGATGGCGGTGTTGACCTCGGCTGCGGGGATGCCGCGGGCGCTGGCGATGCGGGCGGCCTGATAGGCTGCGGCGGCCGGGCTGATCTCGGGATCGAGGCCCGAGGCGGAGGCGGTAACCAGATCCACCGGAATCTTGGCGGTATTGCCGGGGTCGGCGGCTTTCAGGGCGTCGATCCGCACCTTTACGGCGTCGATCAGGGCCGGGTTGTTAACACCGAGATTGGAGCCCGAGGAGGCGCCGGCATTGTAGGGTGTCGGGCCCGTGGCGGAGAGGCGGCCCCACAGATACTTGTCCTGGGTGAAGGATTGGCCGATCAGGGTCGATCCGATCGGTTGCCCCTTGGCGTCGCGGATGAGGCTGCCCTCCGCCTGCTTGTGGAAGGCCGTCTGGACGATGGCTGTGGTGAGTAGCGGGTAGAGGCCGCCGAAGACGAAGGTGACCAGGCAAAGGAGGATGACGGAGGCCTGAACGTGTTTGAAGGTGGACATGATCATTGTTCCTTAAGCGAGGTGAACGGCGGCCAGACCCATATCGATCAGCTTGATGCCGATGAAAGGGGTGATGATACCGCCCAGGCCATAGATCAACACATTGCGGGTCAGCATGCTGCCGGCCGATTCCGCCCGATACTTGACGCCTTTCAGCGCCAAAGGCACCAGGGCGATGATGATCAGGGCATTGAAGATAACCGCCGAGAGAATGGCGCTTTGCGGTGATGCCAGATGCATGACATTGAGCGCGCCCAATGCCGGATAGGTCGAGGCGAAGGCCGCCGGGATGATGGCGAAATATTTGGCCAGGTCGTTACTGATCGAAAAAGTCGTCAAGGCGCCGCGCGTCATCAGCAATTGCTTGCCGATTTCGACGATCTCGATCAGCTTGGTCGGGTCGGAATCGAGGTCGACCATATTGCCGGCTTCCTTGGCGGCCTGGGTGCCGGAATTCATCGCCACGGCGACGTCCGATTGGGCGAGGGCCGGGGCGTCATTGGTGCCGTCGCCGACCATGGCGACCATCTCGCCACCGGCCTGCATCCTGCGGATATAGGCCAGCTTGGTTTCCGGCGTTGCCTGAGCCACGAAGTCGTCGACCCCGGCTTCGGAGGCGATGGCGGCGGCGGTCAGCGGATTGTCGCCGGTGATCATGACGCTCTTGATGCCCATCTTGCGCAGGTCGGCCAGACGCGCCTTGATGCCCGGCTTGACGATGTCCTTGAGATAGACGACGCCGAGGATGCGCGGCCCTTCGGCCACGGTCAGCGGCGTGCCGCCCTTGCGCGCGATGTCGTCGATCTGGGCCTGGACTTCAGGGGCGACGGTGCCGCCCTTCAGTCCAACCAGGGCGGCGATGGCATCGCCGGCGCCCTTCAGGATGTGGCGTTCGTTGACGACGATACCCGAGACACGTTGTTCGGCGCTGAAGGGAATGAAGGTAGCGTCGAGATCGCCCGCATGGCGTTCCGGCAAACCGTACCGACCTCGGGCCAGGGCGACGATGGAACGGCCTTCGGGTGTTTCGTCGGCCAGAGACGACAGTTCGGCGGCTTCGGCCAGTTGCTGGGCGGTGACGCCCGGCGCCGGGAAAAACTCAACCGCCTGACGATTGCCGAAGGTCAAGGTGCCGGTCTTGTCGAGCAGCAGGACATTGACGTCGCCGGCGGCTTCGACGGCACGGCCCGAGGTGGCGATGACATTGGCCTTGATCAGGCGTTGCATGCCGGAAATGCCGATGGCCGACAACAGCCCGCCGATGGTGGTCGGGATCAGGCAAACCAGCAAGGCGACCAGAACGGTGATGGTGATGACGTGGCCGGCGCCGGATCTGGCGACGCTGAACAGCGAAAACGGCAGAAGGGTGGCGACGGCGGCGAGAAAGATCAGGGTCATGGCGGCCAGCAGGATCGACAGGGCGATCTCGTTGGGCGTCTTCTGGCGTTTGGCCGACTCGACCAGGCCGATCATGCGGTCGAGAAAGCTTTCGCCCGGATCGGACGTGACCTTGACGACGATGCTGTCGGACAGGACGCGGGTACCGCCGGTGACGGCGTCGCGATCGCCGCCGGACTCGCGGATGACCGGGGCGGATTCGCCGGTGACCGCGCTTTCGTCGACCGTGGCTATGCCCTCGATGACCTGGCCGTCGGCGGGAACGACGTCGCCGGCTTCGATGACGATGATGTCGCCCTTGCGCAAGGTGGTGGCGGCGACACTGGCAATGGCGCCGGACTTATCGCGCTTTTTTGCCATGACGTCGCGGCGGGCCGAACGCAGGCTGTCGGCCTGAGCCTTGCCCTTGCCTTCGGCGACGGACTCGGCGAAATTGGCGAACAAAAGCGTGAACCACAGCCAGAAGGTGACGAGGCCGACGAACCACAGCGGCTCTTCGGCGCCATGCCACACCAGCATGCCGGCGAAAATCAGGGTCGTCATGATGGCGCCGACGAAGACGACGAACATGACGGGATTGCGGATCTGGTGGACGGGGTTGAGGCGGACGACGGCGCTCTTCAGCACGGACGCCATGTCGGCGCCTTCGAACAGGCCGGATTTTTTAGCAACGGCTGACATGATTTTTAGCCTTTGAAACTATTCAGGAATTCGACCACGGGCCCAAGGGCGAGAGCCGGCGCATAGGTCAGAACCCCGACCAGAACGATGACGCCGATCAGGACGGCGACGAACAGCGGCGTGTGGGTCGGCAAGGTACCGGCCGAGACGGGTACCGTCTTCTTGGCGGCCAGGGAGCCGGCAATGGCGAGTGCCGGCAGCAGGACGAAGAAGCGCCCGATCAGCATGCAGATGCCCAGCAGGCTGTTGTAGAAGGGTGTATTGGCGCTGAGGCCGGCAAAGGCCGAGCCATTGTTGTTGGCCGCCGAGGTGAAGGCGTAGAGCACTTCGGAAAAGCCCTGGGCGCCGGGATTATAGATGCCCGCCTGGCCGGCCTTGGTCAGGACCGCGATAGCGGTAGCGACCAAGACGACGGTACAGGGTGCCAGGATGGCGACGCTGGCCATCTTGATTTCGAAGCTTTGGATCTTTTTGCCGAGATATTCCGGCGTGCGTCCCACCATCAGGCCCGAAATAAAGACGGTGATAATGACGAAGATCAGCATGCCGTAGAGGCCGGAACCGACACCGCCATAGATGACTTCACCGAACTTCATCAGGACCAGCGGTACTATCCCGCCCAGCGGTGTAAAGCTGTCGTGCATGGCATTGACCGAGCCGTTGGAGGCGGCGGTCGTCGCCGACGCCCACAGGCCGGAATTGACGATACCGAAGCGCGTCTCCTTGCCCTCCATATTGCCGCCGGCCTGGGTGGCCGACGCCATCTGGTCAACGCCGAGCGCGGCGAAATGCGGATTGCCGCCCTGTTCCTGCGAGATGCAGAACAGGGTCAGCGGCACGAAGACCAGGGTCATGGCGGCCAGCAGGGCAATACCCTGGCGGCGGTCGCCGATCATGTGACCGAAGGTGAAACAGCAGGCTGCCGGAATAAGCAGGATGCTCAAGACCTCGAGCAGATTGGCCAGCGGTGTCGGGTTTTCGAAAGGATGTGCGGAATTGGCATTGAAGAAGCCGCCGCCATTGGTGCCGATCATCTTGATGGCTTCTTGACCGGCGACCGGACCCATGGCCAGGGTCTGGGCTGGTCCTTCGAGGGTATGGACGGTGACATAGGCATCCAGGGTCTGGATAACGCCTTGGGATGCCAGGAGAGTGGCCAGGATCAAGGACAGCGGCAGCAGGATATAGAGCAGGGTGCGCACCAGATCGGCCCAGAAATTGCCGATACCGCTGGCCGATTTGCGCACCAGACCGCGGATCAATGCCGCCATGACGGCGAGGCCGACGGCCGCCGACAGGAAATTCTGCACGGTCAGGCCGACAGCTTGGCTGACATAGCTCATGGTCGTTTCACCGCTATAGGACTGCCAATTGGTGTTGGTCAGGAAGCTGACGGCGGTATTGAAGGCGAGGTCGGGCGACAGGCCGGGCAGGTTTTGCGTGTCGGGCTGTAAAAGCCCTTGCGCCAGCAGAATGCTGAACAACAGGACGAAGGACGCGAACGAGAAGACGAGAACGGCCGTGGCATAGCTTTTCCACGACATATCCTCATCCGGCTTGATGCCGCTAAGGCTATAAAATACGCGTTCGACCGGTCCGAGGACCGGCGAGAGGAAGGTCTTATCGCCCGCGAAGACGCGCGCCATAAAGCCGCCGAGCGGCCAGGCGAGCGCCAGCAAAAGGACGAGATAGAGGCATAGCTGAAGCCAGCTATTGCCGGTGAGGGCGTAACTCATGACAGCGCCTTTGATGTTAAGGGAAAAGTTCGGGTTTGATCAGCGCGACGATGAGATAGCCGGCGATGGCGACGGTGATGATGCCGGCCGCGATATAGAGGGCAATCATGATCCGCCCTCGCGCATGGTTTCGCAAAAGGCGACAAAGGCACGGCAGATAATGAAAAAGACCGCCGCGCCGGCGAGATAAACAAGGCTCATGGTAAAAACCTCCGGTGAGGATGAGGTTTTAGACCTAAGCGCGTATGGCGGGCGTACAGACTGGAACAGGTCGCATATAGATTGCGTATAGCTCTTCGGGTTACGCTTCGAGTAGGGCGTCCATTTCTTCGCCCAGCTGACCGATGGTGAACGGCTTGGTGATCAGGTGTGTGCCGGCATCGAGGACACCGTTGTGGACAATGGCGTTCTGGGTATAGCCGGTCATGTAGAGGACGCGGATATCGGGACGCGTCGTATTGATTTCATCGGCCAGGGCGCGGCCGCTGCGGCCGGGCATGACGACATCGGTGAGCAGGACGCTAATACCGGGCGCCGTGTTGAGGACCTGTATGGCCTGATCGGCATTCTCGGCGCTCAACACGTCATAGCCGAGTTCGGTCAAGGCTTCGGCGGCAAAATCGCGGACACCGGGCTCGTCGTCGACGACCAGGACGGTCAGGTTGCGCCGGTCGTTGTCCGCCCGTTTGGTGACCTCGGGCGGGGACGTCTCGGCGTCTTCCTGTGAGCGCGGCAGATAGAGCTTAATCGTCGTACCGAGGCCGACTTCGCTATAGATGCTGATATGGCCGCCCGACTGCTTGATAAAACCGTGAACCTGGCTGAGACCGAGGCCGGTGCCCTGGCCGACCGGCTTGGTGGTGAAGAAGGGTTCAAACACCTTGTCGATAATATCGCGCGCCATACCGGTGCCGGTGTCGGTAACGGCGACCAGGATATATTGGCCGGGTACGACCTCTTCCTGGGCATTGGCATAGGTGCGGTCGAGATAGGCGTTGGCGGTCTCGATGGTCAATCTGCCGCCGTTCGGCATGGCGTCGCGGGCATTGACGGCCAGGTTGACCAGGGCGGTTTCCAACTGGCCGACATCGACATGGGCGCGCCACAGGMCGGCCCCGCGGACGGTCTCGATGGCGATGGTTTCACCGAGCGTCCGGCGCAGCAGATCGGACATGTCGGTCACTGACTTGCCGATATCGGCGGAACGCGGGTCCAGCGGCTGCAGCCGCGAAAAGGCGAGAAGGCGTTGGGTCAGGGAGGCGGCACGCTTGGCGCCTTCCTGGGCCATGGTGACGGAGCGCAGCAGCTTGGGGTCAGCGTCGGGGAAACGCCGCATCAGCAGGTCGAGATTGCCAAGCACAACTGCCAGCATGTTGTTGAAATCGTGAGCTATACCGCCTGTCAGGCGTCCGACCGCCTCCATTTTCTGGCTTTGCCGCAAGGCGGCTTCGGCACGTTGGCGCTCATCCATTTCCAGACGCAGACGGCGGTTGCCCAGGGTCAGGGCGCGGGCGTCGAAGGCCATGACCGTCAGCATCAGGGACGCCATGACTACCAGCAGAGCGGCGCCGCCATAGCGAGCGGCGCGGGTGCCAATCGCCTCGGCCCGCTGACGAAAATAGACCGTGCCCAGGGTGACGCCGTTTTGCACGACCGGAGCACGTACCGAAATGACCGCGTGGCCGTCGTCAGCGGTCTGGGTATGGGGCAACTCCGTGGCCACGGCTTCCGGCCCATAACGAGCGACCATGATACCCTTGTCGTCATAAACAGCGACAGCCTCGATATCTGGATTGGCCTTGAGGGCGGAAATATATTCCCGGATCGCCTCGGCGTCACCGAAGGCCAGGGCCGCCGACACGGAATCGGCCAGAATGCGCGCCTGAACATTGGCCGACTGTGTCAATTGGGTCTGGTGGCGCGACTCGGCATAGACGGCCAGACCGATACTGGCGCCGACCAGGGTCATCAGGCTGATCACCACCACCAACAGGCGGCGATGCTCGACGATATGCGCCCATCGTAGCATCATGGTCGGATACCGCCCTTTACGGACAAGGCAAGATTAAGCAGTTTGGAACTGATCGGCAGGTGGCTTTCGGTCGCGGCACGTTGATCGATGCGGAAGCGGACACGGCCGTCCTGGACGGCGAAATCGACAATGCCGGCAGGATCGGTGCCATCGGTCACGGTCAGGACCGGCATACCGTGTATGGCGCGCAGGGCCTTGGCGGTACTTTGCGTCGTCGAGCCGCCGAGATAGGCGATATTACAGGTCGATTCCGGACCGATGGTATCGACCCGGGCGATGACAAAGGGTCGGGCGCCGAAGCTCTGGCCGGCAACCGCGCGATCCAGCGTCTCACCGAACGGGTCGGAGCCAACGACGCAGATAACCAGTGGCCGGCCGGTATCGTTCACCGGCCAGTCGATGAACGGCGCCAGCTTGTAGAGATAGCTGGCCTTGACGGCGACCTCCAATTGGGCGGTCTGCGCCTGTGCCGCCGGCACGGCGAGACCCAGGATCGTCGTCGCCACGACGCCTAAGCAGAACAGGACCGGACTGGCGGCCTGTACCATCATCAATAACCGTAGACAACGGACAGCAGGATCGACCGGCCGACATAGCGCACGGGCGTTGTGCTCGGGTCCCACATTTCCAGGTGGCGGGCGTGGAAGAGGTTGGAGGCGTTGAGGGCCAGTTCGACATTGTCCTTGACCCGCCAACCGACGTGGACACTGGCTTCGCTGTAGCCTGGTACAGGCGTGTGGCGAATGGGGCCAACGGCCCGTAAGGTGACATCAAGATCGACCGTCGGTGTTATATCCCATTGCGAGCGAATGCGCGCCTGGTAGTCGGGGTCCATGCCCTGGACGGCCAGGCTCGACAGGTCCGTGTAACCGGGCTTGAGCTCGAAATGCTTGTGCAGCAGGTTGAAACCAGCGTCGAGTCGCCAATCGGGGGTGATCTCATAATCGCCCCAGGCCTCGAGGCCATAGGTGGTGCCGCGTCCCCCATTTTTCAGGATAAGGGGAAATATTGTGGGCAGGGTATACTGGTAGGTGCGCAAATCGTCGTACATATTGTAAAAAGCCGACAGCGATAGTGAGCTTTTCGCCGTGGGCTTGGTACGCCAGCCGGCCTCTATGGCCGTCAGTTTTTCAGACTGAAAGTCGGGCGACGGGATCAGGATCGGTGGCGCCTGCAGTTCGCGTTCAATGCGGTTGGGTGTACGAACGGCGCGCGACACGGCGCCCCACAGCAGGCTGTTGGGTTGGTACTGCCAAGCCAGCCGCACATTGGGCAGCCAGGCGAAACCGGAATAACTGTTGTCCTCGCCCTTCAGGCCGAGCGTCAATTTGAGATCGGGGCGGAAGGCGATATCGTCCTGGGCGAAGACCGAACCCAATGAAATCGTCGTTTTCGGCTTGGCGAACTGGGCGATATTGAACGACTGGAAGTTCTCGTTCCAGGTGCGCAGTTCACCACCCCAGACGAACTGATGCTTGCTGCCGAACGACAAGGTTTGCTGGGCATTGATGTCGAAGGTGTCGCGCGCTTCGTGCAGCGGACTTTCGATCGAGTTCGGCTGGTCGCGGACGTCGTGGGCGATATAGGTATTGACGGCGATGTTGGAGCCGTTGGCCAGGTCGTGCGTCCAGCCACCGGCCAGACTGTAACCGGTGAAGTTGGTGTCTTCCTCGATAATGGAATTATCGTAGGCCTCGCCCTTGATCGTATAGCTTCCGTTGTCAAGGACGCCGTCGAGAGCGAACCCGCCATGAAGGCCGCGGAAGGCGTCGCTTTCCGTCGTCGAAGCCTCGGCCGCCCGGCTCTCGCCGGTATTGAAGCCATCGGCGAATAGGCGATAGCTGGTGCGCGCACCCAGCTTGCCGCCGTAGCGAACGGTCAGGGTACGCTTGAAGACGCCGGCGGTCGCCCGCAGATAGAGACCTTGCGTATCGGCGGCGTTCTTGGTGATGATATTGATGACGCCGTTGACGGCATTGGCCCCCCACATCGTGCCGCCCGGACCGCTGACGACCTCGATGCGGTCGATATTGTCGAGTGTCACATCGACCTGCTGCCACAGGACGGTCGAGGCGATCGGTTCATAGATGCTGCGGCCGTCGATCAGGACCAGAAGCTTGTTGGCGGTTTCCGGCGAATTGAAACCGCGCGCCGTCACCGTCCAGCTCCAGGCATTGATCTTCGCGACTTCGAGATTGGGCGCCAGGCGCAGAACTTCGGGCAGGCTGACAGCGCCGGAACGGCGGATGTCGGCGGCTGTGATGACGAAGACAGCGGCCGGAGTCTCGGTCAGCGCCTCAGGCCGTTTGGAAACGGACGTGACTTGAAGATTGGCCAGATCGTCGAGCGACAGACCCTGGAGGTCTTCGACCGATTGCGGTGGCGTACCAGTATCGGCCGCTAGGGCGACCCCGGCGGTCAAGGTCGTCGCGCCGGCAGCCACGACAAAGACCGTGATGCTGCGATGGAGCACCTTGGTCGACGAGACATATAATGCTAGCTTGCCCATCCCGCCCCTTGGATGTTGAATTGTTGTGCGGAATTATTTCGCTCGAAAAATAAGAAATCGATAGGGTTGTCGAAAGGGCCGCCGCTTCCTTACAATCGGAGAGGTTGCCAGATATTGGTGTGGAAGGTGTTAAAGTGCGTATTGTCGTAACGGGAACAACCGGGCAGGTTGTTAGTGCGATTCTGGCGGCGGCGCCATCTGACGTTGAAATCATCGCTCTGGGCCGGCCGGATATCGATTTGGCCGATCCTGACAGTTTGCTGCAACCTATCGTAGCGGTCCTGCCCGATGTCATCGTTTCGGCGGCGGCCTACACGGCTGTCGACAGAGCCGAATCAGAACCCGACCTGGCACAAGCGGTCAATGGCGTGGCGCCGGGGGTGCTGGCGGCGATTGCCGGTGAACTCGGCGTGCCCATCATTCACCTGTCGACCGATTATGTTTTCGACGGTTTGAAACCCAGACCTTACGTCGAGGACGATCCCACTGGACCGCTTGGCGTTTATGGCGCGACGAAATTGGCCGGCGAAACGGCGGTACGGGCGGCAACGGACGACCATGTCATCCTTCGAACCGCTTGGGTCTATTCCCAGTTCGGCGGCAACTTCGTCAAGACCATGCTGCGCTTGGCGCAAAGCCGTGACGAAGTCTCCGTCGTCGCCGACCAGCGCGGCTGTCCGACCTGCGCCGTCGATATTGCCCATGCAGTCATCGCCATTGCCCGGCAGTTGAAAGACAACGAATCGTCCGCCTTACGCGGCACTTTTCATCTGAGTGCGCCGGACGAGGCCAGTTGGGCGGATTTTGCAACCGCGATCTTCGCCGGGCTTGGAGCGCGGGGCGGTAAGACGGTAGGCGTTAACTCCATTGCGACGCGCGACTATCCGACGCCGGCGCGCCGGCCGGCCAATTCCAGGCTGAACGGCGACCAGCTGGCGGCGGCTTACGGCATTCGGTTGCCGTCCTGGCGGCAGTCTCTGGATGGTACGCTCGATATATTATTACCAGAGTAAGGATTGGATATGAAAGGTATTATACTGGCGGGGGGGTCGGGTTCGCGCCTGTTTCCGATGACCATCGGCATGTCGAAACAGATGATGCCGATCTATGATAAACCGATGATCTATTACCCGTTGTCGACCCTGATGGTCGCCGGGGTCCGCGATATCCTGATCATCTCGACGCCTTATGACTTGCCGGCCTTCCAGAAGTTGCTCGGCACGGGCGAGCAATGGGGCATTCAGCTGTCCTATGCCGTCCAACCGCATCCCGGCGGCTTGGCTCAGGCCTATCAGATCGGCGCCGATTTCGTTGCCGGCCGTCCGTCCTGTCTCATCCTGGGCGATAATATCTATTACGGGCCGTCCCTGCCGGCCTTTTTGACCGAGGCGGCGCGCCTGGAAAACGGCGCTACGGTCTTCGCTTATCAGGTCTCCGATCCGGAACGCTATGGCGTGGTCGAGTTCGACGAGCATATGCGCGCCTTGTCAATCGAGGAAAAACCTATTCGCCCGCGCTCCAACTGGGCGGTCACCGGGCTCTATTTTTATGACGCTCAGGTCGTCGATATTGTTGCCAACCTGACGCCATCGGCGCGCGGTGAATATGAAATCACCGACGTCAACAGTGTCTATCTCGAGCGTGGCGAACTCAGCGTGCAACCGATCGGTCGGGGCTATGCCTGGCTCGATACCGGCACGCCCGACAGTCTTCTCGATGCCGCCGAGTTTGTACGTGTCCTGGAAAAGCGCCAGGGTTTCAAGATCTCCTGTCCGGAAGAAATCGCCTGGCGGCGTGGGTTCATTACCTCGGAACAGATGGAAGCCCTGGCCGTCGCTCTGGGGCGTAGCGACTATGGGCAATATCTTCGCAAGTGTTTGGCCGGGCAGTAAAGCCGGCCAATAACAGGGTTGTCGTTTTCCCGTTGCGGCGTAAGGTGCGGCCAACAATAAAGGGAGAACGACATGGGAATGCCATTGACGCGTCGCGCCGCCGCCTTGGGGGCGGTCCTGGGCTTGGCGGGACTGGCCGCGGCCAGGGGAACGAATGCTCAAGCGAAGGCCTGTGACCTGGGGTGGGTACAGCCGCTCAGCGACGACCTCAACGCCATGGCCGACATGTTGACGAAGCGCCTGCAGCCGTGGACGGGGCCGGACGTTGAGGCGCTCCCCGAAGATTTCGGATTTCACGGTGAAGGCCTGGCGACCACGGCCATTCAGGCTGCCATCGATCATCTGGCGCAATCGGGCGGCGGCACGGTCCGGCTGGCCCAGGGCGACTATGTCAGTGGAACGCTCGATCTGCGCAGTTCCATCCGCTTCGAAGTGGCGAAGGGCGCGCGACTGCTGGGCTCGCTCGACCTGAAGGATTATCCCGAGCGTGTTGCCAAACGCCCGACGGTCATGGACAGTAATATGGGCATGAACCAGTCGCTGATTTTCGCCGAAGGCTGTACGGACATTTCGATCTGCGGCGAGGGCGAGATCGATGGCCGCGGCGCCAAGGCCAATTTTCCCGGCGACGAGACCTCGGGCCAGACGCCGGGGCGCCCCTTCGTCATCCGCGTCATCGACTGCACGCGCGTTCATATTAATGGCATCAGCCTGAAGGATTCGCCGTGCTGGATGCAGAATTATCTCAATTGCGAGGATCTGCTGATCGAGAACATTCATGTCGACAACCAGGCCAATTTCAACAATGACGGCGTCGATATCGATGGCTGCCGTCGTGTCATCGTGCGCAACTGTTTCATTAGTTCCGAAGACGATGCCTTGTGTTTCAAGGGCGCCTCGCAACGGCCGATGGAACAGGTCCTGGTCGAGAATTGCCGGCTCTACAGTTCCTGCAACGGCTTGAAGTTCGGCACCGACAGCCAGGGCGATTTCCGCAACGTGCTGGTGCGCAATGTCGAGACCGGCGGGCCGGGGCCGGAGATGCGTTCGCTCAATCGCCGTCTGGCCGATTCCGGCATCTCATGGGAATGTGTCGACGGCGGCACGGTCGAGAACATCCTGGCGACCCGAATCCACATCGTCCGCACCAAGAGCCCGCTGTTCCTGCGCTTGGGCGACCGCGGCAGGGTGCGGCCGGAAGAGGCGCGCCCTGCGCCGGGCAATCTGCGCCGCATTGTCTATGATCATGTTACCGGCAGCGATAACGGCGTGCGCGGATCCTATTTCATGGGCTTGCCAGACAAGGCGATCGAAGACGTGGTACTGCGCGATGTCGACATCTGTATGACGGGCAGCGACTTGTCCGTGCCCGATGAAAACGCCATTCCCGAAATGCGCGGCGACTATCCCGACGCCCTGATGATTAAGGACAGAACGCCTGCCTACGGTTTGTGGGCGCGGCATGTGAAGGGTCTCAATATGGAACGAGTCATCTTCGAGCCGTCCAGCGCCGATTCCCGGCCGATGATCAGAACCGCGCCGGATGTCGTTGGTGTTTGTTCCGCTTAACCCCGCCGCGAAAAGAACCCCCGTCCTAGGGGGAACGGGGGGAAAGGCAGGTGACTTTTAGATACAATCCAGATCGGGGACATGTCCCGAATCATAGAAGTATCCACAAGCTGTCAGACTAATATGTCATATGACTTTACGCGTCACAAGTGAAAAACTGGCCGTCAAATCTGCGAATTTTCGCCTGTGCTGATTGCCAGTGCCGATTGTAAGTGCAGCGGGCATGGTGGTCTGATATATTCGCGGTACTTACGGTGATAGGCGGCAGCATGTCGATCAAGGCAGACAACCAGAAACTCTATCAGGGCATTATTGCGGCCCTGCAGGATGATATTGCCGCCGGCCGCTTTCGCGAAGGCGACCGCCTGCCGCCGGAACGGTTGCTGGTCGAACGCTTCCAGGTCAGCCGCTTGACAATTCGAGAGGCCATGATCGGTATGGAGATACTGGGCCTGGTCGAAGCGCGGCGCGGTTCCGGTGTCTATGTCACGGTGCCGCCCGCCGGTGGCATAGCTGCGGGTGAACTCGATATCGGCGCTTTCGAGTTAACTGCCGCGCGCCGCCTCGTCGAAGGCGAAACCGCGGCGCTCGCCGCAACAACGGCCTCGAATGAAGACGTCGCCGAACTGGAGCAGATCCTGACGCGGATGATCGCTGAAAACGCGGAGAACGTCTTGCTTGATGAAGCGGCCGACCGCGACTTCCACCTCGGCATCGCCCGGGCGACACAGAACGATGCCCTCGTCCTGGTCGTTCAGACCTTGTGGGACGTGCGCGATCACTCGCCTCTCAGCATGGAGATGCTGCGCCGCTCGCGTTCGGCGGGCGTCAAGCCGCGCATCGACGACCATCGCGCCATATTGGATGCCATCGCGGCCCACGATCGGGAGGTCGCGCGCCAGGCCATGCGCGATCATCTCGGCCGGGTGATCGAAAACCTGTTGGTCGCAACGGAACTCGACGCCATCAACCGTGTCCGCGATGAGACCGCACGGTTGCGCGGACGGGCAGGGCTGAAATGAGCCGCCTTGTTTCGCTTGGCGGCCCGTGCAATAGCGATCTGACAACTTAACCCCTTAGTCGTTTTTCATGTCCATTGAACCTGCCATCCCACCCGCGGCCGTCGTGAAATCCGGCCTTCAGACGGCTATTATCCGCTCCGCACGGGTCATCGTAACCTCGCCCGGCCGCAATTTCGTCACCCTGAAGATCGAAACCGACCAGGGCGTGTATGGCATTGGCGACGGTACGTTGAACGGCCGCGAGCTTTCGGTCGTCGCCTATCTCGAAGAGCATGTTATCCCGACACTGATCGGCAAGGACGCCCAGCGTATCGAGGATATCTGGCAATATCTCTATCGCGGCGCCTATTGGCGGCGCGGACCGGTGACCATGACGGCGATCGCCGCGGTCGACACAGCGCTATGGGACATCAAGGCCAAGCTGGCAGGCATGCCGTTGTATCAGTTGCTGGGCGGCCGGTCACGCGAAGGTGTCCTGGTCTATGGACATGCCAATGGTAGCGATATCGAACACACGTGCGACGAAGTTGGACGTTATCGCGAACTGGGCTATCGCGCCATCCGCGCCCAATCGGGCATCCCGGGCGTCAAGGGCGCCTATGGTGTCGGCCGCGGCGACATGTATTACGAGCCGGCCGATGCGACCCTGCCGACCGAAACCCTATGGAACACCAGCTCCTATTTGAGCTTTGCCCCCAAGTTGTTTGCAAAACTGCGTGACGTCCATGGTTTCGACATCGAACTCCTGCATGATGTGCATCACCGTCTGACACCGATCGAGGCAGGACGGCTGGGCAAGGATCTGGAGCCGCATCGCCTGTTCTGGATGGAAGACGCGACGCCGGCCGAGAACCAGGAAGCCTTCAGGCTGATCCGCCAGCATACGACGACGCCCCTGGCGGTTGGTGAAATCTTCAACACCATCTGGGACTGCAAGGACCTGATCCAGAACCAGCTCATCGACTATATCCGGACGACGGTCGTCCATGCCGGCGGTATTACCCACCTGCGGCGGATTGCCGACCTGGCGTCGATGTACCAGGTTCGGACTGGGTCGCACGGCGCCACCGACCTGTCGCCGGTGTGCATGGGGGCCGCTCTGCATTTCGATACGTGGGTGCCTAATTTCGGCATCCAGGAATATATGCGTCACGCCGAAGTCACCGACACCGTCTTCCCGCACGATTATCGTTTCGAGGACGGCTATCTCAAGATCGGCGACACACCTGGCCACGGCGTCGATATCGACGAAGCGCTGGCGGCCAAATATCCCTATGAGCCCAAGCAATTGCCCGTGGCGCGATTGCAGGACGGGTCGATGTGGAACTGGTAACCTCGGTCAAAGCCAAAACGACGTGATGATCGGGGCATCGTATACGATCACGAAAAGTTTCATATATTTGGGTGCGCTGCAACACGACTTGATTGACGTGGGCGGAAAGCCCCTTGCAAATCGTTTCATATGTCCTACATTACAACTGTTCGACGTTGTTACGTCGATGCCCTTCCTGGGCGTTTCCTCCCTGTAAACTTGGCCGCGCTGTGTAGCGCGGCTTTTTTTTACCCATATTCCCGGCCGCATTTCTTTTGACGGCGGAGACGAGGGGGCGTAGCTTGCATCTATAAAAAATACCGGGTTGTAAACGCCTATTAAGGTCAAGTGCATGCTGAGCCGCTCCCCACCACGCCTGACGGGCCTTGTCGGCGACATCGGCGGCACCAATGCGCGGTTTGCCGTCGCCACCCGCAGCGGCGAAGATGTCGATCTTGACCACTGCCAGACTTTGGAATGCTCGGGCGTCAAGGATTTTCACGAGGCTATTTCGACCTATAGCCGCCATATCGGCGGCCTGCCGAAGCTCGACTTTGCCGTTGTCGCGGTCGCCGGTCCGGTCAAGAACGGCACGATCAAGTTCACCAATCTCGACTGGCTGATCACCGAACACGACTTGGCCGACACGACCAAGGCGCCCAAGGTCAAGCTGATCAACGACTATGCGGCACTGGCCTATTGCCTGCCCTATCTCACGGACGAGCATACCCGCACCATCGGGCCGGCGACTAAGGGCTTCGGCGCGGCCTGGTCGGTGTTTGGACCTGGCACCGGCTTTGGCGCCTCGGTCCTCGTCGGCGGATCGTCCGGTCCCTATTGCCTGTCGACTGAGACCGGTCATATATCCTTTGCCCCGGTCAATGATTTCGAGGTCGAAATCCTCAGCTTCCTGCAACGTAAGTCGGGCCGTGCCACCCTGGAAATGATCCTGTCGGGGCAGGGGATCGTTAATCTCTACCAGGCGATCTGCGCCATCTGCGGCGAGCAGGCCGGTGAACTGACGCCGGCCCAGATCACCAATCTGGAGGGCGGGGGCGGACCGCAGTGCCGGGCTACCGTCGAGGCCTTCCTCGACATCCTGGCCTCGACCTGCGGCGAATTGGCCCTGATCCACGGCGCGACTTCGGGCGTCTATATTGCCGGCGGGATCGCGCCGCGCCTCATGCATCTGATCGACGCCAAACGTTTCCGCGCCCGCATGGAAGCCAAGGCGCCGATGGGGGACATGGTGGCGATGATCCCGAGCCGGATTATCATCCACCCCTATCCAGCCTTGCTCGGCGCCGCCGAAGCCCTCAGCGAACAGGCGATATTGGCTTAGATCTTTGTTTTTCCGCGTAATTTAACCGAAAAGTGCCATCCACTTTATCGGATTGCGCTCCAGGCACGCCTGCGTTCGGAGTAGCTGAGGCCTTCTTCACAGAAAACCGGCACTCCGAATGGGGAACACCCAGCCGCTTGAGCTTGAATATGCCAAGACCGACGCATGGTCAAAGCGGTATTTTTACACCGAACCAATGCGCCCAGACCCATAGATTCGGAGTGCGAAAAACAGGTTCAGAGTGCGCAAAACCGCCTCGGCCACTCCGAATCTCCCGGCAGGGTTCCGACTGCGGCTATATTTCCTGGTTATAGCTGCCGATCTCGGGGTACTTTTCCAGTCGCGGTTTGACCTCCTTACGGAAGAGGTCGCGCATATCGTCTTCGGAGCGCAGGGATTCAACGACCACGACCAGTTCCGGCTTGTTGCTGGAGGCGCGCACCAGGACCCAAGAACCGTCCTCGAGATGGACCCGGGCGCCGTTGACCGTGATGACTTCCTTGATCTTGCGGCCGAGGATCGAGCCGCCGGCCTTGCCCAGGTCTTCATATGCCTTGACGATGCGTTCCAGCACTTCGTACTTCAGCTCGTCGGCGCAATGCGGGCTCATGGTCAATGAGGTGTAGGCCACCGGCAGGGCGTCCTTCAACTCGGACAGGGTCTTGCCGGGATTGCGATCCAGCATGGCCAGGATCCAAGAGGCCGCCACCAGTCCGTCATCATAACCGCGGCCGAGCGGCGCATTGAAGAAGAAGTGGCCGGACTTTTCGAAGCCGGCCAGGGCCTTCAGTTCCGAAGTCTTGCGCTTGATATAGGAGTGGCCGGTTTTCCAATAGACCGTGGTGGCGCCGTTCTTTTTCAGAACTTCGTCGGTAGCGTAAAGGCCGGTGGACTTGACGTCGACGACGAAGGTAGCGTTTTTGTATTGCTCCGACAGGTCGCGCGCCAGCATCAGGCCAATCTTGTCGGCGAAGATTTCCTCGCCGGTATTGTCGACCACACCGCAACGGTCGCCGTCGCCGTCGAAGCCGAGGGCCAGGTCGGCGCCAGTCGATTTGACCACCTTGGCCATTTCCGACAGCATGTGGTGGTCTTCGGGATTGGGATTATATTTCGGGAAGGTGTTGTCGAGATCGCAGTCCATCTCGATGACCTCGACCCCCATGGCGCGCAGGGTTTGGGGGGAAAAGGCGCCAGCCGTGCCATTACCGCAGGCGCAGATAACCTTGAGGGGGCGCTTGATGTGCACCTTGCTGGAAATATCGTCCATATAACGCTGCTGGACGCCTTCGATCATCTTGACCGAGCCGCCCGGGCGCTCGACGCCGGCGCCGCTGAGGACGATGTCCTTCAGCCGGCCGATCTCCTCCGGTCCGAAAGTCAGGGGCGCCTGGCAGCCCATCTTGACGCCGGTCCAGCCATTCTCGTTGTGCGAAGCCGTGATCATGGCGACGCATGGGGCATCGAGGTCGAACTGGGCGAAATAGGCGATCGGCGACAGGGCGAGGCCGATATCGAGGACCTCGCAGCCGGCCTGCATCAGGCCCAGCATCAGGGCGTTCTTGATATTGATCGAATAGGAGCGAAAGTCGTGGCCGACGACGATGCGCGGCTTGACACCGCGTTCATGGATATAGGTGCCCAAACCCAGGCCCAGGGCCTGGACGCCCAAATAGTTGAGGTCGTTGCCGAACAGCCAGCGCGCGTCATATTCGCGAAAGCCGGTCGGGGCCACAACCGCATGGGTTTCGTAGTCGTAGGAGTTCGGCTTGACGCCGGTCTTGGGCAGGAGCGACATCAAACAAGTTCCTTGTAGAGTTGGGCATAGCGCAGACCGCTGCGGGTCCACGAAAAGTCGGCCTTCATGGCGTTTTTCTGCAGCGATTGCCATTCTTTGCGCTGAGCGAAAGCGGTGACGGTACGGCGCAGGGCGTGGCGCAGGTTGTCATGGGTGACGCCGTCGAACTGGAAGCCGGTAGCGACGCCGGCCGAGACGGCGGCCTCGTTGGCATCTATAATCGTGTCGGCCAGGCCGCCGGTGCGCGCCACGACTGGGATGCAGCCATAGCGCAGGCCGTAAAGCTGGGTCAGGCCACACGGTTCGAAACGCGATGGTACGATAATCGCGTCGCTGCCGCCCTGGAGCAGGTGCGACAGGGCTTCGTCATAGCCAATACGAATGCCGATTTGGCCGGTATGGCGGCCAGAGGCGGCAACCGCCGCGGCCTCAAGGGCGGCATCGCCGGCGCCGAGAATGGCCAATTGTCCACCCATGGCCACGATATCGTCAAACAGGTCGATCAGAACGTCGATGCCCTTTTGCCAGGTCAGGCGGCTAACGACACAAAACAGCGGCCCCTTGGACGCCGTCAGGCCGAACAAGACTTCTACGGCGGCGCGGTTACCGGCGCGGTCGCCCAGTTTGGCGGCGCTGAAAGGCGCCTTTAGATGCGGGTCGGTGGCCGGGTTCCACACCTCGATATCGATACCGTTGACGATGCCCCGAACGCTGGCCGCGCGGGCATTGATCATGCCTTCCAGCCCCATGCCGAACTCTGGGTGACGGATTTCCTGGGCATAGCTTGGGCTGACCGTGGTAATGGCCGTGGCGCATTGCAGGCCGCCCTTGAGGTAGCCGACGCCACCATAATATTCGATGCCATCTATGTGGAAGGCGGTTTCCGGCAGGTCGAGAGCCTTGAAAATCTCCGGACCGTAGCGCCCCTGGAAGGCCAGGTTGTGGATGGTCAGTATGCTGGGCGTTTTTTTCGCCTTGGCATTGCCGTAACGCATATAGACGGGCGCAGTGGCGGCCTGCCAATCGTGGGCGTGGACAAGATCGAAATCGAGCGCTGGCACGAGCCCGCCGGCGAGATCGGCTGCAACGTGACCCAGGGCAGCGAACCTTTGCCAGTTGTCCGGCCATTCGGCGCCGGTAGCATCCCCATACGGCCCGCCTTCGCGTGCAAACAGGGCGGGCGCGTCGAGCACAATAAGGTCCACGACGGCATCGCTGTGACGGACCAGTTTGGCCTTGACTCCGAGCAGGCTCTTATAGGTGTGGATGACCTCGCCCGCGCCCAATCCGCGTAGCACCGACGGATAACCCGGCAGCAGCGTGGTGACGGTGACGCCGTGCGGCGCCAGGGCGCCTGGCAGGGCGCCGACGACATCGGCTAAGCCGCCCGTCTTGATGATCGGATAGGCCTCCGAGGCGACCGAAAGGACGCGCATGGTCAGGCCTTCAGTCCGTCGATCATCGCCTGGGTCACCAGGCAGATACCGCTGTCGGTGCGACGGAAGCGGGCGGCGTCCAGTTCCGCGTCCTCGCCGACGACAAGACCTTCGGGAATGACGACGCCGCGGTCGAGGACCACACGCTTTAGCCGCGCGCCTTGGCCGATGACGCAGCGTGGCAGGATGACGGCTTCCTTAAGATCGCTATAGGAATGGACGTGGACATTGGTGAAGATCAGGCTGCTGTGGACCGCGGCTCCGGAAATGATACAGCCGCCCGAGACCAGGGAGGAGACGGCGTGACCGCGCCGGCCGTCGAGATCGTGGACGAACTTGGCCGGCGGGGTGATTTCCTGATAGGTCCAGATCGGCCAGTTGCGGTCGTAAAGATCGAAGTGCGGGGTCGCCTGGGTCAGGTCCATATTGGCTTCCCAATAGGCGTCAACCGTGCCGACATCGCGCCAATAGGCCTCGGTCTCGCTTTCGGAGCGGACGCAGGACCGGCTGAACTGGTGGGCGACGGCCTTGCCGTGTTTAACAAGGTGCGGAATGATGTCCTTGCCGAAATCGCGGCTGGAATTGGGCGTGGCGGCGTCGCGTTTCAGCTCCTCGATGAGGAATTTCGTCTTGAAGACGTAGACGCCCATGGAGACCAGGGCGATGTCCGGCTTGCCCGGCATGGCGGGCGGGTCGGCTGGTTTCTCGATAAAGGCGGTGATACCGCCCTTGTCGTCCACCGCCATACAGCCGAAACCCGAGGCGCTGACCCGCGGGACTTCCATGCAGGCGACGGTGACGTCGGCGCCGCTGTCAGCGTGCTGCCGCAGCATCTGTTCGTAGTCCATCTTGTAAATATGATCGCCGGCCAGGATCAGCATATATTCCGGGGCGTAGCTTTCGATGATGTCGATGTTCTGGAAGACGGCATCGGCCGTGCCATCGTACCACTGGGTTTCCGACACACGCTGTGATGCCGGCAGGATGTCGAAGCTTTCATTGCGTTCCGGACGGAAGAAGTTCCAGGCATTTTGCAAATGACGGATGAGGCTGTGGGCCTTGTACTGGGTGGCCACGCCAATACGACGGATGCCGGAATTGAGCGCGTTCGACAGAGCGAAGTCGATAATGCGTGACTTACCGCCAAAATAGACAGCCGGCTTGGCGCGGATGTCGGTCAGTTCGTTGAGACGGCTGCCGCGGCCGCCGGCCAGAACATAGGCCATGGTATCGCGGGCCAGGGGTCTCGTATTTACAGGCACCATTTGCTGTCTCCCTTTTTCTCAGCCCGGGTTTCCCGGGTCGTATTCAAACATCAGTGTCGATAGGGCGGGCAGGGTCACCAGAGCCGCACCGTCTTTTGCCGTAACCTGGCCCATATTACCGCCCCCGGCACCGCCGTAAAGAGCCGCATCGGTATTGATGATTTCGCGCCATGTGCCGTCGAACGGCAGAGGCAGGCGGTAATCGCTGAGTGGCGCGCCGCTCATATTGACAGCAACCGCCACCGGCCGGCCGTCGTCGCTCCAGCGCACCCAGGCAAAGACGCTATTGTGGGCATCGTCAACCACGGCCCAGTCGAAGCCGTCGCTGCGGCAGTCGCGATCGTGCAGGGCCTTCTTGGTGCGATAGGCGGTATTGAGGTCGCGGACCAGCTTGCGCACGCCGTCATGGGCGGGTGCATCGAGCAGTTCCCAGTCGAGGCTGCGCGCTTCGCTCCATTCGCGACGCTGGGCGAATTCCTGACCCATGAACAGCAGTTTCTTGCCGGGATAGCCCCACATCAGGCCGTAATAGGCGCGCAGGTTGGCGAACTTCTGCCAGTCGTCGCCGGGCATCTTGGTCAGCAGGGTGCCCTTGCCGTGAACGACCTCGTCATGGCTGATCGGCAGGACGAAGTTTTCGCTGAAGGCGTAGGTCAGGCCGAAGGTGATCTCGTTATAATGATAGCTGCGGTAGATGGGGTCGCGCGCCATGTAACGCAGGGTGTCGTTCATGAACCCCATGTTCCACTTGAAATCGAAACCCAGGCCCGTATCGGCGACTGGGTGGGAAACACCCGGCCACGAGGTCGATTCCTCGGCGACGGTGAAGACGCCCGGATGGGCGGCGTTCAGTTCCGAATTGAAGCGGCGCAGGAATTCGACGGCTTCCCAATTTTCGCGGCCGCCGTCGGCATTGGGGATCCATTCGCCCTCTTTGCGCGAATAGTCGCGGTAGAGCATGGAGGCGACGGCGTCGACGCGCAGACCGTCGACATGGTAGCGCTCGGCCCAGTAAAGCGCGTTGTTGACGAGGAAGGACAACACCTCGCGGCGGCCGAAATTGTAGATATAGGTCGTCCAGTCGGGGTGGTAGCCCAGCCGTGGGTCTTCATGTTCGTAAAGACAGGTGCCGTCGAAACGCGCCAGGCCGTAAGAATCTGCCGGGAAGTGGGCCGGCACCCAATCGAGCAGGACGCCTAAACCGGCGCGGTGAGCCCCGTCGACGAAGCGGGCAAATCCCTCCGGCTCGCCGAAACGGGCGCTGGGGGCATAGAGGCCAATAGTCTGATAGCCCCAGCTGGCGTCGAGCGGGTGCTCGCTGATCGGCATGAATTCGATGTGGGTGAAGCCCATGTCGACGACATAGGGGATCAGGCGGTCGGCCAATTCGTCCCAGGAGTAAAAGCCTTCATCGTGCGGCTTTTGCCACGAGCCGGCATGGACCTCGTAGAGGCTGATCGGTTGCGTACGCGGATCGGCCTTCGACCAGTAGGCGGTATGACCGGCATCGCCCCAGTCGTGGTCGCCGGGGCGTGTGGTAACTGACGCCGTAGCGGGGCGGAATTCCGAACGAAAGGCGAGGGGATCGGCTTTTTGCGGCAGGAGATTCCCGTCGGCGCCAACGATTTCGAACTTGTAGGCGCGACCTTCGCCGATATGAGGCAGGAAGATTTCCCATACGCCGGTATCGCTGCGCCGGCGCATGACGTGGCGGCGGCCGTCCCAGTCGTTGAAGTCGCCGACGACCGAGACGCGTTTGGCATTGGGCGCCCAGACGGCGAAATGTATACCGGCAACGCCTTCGTGTTCGATCAGGTGCGCGCCCATGATGTCGAACAAACGGCGATGATTGCCCTCGTTCATCAGGTAGTCGTCGATCGGTCCTAGGACGGGTCCGAAACTGTAGGGATCGGTCACGGTCCATTCCGCGCCGCCACCTTGGGCGCGATAGCTCAGGGGAACGACGGAACGCACCTTGACCGGGCCCTCGAAAAAGCCGCGATCATCGATGCGCGCCAATTGCCCCAACGACTTGCCGGCCAGGGTAAGCGCTTCCAATGTTTGGGCGCCGGGTACGATAATACGGGCAACAAATTTGTCGGCAACGCGATGTAAGCCCAGCAAACGAAAGGGATCGTCGTGATTTCCGGCGATCAGCGCATCGATCTCGCTGTGGCTTAGCGTCAAATCATTCCCCAGATATCTGCCGCATATTGTTGTATGGTGCGGTCTGACGAGAACCATCCCATATTGGCGGTATTATGAACAGCCTTTTCGGTCCAGATCGCGGAATCTTGAAAGACCTTGTCGATGCGGCGCTGGGTGCTTTCATAGGCGTCGAAATCGGCCGCCACCATGAACCAATCGGAATGGAAAAGATCGTGGACCAGGTCGGTATAGCGGGTGGGGTCATCGGGCGCGAAGACACCTGAACCGATATTGGCCAGGGCCTGGGCCAGCTCGGGCGAGGCGTTGATGGCGACGGCCGGATCGTACCCGGCGGCGCGGCGGGCGGCGACCTGATCGGCGGTCATACCGAAGATGAAGATATTTTCCTCGCCGACACGATCGCGGATTTCGATATTGGCCCCGTCGAGCGTCCCTACCGTCAGGGCGCCGTTGAGGGCAAACTTCATATTGCCGGTGCCCGAGGCCTCAAGGCCGGCGGTCGAGATCTGTTCCGACAGGTCGGCGGCCGGTACGATCAGCTCGGCCAGGGAGACATTATAGTTCGGAATGAAGGCAACCTTTAGCAAATCGCCGACGGCTGGGTCGGCATTGATGCGCCGGGCGACATCGTTGGCCAGCTTGATGATCTGCTTGGCGCGGTAATAGCTGGAAGCGGCCTTACCGGCGAAGATCTTGACGCGCGGCGTCCAGTCGCGTTCGGGATGGAGGCGGATCTGGTCGTAGAGGGCGATCGTCTCAAGGATGTTGAGCAGTTGGCGCTTATATTCGTGGATGCGCTTGATCTGAACGTCGAACAGAGCGTCGGGATCGGTGCGGACGCCGAGATTGCGACGGAGATATTCGCTGAGGTCGACCTTGTTCTGGCGTTTGACGGCGGCGAACTTCTGTTGAAATGCCGTATCGGCGGCAAAGGTGTTGAGGTCGGTCAGCTTTTCGGCGTCGGCCAGGAAGCCGTCACCGATAGCTTCCTTGATCAGCGAGGTCAGGCGCGGATTGCACTGCTGCAGCCAGCGGCGGGGTGTGATGCCGTTTGTCTTGTTGTTGATGCGGGCGGGATAGAGCTTGTTGAGGTCGGCGAAAACCGTTTCCTTCATCAACTGGGTATGCAGAGCGGCGACACCGTTGACGCTGTGGGAACCGGCAAAGGCCAGATTGGCCATGCGCACGCGGCGGTCGCCATGTTCGTCGATCAGCGAGATGGCGGCCACGAAGGCGTCGTCATCGGGGCGGAACTTGCGCGCCTCCTTCAACACCTTGGCATTGATAGCGTAAATGATCTGGGTGTGGCGTGGCAACAGGCGTTCGAACAGGGCCAATGGCCAGCTTTCGAGCGCTTCGGGCAGCAGAGTGTGGTTGGTATAGCCGAAGGTGGCGACGGTGATCTTCCAGGCCTCTTCGAAGCCGAGATTATGAACGTCGATCAACAGACGCATCATTTCGGCGACCGATACCGCCGGGTGGGTGTCGTTGAGCTGGATGGCGGCCTTGTCGGGCAGGGTGCGGATATCACCGAAATACTGGACGTGGCGGCGCAGGATGTCCTGCAACGACGCCGACGAGAAGAAGTATTCTTGGCGCAGCCGCAATTCCTGGCCGGCAGCCGAAGAATCGGCGGGATAGAGGACGCGCGTCAGACTTTCCGCGCGGTTCTTGCTGGCCAGGGCGCCGATATGGTCACCGGCATTGAAGGCGTCGAGGTGGATGGGGTCGATGGCGTGGGCATTCCACAAACGCAGTGTATTGACGCGCTTGCCACCGTAACCGACGACCGGGGTATCGACGGCCATGGCGATGACCTGCTCGCTGGGCACCCATTTCGGCAGGGCGGCTTCATCGGCGATGACTTCACCGCCAAAACCGACGTGATAGGCGCTTTCGCGGCGCTCGAACTCCCAGGGATTGCCGTATTCCAGCCAGGTTTCCGGCAATTCGACCTGCCAGCCGTCGTCGATGCGTTGGCGGAACATGCCGTTGACATAGCGAATGCCGTAGCCGTAAGCTGGCAGGTCGAGCGAAGCCAGGCTTTCCATGAAACAGGCGGCCAGACGGCCCAAACCGCCATTGCCGAGCGCTGCGTCGGGCTCGATTTCCCGGATGATGTCGAGATCGACGTCGAGCGATGTCAAGGCGGCGCGGACCTCTTCCATGACGCCGAGATTGGACAGGGCGTCGCGCAACAGACGGCCGATAAGGAATTCGAGCGACAGGTAATAGACCCGCTTGGCGCCGGCGGCGTGGGCCGCACGCGTCGAAGCCATCCACTTGTCGATAATGCCGTCACGCACCGTGAGCACTGTCGCCGCCAGCCAGTCATGCGGTCGAGCGGCTTGACGATCCTTACCGATGCGGTAGCGCAGGGCATCGACGATACGATCGGCGAGATCGGTTGGGTCTTCGGCCTCGAGTGCGGTTTCGAGTTGGCCTTTGGGAGCCGGCATGGGTCACCTTTTACAAACACAGAAGTCGCCATCACGCTTACATTGTTGCAGCGCAGTATCAAGCAGTTTTCTGTGCGGGACGCAGGTCGCGAACGGCGGTCAGAATAGCTTTTGCGAGATCGCCTTCCAGTATTCGGTCAACCGGCGGTTTGAGGCAACGTCGCCAGTTCGGCCGTTCGAAATTGGTGCCGGGCAGGTTGACGGCGGTGGCTTCGCCGGCGAGATCCTCGACCTGAAGCATGGCCAGCACGGCCGGGGTTTGAGCAATAAAGGCATGGACGGCGACCGCCAGATCCGCGGTCATGGCGTCATAAGCCGCGTCGGCTTCAATGAGGCCCGCCTGGGCGAGGGCGGTCAACAATTCCGTCTTTTCCTGCTCGCGGCCCTGCCGTGCCTGATCGGCATAGCCGGCGCTGTAAAGGCCCAAGGCTTCGCGCTCACTGATATCGACCCCCTGCCACCAGCCTTGCAGGGGCGGCAGGTCGTGTGTCGAGACGCAGGCAAAGCTGAGCGGTGGGTAGCTTGCGGGCGGCTTGAAACCGGCGTCGCTGTGTTCGAACGGCAGGACGCGGTAGCTCAGTACATGAGCCGCGGTCATGGTTTCGCGGAAACCATCGGGAACAGTGCCGAGGTCCTCGCCGATGATCAGGCACTTGGCGCGCAGGCTTTCCAGCTTCAATTGGCCCAGAATGTCGGCGAACGGGAAACGGACATAGGCACCCGAACCGCCATCGGCACCGTCGGGTACCCAAAATTGCCGCGTCAGGCCCATGGCATGGTCGACGCGCAGGGCGCCGGCGTGACGCATATTGGCACGGTAGAGATTACCCAGACTGTGATAGCCGTCGGCCGTCATCTTCAAGGGATTGTACGGTGGCAGGCCCCAGACCTGGCCCTGCGGGCTAAAGGCGTCCGGCGGGGCGCCGATCGAGACGCCGGCGGCGATCAGGACGCCCATGGCCCAGGTTTCCGCGCCGTCGGGCGCCGAACCGACGGCAAGATCGCGGCAAAGACCGAGCGGCAAGCCCTCGGCACGCTTGGCGGCTTGAGCGAAGGCGGCTTCGCACAACCATTGCAGATATTGGTGATAGAGAACGCGGTCGGGATCCGCTGCGGCCATGGCCGGCCAGTGTTGCCATGGCAGACCGGGCAGGGCCTCACTCAGGGCCTGGAAGGTGGCGAAGGCGTGCAGGGTAGCGCCTTCGGCGGCGACATAGGTGAGGAAGTCCGGGTTACCGCGATCCCTGAGGAACATGGCCTCGAGCGCCCGCGATTTTTGCGCCCAGACGCCCGGATAGTCGATGATGGCGCGCTGTGGGTCGCCGCGCGGCAGACCGGGGATATCGAGATGGATGGGATCGAGAAAACGCCGGTCGGACGGATAATAGGGGCTGGCGCGGTCGCGATCGTGTTCGAACAGGATGTGTAGCGGATTGATGGCCAGCATGGCCGCGCCTGCGCGGCCGGCGGCGTCGGCCAGATCGCCCAGGGTGGTGAAGTCGCCGATCCCCTGATCGCCATTGCGTTTCAGGCTGTAGATCTGCGCCGTCAGGCCGAAGGTTTTGTTGCCATCCAGGACGAACTCCGGAGCATAACAGGTGGATGGCGTAATGGTCACCGCGCATGCGAAATCGGGCAGGTCGTCGCGGCGCACCGTATAACGGCCGGGTACCAGCCGCGGCAGGGTCAGGTTGTAGGTGAACGCCTTGCGGCCATCTCGGCTCGTTGTCGGCACGCCATCCAGACCGGCGACGCGCACGCGCTGATGCTCGCCTTTTTCGCTTTCGATATGCAACCATGTTGACGGCGGCGCGTCCTGCCGGGACTCCACGATCCGGAGGATCGCCGGACTGTCGTTGGGCGCGACCAGGGCATAGGGCAGAGGGCGTCGATCGTGGTCCTCGGCCAGCTGATAGAGCGATTGCCGCGCCTGCTGGGTGGTAGCGCATGGCAGACCCATGGCCGTCAGCAGGTGGGCTTGCGTGTCCGGTGAGACCTCGGTCTTTTGGCCCTCCAGGCTCCACCAGTCGCTTTCGATGCCGGCGGCGGTGGCGAGGCGGCCCAGGGCGTCTTTGTCGACGCCATGGGTTTTGGCGCCGGCTTGCGGCGTCTCGGCCAGCACCAGTACCGAATGCGCGGCAATGCCGACAGTCTCGTCGACCGAACCCGTGCGGCCGTCGTCATCGGTGTCGGCCAGCACGCACCAACCCTGGCCGTCGCGCGGTTCGGGCAAGACGACGTCACGGCCGTCCGGCCCGCGGTGAATGACAAGGACGACGCGGTCGCCGCCTTCGGTCAGTACGATAACCAGGGTTTGTCCCTGGCCGTCGTCCCAATCCCCGGCGGACAAGCCTTTACCATCTGGCCTCAGCCACTGGACATCGGGATAGAGGCCGATGTATTCGCCCGTCAGGAAACGGTCGGCCGTCAGGGCTGGATGGGCCTTGCGGATGGCCAGGAGACGCTTGCAAAAGGCCAGCAAACTTTCACCGACCTTCGCCCAATCCAACCAACTCAGCGCATTATCCTGAGCATAGGCATTGTTGTTGCCGTTCTGGGTCTGGCCGAATTCGGCGCCCATGGACAGCATCGGCGTCCCGCGCGCCAACAGTAGCGTCGCCAGCAGGTTGCGCTGGTCCTTGGCGCGCGCGACTACAACGGCCGGGTCGTTCGTGGGCCCTTCGATGCCATGGTTCCACGACAGGTTATCGTTGGTGCCATCGCGATTGTTCTCGCCATTGGCTTCGTTGTGCTTGTGATCATAGGCGACCAGATCGGCCAGGGCAAAGCCGTCATGGGCAGTGACGAAATTGACGCTACGCGACGGCCGGCGGCCATGGAAAATATCTTCCGAACCGGCGAAACGCCGGGCCAGATCGCCTAAGGAGACGCCGTCGCCACGCCAGAAGCCGCGCACCGCATTACGAAAACGATCGTTCCACTCGCCCCAGGACGATGGAAATGCGCCCAGCTGATAACCGCCCGGACCGCAGTCCCACGGTTCAGCGATCAGTTTCAGCTCGCGCAGGGTCGGGTCCTGAGCGATGGCGGTGAGGAGGGGGGCATCCTTGCGAAACCTATCGTCGCCGCGGCCCAAAACCGTCGCCAGGTCGAAGCGAAAGCCGGCGACGCCGCCATAGTCCCGCCAGGCGCGCAGGGAGTCCATGACCAGGCGCAAACCCGGCGCGCGGTCGAGCGCCAGGATATTGCCGGTGCCGGCGTCATTGACATAGTCGGACGGATCGTCGCGTTGCAGGCGGTAATAGCTGGAATTGTCCAGCCCGCGTAAACTTAAGGTCGGCCCCAGCTTGTCACCTTCGCCGCTGTGGTTATAGACGACATCGAGGATGGTTTCGATGCCGACCCCTGCCAGGGCGGCGACGGCTTCGCGCACCTCAGCCCAACCGCCCGGCGCCAATCGCGGATCGGGCGCTAAAAAGCCTATCGAATTATAGCCCCAGTAATTACCAAGGCCCAATCGCGTGAGGTGTGGCTCGTCGGCCCAAGCCGCCGTTGGCAGCAGTTCGACCGAAGTAATACCGAGGTTTTTAAGATAGGCGACGGCGGCAGGATGAGCCAGGCCGGCGAAGGTGCCGCGCAGGGTCTCGGGCACACCCGGCATGGTCTTGGTGAAGCCGCGGACATGCAATTCGTAAATGACGGTGTCGGCGGCCGGAATGCGCAGATCGGTTTTGGCCTGTTCCGGCGAAGTGACCACGGCTTTCGGCATAAAGGGCGCGCTGTCGCTATCGTCGAAACTGTCGCCGTCCTGCGGATCGTCGGCGCGATAGCCGAATAGTGAGGGGTGAGGGGCAAAGGCGTGGTCGATTTCAAGTGCGAACGGATCGAGCAGCAGCTTGTTGGAATTAAAGCGGTGGCCGGCCTTGGGATCGAACGGTCCGTGTGCCCGCAAACCGTAGCGCGCGCCGGCGCTCATGCCTTCGACATGACCGTGGAACACCGGCCCGGTGCGCCCCGGCAATGTCACCCGCCGTTCGATATTGTCCGCGTCGAAGAAACAGATTTCGATATGGCTGGCATGGGCGGAAAAGACCGCGACATTGACGCCGGTTGCGGTCAACCGCACACCCAACGGCTCGGGCGATCCTTCGCTCACTCTCACTTCGCACCGCCTTTAGTCGTTATGCCGTAGTTCCACGCTCATGAATACGTAAGACGAGGTGCGAGACAAGCCAGAAACACGGCGCAAATCCCTAAAAAACAAAATCCGTCATGTGGTATCTTTATCCTTCAGCCGCCACTCTTGCGCCTGCGACCCGCGCGAACGGCCCAACAGGGCAGCCTTCACGGCCATGATCACGCTGAATAGGGCCGCCAGTATTACGCAGCAGGCCATAAATCCTCCTCTGGAGTTACCCGAAGAACCGTTCGACCGTCGAGGCGGACGGTGAAGGCAATCTTCCCGGTCCCGTCGGCGATAAGGGAACCGGACATCGCGCCGCGGAAAAGATAGCGGCCGTTCGCCTTCAGGCCTGTTAAGCCGGCCTCGAAAACGCCGTCACCATAAAGCACGGCCCGGAGTTCGCCGGATACATAATGGGCGGCGGCGACCAGGACTTGGGGGTAGGGCAAGTCCACCAGCTTTGGGCCATCGGAACCTGCCGTTGTGATCAGGCGGCGGAAACTGTCTTTGACCGTCGCGCGTGCCATCAATTCGACGCCGTGCGACCAAACCGACGCCCGCGGGCGATGGATTACCCCATCTTTCAGGACTGGCGGGCATTCGTCACTCAAGGCCGAGAGGCAGGCTTCGTAGACTTCGCGGTCGCCCAGCTCGGCAGCTGCCAAGGCCGTTGCCGTGTAAGCGCTGGCGCGTGAGAATCCGTAATTTCCCGTATCAATGGGCCAGAATGCGCGCCGCCGGAAGCGGCCATTCTTGTCGAATAACCTCTGCCGCAGAAGCAGCCACTGCCGTCGGCCGATATCCGGCGCAATGGTATTGAGGAAAAAGCAGGGCATGGCCAGGGGCATGGCGCCGCCGATGGCGGGCAGGGACAGCCCCGTCCGCGCTGAGCGGCAGGGTACAAACCTGGCAAAGGCATCAAGAAATTCACTGTCGAGCGCCGTGCGAAAATCATCGGCTATGGCATCCCATCGGACGCCGTCATGCGCCTGAATGGCGCTGGCGCCGACGGTATTGCACAGCGGGTAAATCCAATTGGGTTCGCAGGCGAACAGGGTGAACGCGGAGCGCGCCATCTCACTTTCGAGGCGCGCAATCAGATCGGCATCGCAAAACGCCAGTCGATCATTGAGGCGAAAACGGTCTGCGACGGTAAAGTCGTTGGCGCCATTGGCCTTGAGCAAGGCCATCTGCAAGGCAATAAAGCCGGTAAACATGATATTTTCCCGGCCGATCGGATTGTCGTCAAGACTGAGATTTCCCCACAGATTTTCAAGCGCCCAATAACGCCAGACGCGCTTTTCCGCTTGCTTATCGATGAGGTTGCCCTGGGCATCGCACATATAACCGGCAAAGGCAGGCGTAAACCGTGCCTGGCTGAGGGCGATGGCGTAGGCGAGAAAATTGATCTGATAACGTATGGCGGCAGTTTGGAATTGATCGAGCCGCTCGAATCCTTCAAACGCTTCGATCGGCTGCAACGCGCGATCGAGCGCGAAACGCAGACACTGCAAATGACCGAGCGTCATTTCCGGTGTTTCATCGTCATCCTCTGCGGCCTCAAAAGTCGCCGTCATCAAATAAGCATTGTCGCGCGTGCGCTGACGTCCCGCCAGGGCGTAGCGTACCACGGTGGCGACCAGCAAACCCAGGACCAAGAGGCCGGTTATTCCGAACACCGTGGGTACGGCCAGGTTGTGCGTTGCACCATGATTCATCAGACCCGCCCATACCGCCGCGCCCAACCAGACAGCAGGGGGCGCCAGGACATTTCCGGTACCGAACCACACGCCGAGCGCCAAAAGGAACAGCCCGGCCACCGAGATAGCGGTCGCCAGATGCCATAGGCCGAAAGGGCTAATGAGGTCGTAATGGCTGAGAAAGCCGCCGCCCGGCAAGACCAGCCCGAGTCCAAAGGCTTCGGCGTGGCTGTTGTGGGAGAAGATCGAGAGGGCAAATCCGCAAGAGGCTATTACGAGATATAAGACGATGAGCCTGACGACCCGCGCTTGCGCCACCGGACCGAAGACGCGTGTATAAGGCGGTAGTGGAGCGGTCTTTGGCGGCAAAATGAAACCCTCTGGCCGGTAGCCAGGGTGAGAATGCCCTAACTTCCTTAAGACCTGCCGAACAATGCGCGTGCTAACCCATCACTGACATTTGTATGTTGGCGGAGCACTATTACGCCTAAGAAAGGTTATGGGAAATGATGTCTTTCGGAACGTGTCATGGTTCGGATTTTCCTTGGTAATACCGCCCATAAGGTTTTAAGACGAGCCTTGGCGACGACGCACAATGCGCGACTTCTGCGGGACAAACATGGCGACCATTCAGGATGTAGCAAAAAAGGCCGACGTATCGACCGCGACCGTATCGCGTGTGCTCAACGGTTATGCCCACGTCTCGCCTGCGGTCCTGGCAAAGGTCGTGGCCGCCATCGAAGCCCTGGGTTATGAACCCAATCTGATGGCCAAATCGTTGCGGACACTCAAGACGCGGCGGCTGATCGTTACCGTGCCGGACATCGCCAACGCTTTTTTCGCCAATATTATCCGCGGTGCCGAGGAAGCCGCCTATGCCGCCGGCTATACAGTCCTGCTGGGCGATGTAGGTTTTGACGGCAGCAGCGAAGACGCCTATGCTAGCCTGCTGCGCCGGCGTGAGGCGGATGGTATGATCTTCCTCGGACACACCCTGCCCGCCTCGCTTCATGCCATGATCGAGCGTCTGGGCGAAGCCGCGCCGATCGTCAATGGTTGCGAATTCGTTGAAGACCTGAAGGTATCCAGCGTCCATATCGACAACGCCCGCGCTGCTCGCGAAGCCGTTGATTATCTTTACCAATTGGGTCACCGCCGGATCGGTATCATTACCGGCGACATGCGCAGCCCGATCAGCCGCGACCGCTTGCAAGGCGCCCGCGACAGCGCGGCGGCACATGGTTGCGGCGGCGATCTGCACGTTATGCATGGCGACTATTCCATCCAGTCCGGCGCCGATTTGACAGCGCAATGGATCGCTTCCGGCTCGATACCGACCGCCCTGTTTTGTTTTAGCGACGATATGGCGTTCGGCGCCCTGCACGCCCTGCGTCAGGCCAGGTTGGAATGTCCGCGAGACGTTTCGGTGATCGGTTTCGACGATATCCGCCTCTCCCGCTTCGGTACGCCGTCCTTAACGACCGTGCGCCAGCCGATGCGGGAAATCGGCCGCAAGACCGTCGAATTGCTGATCGCCATTATGGACGGCAGCGCCGCCGGCAGGGTCAACCTCACCCTGCCGCATGAACTGGTCGTTCGTGAATCTACCGCGGTGCCCGGTTTTTTGGCTGCCGCAAATGGGTAGATGATCCACCCATGTTGTAATGGATTACAACATGTGCTTCTCTCACGCCCGGACCATCCGTTAACAGAGGTGGCCGGCTCAGGGATCCTCAGGCGTGACAAGCTCAACACAATCCGGCACCGGCGTGCTGTTCACCACCTCGTTCGCCGCCATTACGGCGACCTCCTTCTGCTTCATCCTGCGCGCCCTGGTCATCGACGACTGGGGCCTGCAATTCGCCCTGTCGGAAACGCAAAAGGGTGAATTGCTGGGTGTCGGCCTGTGGCCGTTTTCCATCACCATCGTCCTGTTCAGCTTCTTCATCGACCGCATCGGTTTCAAGCTGACCTTCTGGTTTGCCGCCCTGTGCCATTTGGTCGGGTTGGGCTTCCTGCTGACCGCCCATGGCTACTGGGCGCTCTATGCCGGCACCTTCATCATGGCGCTGGGCAATGGCGCGGTCGAAGCCGCCGCCAATCCACTGATTGCCACGATCTTTCATCACGACAAGCCGAAATGGCTCAACCGGGTCCACGCCGCCTGGCCGGGCGGCATGATCCTGGGCGGCCTGCTGGCCATGGCGCTCGGCAATGTTGATTGGCGCCTCAAGGTGGCGCTGATGATCGCCCCCATCCTGGTCTATACGGTGCTGTTGATCGGCCGCAAATTTCCGGTCAGCGAACGCGTGGCGTCCAACATCTCCTACCGTACCATGTTGGGCGAAGCCGGCTTTATCAGCGCCTTTATCCTGGCCGCCCTGATCATGCTGGAGGTCGGGCGGGTGTTCAACCTGACGCCCCTCGTTACCTTCGGATTGGTCGGCGTACTAACGCTGCTCTATGCTTTTCTGTCGCGTTCGGCGGGCCGGCCGCTTTACGTCATCCTGGTCCTGATCATGATCCCGCTGGCGACGACCGAGCTCAGCACCGACAGCTGGATCTCGTCCCTGATGGCGCCGGAAATGACCCGGCTCGGCCTCGCCGCCGGCTGGGTGCTGATCTATACATCATTGATTGTCTTCGTTATCCGCATCTTTGCCGGCACCCTGATCGACCGTTTCAAACCGCTCGGTGTGCTGGCCATGGCGTCGGCGCTGGCGGCGATCGGCCTGTTCCTGATGGCGGGCGCCGTAGGCCCAGCCCTGCTCGGGGCAGCGACGCTTTACGGTATCGGTAAGAGCTTCTTCTGGGGCACGTCCCTGGCTGTCGCTTCCGAACAATTCCCCAAGGGCGGCGCGGTCACCATCAATATGCTGGCCGGCGCCGGCATGCTGGCGGCCGGTATCGTCGGCTCGGTCATGCTGGGTGCCGCCCAGGACCACGCTACGCGCGAAAGCATGGTGGCCTATGACGCCACCCACCATACGACCTTCGTCAGCCGTTACCTGACCGAGGACCGCGTCAGCATCCTGGGCCACTATACGGCGCTGGATGCCGCCAAGGTCGCGAGCGCCCCGGCCGACGAACAGACGGTGTTGACCGGTATTACCGGCGCCAGCAAGCAGGTGGCGCTACGCGACGTCGCCCTGCTCCCACTCGTCATGCTGCTGGCCTATCTCGGCCTGATCTTATTCTTCCGCTCGCGCGGCGGCTATAAGCCGGTGATCCTGACTCCGACGACCGAGGCGATCGATGGCTAGATTGACGATGGGTATGGTCGGGGGCGGTCCGGGGTCATTTATCGGCCCGGTCCATGCCATGGCGGCGCGTCTTGACGATAAAATCGCGCTGGTTGCCGGCGTTTTCAGCCGTAATCCGGCCAAATCGGCCGAAGCCGGAGCCTTATACAACCTTCAGCCCGAGCGTATTTACGCCTCTTACGGCGACATGTTCGCCGCTGAAGCCGGCAAACTCGACCTTGTCTGTATCGTGACACCCAATTCCACCCATTTCCCGGTGGCAAAGGCGGCCCTGGAGGCTGGCATCCATGTCCTGTGCGACAAACCGGCTACCCTGAATCTTGCCGAGGCCCGCATTTTGGCCGATATCGTGGCGGCCTCGGGCAAACAGTACGGCCTGACCTATACCTATAGTGGCTATCCACTGGTCCGCGAAGCGCGCAAGCTGGTCGCCGACGGCCGGCTGGGCGCCATCCGCAAGGTCGTGGTCGAGTACAGCCAGGGCTGGTTGTCGCAACCGGTGCACAACAAACAGGCCGACTGGCGCTCGGATCCTGCACAATCGGGCCTTGGCGGTTGCGTCGCCGATATCGGCGTCCACGCCTTTCACCTCAGCGAATTCGTCACCGGACTAAAGGTCGAAAGCCTGATCGCCGATCTCGGCCACGTCGTTGACGGCCGGGTGCTCGACGACGATTGCGACGTCTTGCTGCGTTACGATAACGGAGCGCGCGGTGCCCTGATCGCCTCGCAGATCGCCGCCGGGGACCGCAACGGTTTGCGCCTGCGTGTTTATGGCGAAAAGGGTGGGCTCAACTGGTCGCAGGAACAGCCCAATACCTTGACCTTGCATTGGCACGACCAGCCGACCCAGATACTGCACGCCGGTTCGCCCTATCTTGCCTATGGCGCGCGTTTCCCGGCCGGCCATCCAGAAGGCTATCTCGAAGCCTTCGCCACACTTTACAGCGACTTCGCAGCGCAAATTAACGGCCATCCTTCCCTCGTTCCCGGCATCGAGGACGGGGTGCGTGGCATGGCCCTGGTCGAACGGGCCGTTTCGTCCAGCCGGTCGCGGCAATGGGAAAACCTGCTATGAAAACCCTAAAAGGCCCGGCTATCTTCCTGGCGCAGTTTATCGGCGATGCAGCGCCATTCAACCAGCTCGATACATTGGCGGCCTGGGCGGCCGGCGTCGGCTACAAGGCCCTGCAGATTCCGACCTCGACACCGCATATTTTCGACGTCGCACAAGCCGCGACCAGCCAGACCTATTGCGATGAGGTCACCGGCACCCTGGCCCAGCACGGCTTGGTCGTCTCGGAACTATCGACCCATCTCCAAGGGCAATTAGTCGCCGTCCATCCCGCCTATGACAGCCTGTTCGACGGTTTCGCGCCGGAACCGTTACGGGGCAAGCCGGCCGAACGCCAGGTATGGGCGGTCGAGCAGATGAAATTGGCCGCCAGGGCCTCGGAAAATCTCGGCCTCAAGGCCCACGCTACCTTTTCCGGGGCGTTGGCCTGGCCCTATTTTTATCCGTGGCCGCAGCGCCCGGCCGGCCTGATCGAGGAGGCCTTCGCGGAACTGGGCCGGCGCTGGCGGCCGATCCTCGATGTCTTCGACGAGGCCGGTGTCGATTGCTGCTACGAGATCCATCCGGGTGAGGACCTGCACGACGGCGCGACGTTCGAGCGCTTCCTCGCCGAGGTCGGCGGCCACGAGCGCGCCAATATCCTCTACGATCCCAGCCATTTCGTGCTGCAGCAGCTCGACTATCTGCAGTTCATCGACCTCTATCACGACCGCATCAAGATGTTCCACGTCAAGGACGCCGAGTTTAACCCGAATGGGCGCAGCGGCGTCTATGGCGGTTACCAGGGCTGGGTCGACCGGCCTGGACGCTTCCGCTCGCTCGGCGACGGCCAGGTCGATTTCAAGGCCATATTCAGCAAGTTGGCCCAGTACGACTATGACGGCTGGGCGGTGCTGGAATGGGAGTGCTGCCTGAAGCATCCGGAGGACGGTGCCCGCGAAGGCGCGCCCTTTATCCGCGACCACATTATCCGCGTCACCGAGCGCGCCTTCGATGACTTTGCCGCCAGCGGCAGCGATGCCGCGGCAAACCGTAAAGTATTAGGCCTATGAAAAACCTGGCCGCTTGCGCGTTGATGGCTGTAACCCTTCTTGGTTGCCACCCAGGTAAGCCCGACGCCACATCGTCGACCTCGGGCGCCGATTGGCCGGTCTATCACGGCAATGCCAACGGCACCCACTATTCGACCCTGGATCAGATCACCACGGCGAACGTCAAAAACCTCAAGGTTGCCTGGCGTTTCGATTCCGGCGATGCCTTCGGTGAAGGCGGAAACCAATCCGACATGGAGGGCAATCCGCTGATCGTCCATGGCCGGCTCTATTTCATCTCGCCCAAGGGCCGGTTGTTCTGCCTCGACGCCGCCACCGGCAAACAGGCCTGGGTCTTTGACCCGGCCCACGGCGAGGCGGTCAATACCAAGCAGCGCCTGCGCGGCGTCGCCTACTGGCACGACGGCGACGACGAACGCATCCTCTTCACCTACAGAAACCACCTTATCGCCGTCGACGCCAAGACCGGCCAGGTTAAAAGCGATTTCGGGCAAGACGGCGAGGTCGACCTCAGGCAGGATATGGGTCGCGATCCCGCCAGTATTTCGGTCAGCGTCGTGTCGCCGGGCGTCGTCTATAAGGACATGATCATCCTCGGCTCGACCGGTAATACGCCCGGCCATGTCCGCGCCTATGATGTCAGGACCGGCAAGCTGCGCTGGATCTTCCACACCATTCCATGGCCCGGCGAGGACGGCTACGACTCGTGGCCGAAAGACGCCTGGAAGACCGCCATGGGCGCCAATGCCTGGTCGGGCCTGACGCTCGATCCGGAACGCGGCCTTGTCTTCCTGCCGCTGGGTTCGGCCGGCATGGGCAACAAGGATTTCTACGGTAGCGACCGCAAGGGCGATAATCTGTTTGGCACCTCGCTGGTCGCGCTCGACGCCAATACCGGCAAGAAGGTCTGGCATTTCCAACTGGTGCGCCACGACCTGTGGGACCGCGACCCGCCGACGCCGCCGACCCTGGTCACCGTCCATCGCGACGGCAAGGACATCCCGGCCGTCGCCCAGATCACCAAGGCCGGAGTTGTCTTCGTGCTCGATCGCCTTACCGGCAAATCGCTCTATCCGCTCAATACGATCCAGGCCATCAAGTCCGACATCCCGGGTGAAGTCACTGCCGACACTCAGGTCATGCCGGCCTCGCCCGAACCTTTCGCCCGCCAGCATTTGACGGCCGATATGCTGACCAACCGCACACCTGAGGCGCACAGGGCCGCGGCCGAAGCCTTTGCCCGGTTAAGCAGCCGCGGGCCGTTCGACCCGCCATCCCAGGCCGGCACCATCATTTTCCCCGGCCTCGACGGTGGCGGCGAATATGGCGGCGCGGCCTTCGATCCGCAGACCCACGTCCTCTACATCAACGCCAATGAGATGGCCTGGACCTTGCGCGTCAAGCCGCAGGTGCACATGGCGGGTTCCGGCGGCGACGCCGTCTATGGCAATACCTGCGCGTCCTGTCATGGCGACAACCGCGCCGGCAGCCCGCCGGAATTCCCGTCTTTGATCGGCGTCAGCAAGCGCATGAACGACGAGCAGATCACGGCGCAGATCGTCAAGGGCGGCGGCCGCATGCCGGCCTTCGGCACGGCCCTGACCCCGGCCGAGATCAAGACGCTGGTCGCCTTCCTGCGCAGCGACCCGGCGCCCAGGACAGCGTCGGCCTATCCCGATACCCAGAACGACGACTACGTATTCGACGGCTATAATCGCTTCCTCGATCCGGACGGCTATCCGGCCATTGCGCCGCCGTGGGGCACGCTTAACGCGCTCAATCTCGATAGCGGGCAATATCTGTGGCGTCATCCGTTGGGCTATTATCCCGAGCTCAACGACATGACGACCGGCAGTGAAAACTATGGCGGTTCAGTCGTCACCGCCGGCGGCGTCTTGTTTATCGCAGCCACGGTTTACGACAATAAATTCCGCGCCTTCGACAAACGTACGGGTGCTCTGCTGTGGGAAACCGACCTGCCCGCAGCGGGCGTGGCGACGCCCGCGACCTATATGGTCGGCAACATGCAATATGTCGTCATCGGCGCCGGCGGCGGCAAAAATGCCAAGGCTAAACCCGGCGGCGAGATTATCGCCTACAGCCTGCCCACGGATAAATAAATTTTCAGACGAAATGGCCGAGTAAAGTTCAGCTCTTCCGGGACATCAGGCTTTTTAGCCGACGTACGCCGTCCAGCAGGATGGGCGGCACGAACGGCCTGATCGAGCGCATCAAGCCGGCATGCGGTTTGGCGGCTTCAAGATATTGCGTGTAGTGCGGCGTTTCGGCCTGGCCGCGATCGGGGCTGTAGAAATAGGCCGCCGCCGACCGGCGCGATCGGCCGGTTGGCTCTGCGATCGGTCGCGGACAGCCGTGCAGCGCCGTCGGACCGTTCATGAACATGATCGTTCGGCCGAAATCAGGCACGATGCTGACGTCACAGGCCTTGGTGGCGGCATTCCACAGTTCGAGTTGACCGCCGTAATCGGCCTTCCAGTCTTTGTTGAGATAGGTAATCATGACCAGGCGGTTGGCAAGGCCGGTAAGCGGGTGATGGGTATAGTCGATATGGATGTCGAAACGGCCGCCAGTCGGCACGTCGTGCAGGCCGCCATTGAGCAGAGACGGATCGGTGACCAGATCCGGAATGCTCGTCAACTGCGTCATGAAGTGCAGGAAGCGCGTCGAATAAATGGTCTGAAAATAGAGGTCGGTCGCATGGCCCATCCGGGCATAGGGCAAGGTGCCGCGACGATCTTCGCGGGCGTGTTCGGACAGCTTCCAGTTCTTCGGGGACAGTTGATCGTATTCCTTCGCCATTTCTTCGAGCAACGGCTTGGAAAACAGATCGTCGATGACCAGGTGGGCAAACGGCGCCGCCCCGTACAGCCGCTCGCGCAAGGCCGTGATTTCGGACTCGCGCAAATATTTCGGGTTCATCAGTTCGTCGAGATAGATCGGTTGCCCCCCGATCACCGCGTGATTACGCGCGACTTCGCCGTCCCTGGCCATGTGGTCACCCCTAACTGAGCACCGTGCCGGCCCTCTCGACCGGTCGGGTGCGCCCCGTCAAATTCCGCCTAATTTTACAGGGCCGGGCAAGTGTGCGCTTGCGAAAGGCCGATTGTAAATTTTCCGTTAAAATCTACCTTAGATTAACCCTTTTCGCCACGATTATTTGCGAAAAGAGCTGAAAATTATCACCTTATGGTTTTTTGCGCACAGGGCGCTACCGACGGCATTGCTGCCGCGCAAATATTGCATGGCAACATCTTGGTATTATTTCTGGGCAAAATATCCGGCCGCAAACGGCAAGCGATTAGTAATGACGATGGGCCTGCCAATGGGCAGCCGATCCGATCAGGCTGTCCAGGTCGCTGCAGGTCGGCGTCCATTTCAGCATGGCAGTGATTTTGGCAACATCGGCGACCAGGGATTCCGGATCGCCGGCGCGGCGGGGTCCCATACTATAGGGCACCGGCCGCCCCAGCACCCTGCCCGCCGTCGTCAGCATGTCGAGGACGGTGACACCCTTGCCCGTGCCGACATTGAAGATCTGGTTGTCACCGCCACCCATCAGGCGCTCCAACGCCTTGACGTGGGCATCGGCCAGATCGACGACATGGACATAGTCCCGGATCGCCGTGCCGTCGGGCGTGGCATAGTCCGAACCGTAAACGGTCAGGGGCTGCCCCTTCCCCATCGCCGCCTGACAGATCAACGGAATGAGATGGGTTTCGGGGTCGTGGCTTTCGCCGATCTCACCGTCGGGATCGGCGCCGGCGGCGTTGAAATAACGCAGGATCGTGTAGTGCAACGGGTGCGCTTGCGCCATCCAGTGCAGGGCCTGCTCGAAGGCGATCTTGCTGCCGCCATAGGGATTGATCGGCAGCAAGGGGTGGGTTTCGGGAATGGGCGTGACCTGGGGCAGGCCATAGGCCGCTGCCGTCGACGAGAAGACGATGGACGTGACCCCGCCCTCGACCAGGGTCGAAACGAAACTGGTCGCCGCAGCGACATTGTTGTCGTAGTATTTGGCGGGGTTGCGGGTGCTTTCGCCGACCTGGCTGAAGGCGGCGAAATGGATGGCGCTCTTGATGTCGTAGGTCGCGACGGCGTCGAGAATAGCCTGGCGATCGCGCAGATCGGCTTTGATGAAAGGCCCCCATTTGACCGCCGCCTCGAAACCCGTGACCAGACTGTCCAGGGTGACCGGCAGGTAGCCCGCCTGGTAGAGTGTCTTGCAGGTTTGGGCACCGATATAGCCCGCGCCGCCCGCGATCAATATCGCTTGTCTCATCATCAAATCCGTTAGTACAATCTATTCCAAGGCGCCTCTCGCCTTGGCAAGGGCAAGCGCCCGCCGCCGCCCATGCGGCGTGCCCGGCGGCTTTGGAGCCGCATTAAGCAGCCTGCTCGATCCGCCAGTCGGCCCGTCCGGTCAAGGCACCCAGGAGCGCCCGCCAGATGAAGACCTGATAATCGATGAAATAGCGCCGCCACAACCGCGCCGGCTCCATATAGATGCGGTAGGCGAAACGCAGGTTGAGGCGGTCGACCCAGGCCGGGTAATAGGTTTCCGACTGCAGATACTGATCGAAAAAGCCGCCGCAGGTGATGGCGATGCCTGTGAAGCCGGCCTGACGCAAGGCCAGCAGAGCCTTTTCCTGATAAGGGACACCCATGCCGATAATGACGACGCGCGGATTGACGCGCATAATATTGGCGACCTTGACATCAAGCGCGCCGTAGCCGTCATCGCAACCGACGACCGGCAGGCCGCGATAACGTTGGCGCAACTTTTCCGATACCTGCTCGGTCACGCCGGGCTTGCCGCCGACCAGCATGACGCCGGCATTGTCGCGGCACAGGGTTTCGAAAAACGGACCGGCCAGGGAGGACATATCGAAGCTGACGCGCTGGCATTCCAGCCGCGTGATCAGGCGGCAAACATAGGCGACACTGCCGCCGTCCGGGAGCACCATGGTGATCTGCTTCAGGCCCTCGAGATAGTCTGGCTGGCGCAAGGCCATGGCCCAGGATTGCGGATTGACGAAGCTGATGAAATGCGACTCGTCGCGCTTGCCGATCAGCTCACAGATCGAGTCGACCGTGACCCCGGCGTTCAGGGGCAGATCGAGAAAATTCAGACGCAAAGGCTTCATGGGGAAACACCGGAATAAAGGTTGACACACGACAGTCTTGCAGGCCGGACCGGCCATGCGGTCCACCGCTCCCCTTCGGTCACTTCCCTTTTATGCTGCGTTGCAAAATACCTTACCTGCCTTTATTTTATTGGCAAGTCCTCATCGGAAATAAATTTTTAACCATAGTTATTATCGCAGCGCGATATTTTTTTAGGGCAAAATGGCACAGTCTTTTCGCACACAGAATGTATGCGCGGAAATAAATTATGTATCTGTGTAATAGATCACAAGTACTCATCAAGTACAATTATGATTAAACGAGTGTTAAAAACATCGTTATTGGTTAACGACCGAAATGTGGCGGCGTTTTTTCCATTTTAACCTATATTCGTTATGTCTAATGTCGGTTTTGTTATCGAGCGTGGAGTGGCGTCATGGGCCTGCTGACATCTCTGTTACGGTTGCCGCGCCTGACAGGCCCGGCTGGACGCAAAGCAGTGGGCGAATCTTCTACCTGCGATGACATTACTGATGGCGACACGGTATCCGGCGACAGCCCGCAGTCGCAATTTTCGCCGATACGTCCTCTGGCCGGCGCCGCCATCGGCGCCCTGACGGCTGGCCTGGCCGGATGCGGCGGCAGTCAAAACGGGACCGCGAGCTCCGGCGACACTGCCTCCACGACCCACAGCGCGCCCAGCCTGTCGACCTTTCCCGAGGAAAGCGCCGCCCGCTTTCTGCTGCAGGCGCAGTTTTCCGCCAGCGACGACGAAATCAAGGCTGTCCGGACTCAAGGCTTCGCTGTGTGGTTGAAAAACCAATATGAGGTGCCAATCGGCGTGACCGGTCGGCAATGGCTCGATTCCCGCGGCTTCGGGTCGGTCGATTCGGCACTGAAGTTCTTTCAGGTCACCTATACCGACAACATGATGTGGAATCAGCTGATCACCGCGCCGGACGCCGTCCGCAAGCGTGTGGCCCTGGCCCTGTCAGAATATTTCGTCGTTTCGAGCACGGCTTTCGACGGCTATTGGCCGTCCTATGTCATGGCCGGCTATTGGGACATGCTCAATAGGCAGGCCTTCGGCAATTTCCGCGACCTGCTGGAAGCCGTCACGCTCAACCCGGCCATGGGGCGCTACCTCAATACCAAGGGCAATGTGAAGGAAGACGGCAGCGGCCGCCAGCCGGATGAAAACTATGCCCGCGAAATCCTGCAACTGTTCTCCATCGGCCTTTACAAGCTGAACAAGGACGGCACCTACGCCACCGACAAGTCCGGCGCTCTCATCCCCACCTACGGCCAGGCCGACATCAACAACCTGGCGCGTGTCTTTACCGGCTACGACTACGATACGCGCACCACGGTATGGTCGCCCCTGACCATCAATGGCGGCGTCTACCAGGTCCCGACCCGCGATTTCTGCGACCTGCCGATGGTGTTCAACGCCAGTCACCATTCAACCCTGGCCGCGTCCTTTCTCGGCGTGACCATTCCCGCCGGCACCGACGGCGCGACGGCGTTGAAAATCGCCCTGGACACCGTTTTCCATCATCCCAATACCGGCCCTTTCTTCGCTCGCCAGATGATCCAGCGCCTGGTGACGTCGAATCCGAGTCCGGCCTATGTCGGTCGCGTCGCCGCCGTCTTCGCCGGTACCGCCACCAATGCGCGCGGCGATTTGAAAGCGGTATGGACAGCGATCCTCAACGACGTCGAAGCCCGCACGCTTTCGACCTCGACGACCGGCGGCAAGCTGCGCGAACCGATGATCCGTTTCGTCCAGCTTTGCCGTACCCTGGGCGTCACGACCGCGACAGGAGACTGGAATATCTACGACACGTCACGCGACATGTGGGGCATGGGTCAAAGTCCCTTACGCGCGCCCTCGGTCTTCAACTTCTTCCGTCCGGGTTACGTGCCGCCGGTACAGGCACTGTCCGATGCCGGGTTAAGTGCACCGGAATTCCAGATCGTCAACGAAGCTTCGGTCGCCGAATATCTCAACTTCCTGATGCGTTTCCTGAAAAACGGCCGCAACGACGTCCTGCCGGACTTCAGCGGCCTGATGGAGCTGGCCGACGACAGCGGACGCCTGCTGACCTGGCTCAACCTGCATTTTTGCGCCGACCAGCTGTCCGCCAACACGCTAACCGTCATTCAAAATGCGCTGGATACCTATCCCGCGACCAGCGCCAGCACGGATGCCAAAAAGCTCGACACCCTGCAATCGGCCATCTTCATGGTCATGGCCTCGCCCGAATATCTCGTCCAGAAGTAGGTTCTAAAAGTATGCATATCAGCCGCACCAAAGAGCTCAGCCGGCGCGCCTTCATGACGCGCGGCGCCCAGCTGGCAGGCCTGGGAGCCGCCGCTCCGCTGGCCATGAACCTGGCCGGATTCGGCGAGGCCGCGGCGGCCGAAGCTGAGGATTACAAGGCGCTGGTTTGCGTTTTTCTGTATTCCGGCAACGACCAGACCAATACCGTCATACCCTACGACACCGCCAACTACGATCTTTACAGCGCCATTCGCGGCGGCGGCGACGGCCGCACGCGCGGCGGCATAGCGCTCGGGCGCGACGAATTGACGGCGACCGCCCTGACACCTGTCCACGCCCAGACCCTGACCGACGACCTGCAATATGCCCTGGCGCCGGAATTGACCGGATTGTCGTCGCTGTTCGCCGCCGGCAAATTGGCCGTCCAGCTGAATGTCGGCCCTCTGATCGCGCCGCTTTCCGCCGCGCAATATAACGGCGGTAACCGCGCGGCCTATCCGGTGCCGCCGCAACTGTTCTCGCATAACGACCAGCAGTCCTTCTGGCAGTCCCTGGCTATCGAAGGCGCTATCCAGGGCTGGGGCGGACGTATGGGCGACCTGGCCTTGTCGTCGAACGGCACCTCCAGCCTGACCTGCGTCACGGCCAGCGGCAACGCCGTCTATCTGTCGGGCAAGACCGCCAGCCAGTATCAGCTGGACGCCTCGGGCGCCATTTCCATCCTCGGTCTCAATAACCGCTATTTCGGCAGCAATGCCACGGTCGCCGCCTTGCAAACCCTGCTGTCGCAACCGAGTAGCCACGCGCTGGAAAATGAATATACCCGCGTCACCCAGCGCTCCATCGACATGCAGGGCACGGTTAGCGCCGCGCTTAACGGGCTGGATTTGACGACCAATTTCAATCCGACCGGTGTCGCCAACCCTTTGACCGATCAGCTGAAGATCGTAGCGCGGATGATCGCGGCGCGTAACCGGCTGGGTATGAAGCGCCAGGTCTTCTTCGTGTCGCTCAACGGTTTCGACAGCCATGACAACCTGATGCGCGACCATCCCGTCCTGATGACCAAGGTCAATGAGGCCATGACCGCGTTTTATAATGCCACGGTCGAGATGGGTGTCGCGAATAATGTCACTGCTTTCACGGCGTCCGATTTCGGCCGCACCCTCACCTCCAACGGCGATGGTTCCGATCACGGTTGGGGCGGGCACCATTTCGTCGTTGGCGGGGCGGTCAAGGGCGGTCAGTTCTATGGCACGGCGCCACATGTTTCGGTGAAAAGCGACGACCAGGTCGGCCAGGGCCGTTTGCTGCCGTCGACCTCGGTCGATCAGTTTGCGGCCACCCTGGCGCGCTGGTTCGGAGTGTCCGCTGGCGATATGCCGACGGTCCTGCCGCGCATCGGCAATTTCGCCACGGCCGACCTGGGCTTTATGGGGTAACCGGCGGTTCAGGCTCGGCAATCGCGATGGCAGGCACGGATTTACGGCTGCGCATCTTTTTGAGCATGGCGATCAGCAATCCCGCCTCTTTGCGCATCAACACGCCGGCGCAGCCGATATAGACGACGGCGCCCAGGGCAATGGCCAGGGCCATGTGAAGATAGATATTGGCCGAGTGCCACGGCGCCTGTTCCAGGGCGAAAATCGCCAGGGCCATGACGGCCGACGACGCGATGGGAAGAATCAGGCGGGCAAAACTCGGCCACAGGTCCAGTGTGGTGGCGCGCTTCAGCACTTCGACATAGGACAACAGCGCCACGGCCGACATGGCAACCCAGCCCCACGACATGACGACCAGGCCGTGCGGCGCCAGGAAGAAAGCAAGGCCGAGATTGGCGGCGACCACACCGCATTGGACCTTGAGATAGAGAGCTGTTTTGTTATGGGCGCGCAGGACATCGCGCAAGACGATGACAAATGGCAGGGTCGTGCCGGTCAGCAATAACAACTGCATGACCGGGATGGCCGGATCCCACGCGGGCCCGAACAAAACCGGGACGAACAGGCCGGCGATGGCGGCCGTGCCGACAATGGCCGGAAAGATCAGCGCGCCGATGACCGCGATGATCTGGCCCAGCACGCGCTGCTGACCTTCGTGGTCGTCCTTGATTTCGGAAAAGGCCGGATAAAGGACGACGTTCAGGGGATGAATCAACACGTCGTACATGGCCTGACGGATGCGCGTGACCAGCGAGTAGTGGCCGACGGCGACGACCCCGATGAAGGAGCCGACAATGACGCGCGGCGCTTGCTGATCGAAAAAGTCGAGAAAGTAAGAGCCGCTGGTGCGGGCGCCGGGCGCCATGACGGCGCGCAGGCAGGTCTTGTCGAACATCAGCTTCGGCAGCCAGCGGCAACCCGGCCAGATCACCAGGTTGGTGACCAGGTACATGACGATCTGCTGGGCGATCAGGGCATAGGGACCGAAACCGCGCAACGCCATGACGATACCGGTGATCCCGCCGGCGACATTGGCGATGATCGTCCGGATGGTGAACATGCGGAAGTCCATCGACTTCATCACCAGGGCATAGGGTACGGCCTGGGCGGCGATCAGGATCGGCACGAGAGCAATCCAGTGCAGCAGCGGTTCGATCTGATCATGTTTCATAAAGGCGGCGAACGGGCCGGCCGTTAGGAAGCAGATGGCGCCCAGCACGACACCTATCGCCATGACCGTCCAGAACATGGTCGACAACCGCTTATCGTCGCGAATCTGCAGGGCGACGATGCCGTCCATGGCACCGGAGATAATGAAATAGGAGATGGTGATATAGATGTAGCAGAGATTGACCAGGCCGAACTGAGCAGGGCCCAAAATGCGTGCCAGGATCAGGAAAACGACAAAGGACAAGCCCTGCTGACCCAGCTTCTCCAGCAAGGCCCAGAACATGCCCGAAGCGATTTTCTTATGAATCGACATACGTCAGGCCGGCGCTGTTAGTGAAGCCACGTGGGCTTCGTAAGGCGGGACTGTGGTCACCAGATGATGGTCGAGCAAATCCTGGGTCGAGCCGTATTTGACGCTGCCGTCATAGACGAAGACATTGTCGGGGTTCTTATTGAAGCTGTGCAAATACTTCTTGTATTCGACGCCGCCGCCGAAATGTTGGCCGCGGGTGGCTGCGACGGTCGCCTTTTCATGGAAATCAGAGAAGAACTTGAAATGCAGGATGGCGCTAGTGACGGCCGACAATTTCACCGCGGCGCACAGGGTATGCAGGGTAGAGACATAGCCCTTCTTCCATTTGACCAGCGGTACCTTGTAGAGAATCGGCGGGCCTTGCAGATGGGTGCGCAGATTGCCGAGACCGAGCTTGGGCAGATGCTTGGCGAGTTGCGCCGCCAATCGCTTCTTCCATTGCATCCAGGTCGTACGGCGGTTCCATTCCGGATAGAACATGCGCAGGCGCGGGCCGCCGACCGGTTCCCGCGGCGGGAACGGCGCCTTCATGAACGGCAGGGCCGGCCGGTCCATGAAACCGTAGTCGCCGTCGAAATAGGGGCAGACCTCGAGAAAGGGTTGGCCCGGGGTGTAGACGGCGCGGTCGAGGCCGCCCTCGCCGTACATGTCGAGCAGGAAACTGGCGACCGCCTCGCTGCCCTCGGCGTCGAGAAAATCACAGAAGGCGCGTATGCCGATTTTTTCGCAGTGCGGAAAAACAAACAGCTCGTCGGCGTCGACGACCAGGGTCCAATGGCCGGTGCCATAGCCGTCCAGCAGGCTGTTTTGCCAGTCGGCCTTGCCCGGTGCGAAGCGATTCCGGGTGTGGAAAACGTGACAATCGGGCTGTTCCAACAAGAATTCGATGGTCTTGTCGGTCGAGTCATTATCAACAATGAAGAAGCGATCTACGCCTATACTACGATAGTAATCCAGTAGATGAGGCAGTCTTGCCAACTCATTACGCACGGTAGCAAACAGTCGCACTTCCCGTTTATCTTCGGGAATGCTGTGGCCGTCCAGCCGTGTCAATACATGTACTTCAATCTTCATGTCACGTCTCGGGAATTGGCTTGAATCAACCTAGAAGAACCTGTCCAGCGCTGTCAAGGTATACTTGGCAAATAATTCCGCTGTCTGCCTTGGATTCTTGCCAATGGCACGCGTCAGGCAGGTCATAGACGTCCGCCACCTGTTTCTTCTAACATTGAGCGACGCAAGATAAAACCACATATTGCACTCGCGAACAGAACGCATTTGCCTAAGTTGTCCCGGCGTGAAGCGCGCGGTCACCCGCGGGTCGCCATAGACAGCGTTGATACTGGGCAGGGCGCGCTCGAAATGGATGTTCTGGACATGGCTGAGGCCGGTAATCAGCTCGCGATATTCCAGCGCCTTGAAACGCGGGACATAGACGAAATCACCACAGGTGGCCAACATCGTCCACGCTACCCAGTCCTCGGCACAGATAAGCGCCGAGTTCCAGCAGTTCGATGCCAGGATGGCGTCACGCCGGATGACGGCGCAACCGCCGTTGGGCATGTGGTTGTTGCGCAGGAAGGCGCGCAGGACGTCGCCCGTGGGCCGATTGCGTCCACGGGCATAACGGTGCAGTCCGAACTGACGGCCGCGCGCATTGATGCGCACGAAATCGCCATAGGCCAAGACCGCGGCGGGCGCAGCGATCAGGGCGTCGCCCAGCACCTGAAGCGTATCGGGCCGCAACCGGTCGTCGGCATCGAGATAGCTGATATAGGCATAACGCGCCATCAGGGTGCCATCGTGGCGCGCCTGGGCTGGACCGCCGTTTTCCGACCGGACGACGACCCGAATACGCGGATCGTCAGCATAGGATCTGGCAATCGCCACGGTATCGTCGCGCGAACCGTCGTCAACGACAATCAGCTCCCAGTCGGGCGTGGATTGCGCCACGACCGAACGGATCGCTTCATCGATATAGAGGGCCGCATTATAGGCGGCCATGACCACGGATACGCTCATGCGCGTTTGGCACCCCGCGCCGTTATTTCGTCGTAATAGGCTTCCAGTTCGGCGCTGCGGACGGAGACGTCGAAGCGTTCGGCGACGAAGGTGGGACCGGCGGCGGCCATACGTGCCGCCAGGGCGTCGTCGAGGAGGATCTGGGTCAGTCTTTGCGTCAGGGTGTCAACGTCCTTTTCGGCAAAGGCAAAGCCGGTCACGCCCTCGATCAGGCCTTCCGTGGCGCCGCCCAGCGCCGATGTGACGACCGGCACGCCGCAAGCCTGGGCTTCGAGGATGACAAGCCCGAAGCCTTCAGCGTCGCCATCGGCGGCGGTGATGCTAGGCAGGCAAAAGACGCGCGCCTGATGCATCTGCTGTTTGACCTCAGCCGGCGGCAGGCTGCCGGTGAAGGTTACCGGCACGCCCAGCTCGGCGGCGCGCGCCTCCAGTGCCTCTTGCAAGGGGCCGTTGCCGACCATGATCAGCTCGGCGTCGGGCACGGCCTGACGAACGCGGGCGAAGGCCTCGAGCAGGATGCGGCCGCCTTTTTTCTCGACCAGGCGGCCGACGGCCAGGATGCGGCGCGGACGCTCGGTAACCGGGATAGGCGATGGTGTGAAACGTGCCGGATCGATGCCGATATAGTGGACGGTGATGCGCTCGGCCGGAAGGCCGAAGCTGATGGCCCTTGCCTTGACGGCTTCGCTGACGGCGATGAAGTGGACGTTCGGATTTTTCGCCAGGGCCAGCAATTTACGTGGATAATCGCCAAAGCCGGTATGAGCCTTGCGCGCCCATGCCGCCCTTGAGGTCATGATGTCGTACCCATGCAGGGTGACAATGACCGGCACATTCAGGCGCCGCAACACCGGCATCCATTCAACGGCATTGGTGCCGAAATGGACGTGGGCGACGGCCGCACCCAGGGCCTTGACCTGGCGCGTCACGGCTGGCGGAATCATGCCCAGGCGCCAGACCAGGCGGCCCAGCTGACCGGCCAACCAACCGCGGAAAATGCGCGCGTTCAGCTCGTCGAGCGGCAGGCCGCCGGCATTCTCGTTGCCGACCAGAGTAATGTCCCAGGTCTTGCACGCCAGGACCTGCTCGCGGATGAAGGTTTCGGAATAGCGCAGGCATTCCGATCGGACGACGATGGCCTTTTTCATACCGTTTCCGCCTTCATGATATCGGGTGTGTAAGATTCTTGGGTAAAGCCGCCCAGTCCGGCAATCATGCCAAGGCCGAAGGACGACATGGCGAGACCGGATGCCGTCCGGTCGGCGCGAATGGTGACGCAGCCGGCAGCCGCGATCACAACGCCCATCATCATCCGCCCTGCCCCCTTCATAGCACGCACCAGTAATGAACCGGCGCCGGCATGGTGCAGAACCTCGCAACGCGCCAGGGTGTTGCCGTAACGGAACTTGCGTCGCAACAGCCAGCCGAGTGTCACCCGGTTGGCCGGCACGGTTTCCTCCACCACGGCGGCTGGAGCCGCCGCGACGCGCAGGCCGTGGGCACGGATGGCGGTGCGGAAGAAGAACTCATCCTCGCCACCGGCCCTATTGAAACGCAGATCGAAACACATGCCGCTGCGGCGCAGGAAGTCGCACGACAGCATCAGGTTATGCGAGCCGCGGGCCAGGGCTTCGGCCCCGTCACCCAGCAACGGTAGAGACTTGAAAAAGCCGCCGCGCTGAACCCATGCCGGCGCCGTCTCGGGCAGGACATAGGTGACCGAACCGACCACGGCCTCGGCGCCGCTGTCGGCGCGCACCTTGAGCAGGGAGTCGAGCCACAGTTCGCTGGCGATTTCGTCGTCATCGATAAAGGCCAGGACGTCGAGATCGAGTGCCGCGACAATGGCGGCATTGCGGGCATAGCTCAGGCCTTGGCGCGGTTCGCGGACATAGTCGAGGCGGACAGCGGTAAAGGCGTCGCAAGCCGGCCGCGCAGAACCTTCGGCATCGTTGTCGATGACGATGACGCGCCAGTCCGGCGCCGGCACTTGCGAAAAGCGTTGCCGCGCCAACGATGCCAGCAGCACGGCTAGCCGGTCAGGCCGGCGAAAGCTGGCTATGCAGACCGCGACCTGTAACTTGCTTACCTCAGACGTTGTCATGGCGCGTCCGGAAGCTTGGGAGGCGCCGCCTGCGACGGTTCGGTATGTGCTTGTGACTTGTCTTGCGACTCTGGCCGGCTGCGGCGGCGCAACACCTTCTTGGCGGGCGCCGTGAGGGGCACCGGAGCAAATTTGTACTGGGTGGCACTGGCGCAAAAGTAGATGAACATGATCCACTGAAAGTGATCGCGCCACATGAAGGTCGTTTCGGTAAGATTGATGCAGAGATAGAGGAAGATGTAGATCAGACCGGTTGAAAACAGCAGGTTGTCGCCGCGCAGACTCAGCGTCAGATTGGCCCGCAGGCCGTTGACGAAGCCAATGACCAGCAGGATGACACCCACAATGCCGAAATGGATGAAAACCTGCAGCCAGCCATTATGGGCATGCGACGGCACGAAATCCCCCAGACCCCAGTTCATCGACAGGGCTCCCTTGGCCGACGTCCAGAAGGAATCGTAACCATAGCCGATCCAGAAGCGGAAGCCGCGCATGAGATCAAGGATGTGCATCCAGATGACGGTCCGGCCGGACAGGGTCGGGTCCTTGCCGAGATCGACCATATAGGCGTCATAGGTTTTGGCCGGATCGCCAAACAAGATAAAGGCGGCAACGCCCATCACCGCAAAAACGAAGAGGACTGTGGCCAGGGGACGATCACGCCGGGCCAGACTCATAAAGGCCGCCGACACAATGGTAAAACCCGCCAGCACCCAGGCCGATCGCGACAGGCTGCCGGCAACAAGGATGAGCGACATGATGACGACAGCCCACCCCACCCGTGTCGCATATTTGCTGACGATCAGCATAAGGCCGATCAGCAGGGCGCAGTCCATGGTATTGCCCAGCTGATTCTTGTGGCCGAAATATCCGCGCCAGGCGGGAAAATGCTTGTCGTGGTGAATGCCCATTTCCGGGGTCACGAACACACCGAAGAACGTCAACAGGCAAACAATACCCATACATATACCGAGGAGACGCACGAATTGCGGCAGGGTGTATCGTGTCGCCAGATAGAAGGCGAAGCCCGTGCCGCCGACTAGGCTGAGACTGCGGCGCAAAGTGCTGCTGGGCTCGATCGACCACAGGGTCGACAAGATGGACAACAGAGAAATCACGGTCAGCGGCCAGGACTTTATCAACAGCCGCAGCGCTTTTTCGCGATGGATGGCGAGGTAATATATGGCGTAGAGATAGAGCGGCGACAGCAAGACCTGGCGAAGGGCATTGCTGACCCCGCCGGACGCTTTTGCCACGACCAGGGCTGAGCCGATCTTGGATTCCTGATCGCCACCATCGTTGTATAACAGCAGGCTGGTGGCATTGGTCGTGATCAGGATAGCGGCCAACAGAATGAGGAAATCGAAGCTGAAAAAGCTGTACGACGACGTCTTTTTCGGTGCCGGCTTTTCCCTGGCAACGGGCGCCGGACCTGGCGCCGGCGGGAGCTGTCTTGTCTTCGTAAGAGCAAGCATGGCTAAATCTTTCCAATAAAGTCGTCGATAACGCCCCACATCGCCGTGCGATGCAGGTTGTCGTCGAGTGGCAGGCCGCGGATATGCCGGCCGGCCGGATTGCGCCAGGCGTTCCATTTCGCACTGGACAGCCAGCTGTGGCGGTCGCTCAATCCCCAGGTCAGAATCTGTTTCGGCACGGCGACCGAGAAAATGCGATCGAGAAATTCTCGGGTCTTGGCCGCGACACGCAGGTCGGTCTGCCGCTCATCCAACCCGGCATTGGCTTCGAACACATCCATTTCCGTAATAATGACCTCGACGCCAAGGCTCTTCATTTCGGCACAAAAACCGTCGAGATGATCGAAGGTGGTATCGGTGTCGAAATGACCCTGCAGGCCTACGGCATGGACCGGAACGCCCTTTGCCTTGAGGTCTCTCAGCAGTTTAATGGCGCCCTGGGCCTTGACCGGCCGCGACTCGATATCATAATCGTTATAGACCAGCTGGACATCCGGATCGGCTTGCGCCGCCAGACGGAAAGCGCGTTCGATATAGCCAGGGCCCAGAGCCTTTAGCCAGGGCGTGTCGCGAAAGCCTTCCTCGAAGAAGCGGTGACGAGGCCGCAGAGCTTCATTGACGACGTCCCAGGAATGCAGACGACCCTTGAAATGCGAAACTACGGTGTGGATATAGGTCTCCATCAAGGCTTCACCCTTGCCTTCGATCAGCAAGTTTTGTGCCCATTCCGGAAATGAGGCATGCCAGATGAGTGTATGCCCGCGCATCTTCATGGCGTGGGCGTCGGCATATTCGAGCAGCAGGTCGGCCTGGGTGAAATTCCAGCGATCGGGTTCGGGGTGCAGGGCGTTCCACTTGGTTGCCCCCTCGCCTACCAGGATATTGCATTCACGAGCAAACGCCTTGCTGAAATCAGGCTCGTATTCGCGGCTCGTGTCCTTCATGACGTCAAGCCAAGTCGGGCTGACACAAGCGCCGTAGTAGATGCCCTTTTTGGCCGCACTCTGGCGCAGGGGCGGCTGATAGCTGTAGCGGTAAGGAACCGGTCGCGCCCCGGCCTGAGCCGGCACGCCATTGGCGAGGGCCGCCGCGGCGGTCAGGGCCAGAACATCCCGGCGCAGGAGTGACGCTGGCGCCATTAGACCACCTGCTTCTTGCGCTTGACCTGCGATAGATGGCGTATCCAGTCACGGCTCTTACTCTCGACGAAGCGGTAGCTGAGATAGGACGCTACCCAGGTCATGGCGATGGCGGCGACGACAAAGAGAATATCGAAACCAATCAGGCCATGCTTTTGCGCAACGCCGAGCGCACGTGCGGCGATGTCGCGGAACAACGGATGCCACAGATAGATGGAATAGGAGATGATCCCAAGGTGGTACACGATCCGATTGCCGAATATCTTCTCCGATAGGCTGCCGTCATAGTATAGGACCAGTATCAGCAACGGAAAGGTAAGGACGATGGCCAGATCGGCATTGGGTATCAAAAAGAGTATGGCCTGAAGGACCATGACGGCGACCAGGGCCTGGTTGGACGCCAACCATTTTCGCACGATGGCATAATCCGCCAGGCGGAAGGCGACCAGGCCCAAGGAGAAGCCGGCGACACAACGCAGGGCGGGTAGAAAGCTATCGCGCCGCACGACGTCCATCACACCTTCGACCCCGAGCCCCGACGCTGCCACCAGGCCGAGAACCGCCACGGCAATGACGGCCTGCAGCCACCAGAAGCGGGAAAAGGCGACCCTGACCAGCAGGGGAAACAAAAGATAGGCGAGGATTTCGGTGCTGACCGACCACGAATTGCCGGCCAGGGCGTGGGCGCCGAAACCCCAACCCTGGACCATGAAGATATTGGCGACGAAGTCGGGCACAGTCAGGGTATAGGCTGTGCTGTCGGACACATTGACCAGCATACGCGCCGCGAAAACCAAGGTGACGACGAAATTCAGCGGAAAAACGCGGGCTATGCGATTGAGCAAAAACTGCCCGTAGATGGCGCTATTGCCGCCATTGGCGAATTTCTCGCCATAGATGAAGGCGATGATGAAACCGCTCAGCACGAAAAACAGATCGACGCAAAGATAACCTTTGGCGAAGAAGGGCGTCTTGAACGCCGCGAATGCGGGGTTCTGGGACAGGTGATAAAGCATCACCGAAAAGGCCGCCACACCACGGATACCAGTCAGGGATTTAATTTCTTTTTTCATCAAGACGATCCCAAATGCGGCCAGTCATGCAACCCGTAACGCGACCTAAACAACGCTCCCCAAGCGCAAACCCAAAAGTGACTCCCACCCTCGATTGCGTTCTAGGAGGCGTAATATTCCTTGTATTGGTTGTAGTAATACATGCTGTCGCCGTAGCCGAACTTGGACTGAGCCTTGAGGTCGACCTTGGTCAGGACAACGCCGCCGACCTTGACGCCGACATCCGCCAGCAAGCCGATCGAGGTCTGGACGGCGCGGCGCGGCGTCTTGCGCCAGCGCGCCAACATGACGGTCACATCGGCCTGACGCAGCAGGATACGGGTGTCGACGACCGGGATAACCGGTGCGGTATCGAGGATGATGACGTCGTACTTAGCACGGGCTTCGTCGAGCAACATGGCCATCATCGGCGAACCGAAGATATCCTTGGCGGGCGAAGCGCGGTTGGTCAGGGCGAGATAGTCGACACCCGGGGTCGGGTCTTTGATGACAGCGTCTTCGAAAGCCACTGTACCGGTCAGGACTTCGAGCAGACCCTTCGACACATCCATATCCAGGGCCTTGGCGAGCGAGCGTCGGCGCAGGTCGCAATCGATAAGCAGGACCGATTGACCGGCCATGGCCATGGTGCGCGCCAGGCAAATCGAGGTCGTCGTCTTGCCTTCATCCGGCAGGGACGATGTGATGGCGATCACCTTCACCGCTTCGCCCAGTTTCGAATAGACCAGGCCGGCGCGGATGTTGCGGAAGCCTTCGGCGAAGGCCGACAACGGTTTGTCGAGCAGGTACTGACGCGGGGTCGACTTGATGCCCTTGGGCAACAGGGTCGGCAGGTCGATAATACCGCCGAGATAGGGCTGGTCGAGCTGGGCTTCGACGTCGGCGCCGGTCGCCATGCCGCTGTCGAGCGCCCGCCGCACCAGGACGGCTAGGGTGGCGGCGGCTAGGCCGGCGACCAGGGCGAGCGCCAGGGCGAGCGGCTTTTTGGGCGTAGCGGCCGCCAGGGGCACGCCGGCTGTCGAGACGATACGGGCGTCGGTCTGGTCGATACCAGCTTGGCTGGACGTCTGCTTGAAGCGGTCGAGATAGGACTGGTAGAGGACCGTGACGGCGTCGGCATTGCGCTGCAGTTCGTTCAAACGCACGGTCGCGCGATTGTTGCCTACCAGTTGACCGCGCGCCCGGTTGACGCTGCCTTGCAAGGAGGCTGTACGCTGGCGCTGGATCTGGGCCTGGCCCTCCAGATTTGAAATGATGCGATTGACCTCGGCCTTGATCTGGCCGTCGATATCGTCGAGCTGCTTCTTGGTCTTGATGATATCGGGATGCAGCGGGCCATATTTCGAGCTGAGATCGGCCATATGCTGGGTCAAGGTAGCGCGCTGATTGCGCAAATCGCGGATGACGCTGGAGTTCAGGGCCTCGCCCAGATCTTCACCGGTCGAACCGTTGGCCAGCTGGCGCTTGGCGACGTTGAGACGGGCATCGCTTTCGGCCTGGTCGACCTTGACCGTCGCCAATTGCTGATCCAGTGTCGTGACCTCCTGCTGGGCGATGGTATCGTCATTGCTCGACGACACCAGGTTGTTGGCGATCTTGTAATTCTGCAGTTCGGTTTCAGCGGCTTCGACCTGAGTGCGCAGATCGCCGATGCGGCTGTTAAGCCAGTCATTGGCTTCCTTGGTCGCATTGAACTTGGTTTCCAGCTGTTGCGACAGGTACAGGCGCGCCCATTCGTTGGCGATACGCGCGGCCTTAGCAGCCGACTTGCTGCGATAGGTGATGGTGATGATACGCGTCAGGCCACTGCGCTTCACCGTCAGGCCGGCGCGAACGGCGTCCTGGACGAGCTGCGCCTGGCTTTCGGCCCGGGCGCCGCCACGACCGGCCGGCATCGGGATGATACCCAGCAACTTGCGCGGCGCCAGAGCCGGGTTGAATTCCGGATCCTTGTCGAGATGCAGGGAATCGACGACACGTTGCGTCAGGGCATTCGAACCCAGGACCTCAACCTCCGTATCGATGGTTGTCGTGTCGGCCGGCAGGTCCGATAGCACATCTGCGTCGGGCGACGCATTGATTGTACGCGGGTCGATCATGACGCTGGAGGTCGCGTCGAAATTGGGCGCCTGCAACAAGATGGGCACCAGAACCACGAGGAAGACGACGACGAAGATCGCCGCGAAGAATTTGGCGAAGCGCCTGAAATCGGCAAGAATCGAGGCGAAGTCAACCGCCGCGAATATGTTCTGGGCGGTGGCCGGCTCGGCGTCTGTGATTTCGGGGGTCATGTCAGGTACCAATTCTACAGCTGTAATAAGGGCGGCTATAACAGGGGTCAGTATTTAAGGGAGACGGCAACCGTGACGGCGTCGTCCTTATAGGGATGGATGGCCGCGGCGCCATGCGAGGTCAGGTCGCTGTGCGTGTAACCGGCCTTGATCGCCACCGTCGGCGACAACAGGTAGGTGCCCTTGACGCCGATCGTATTGCGGCGGTCACGGCGGTCAACACCGTTGTAACGGTCGTCGATATGGCCGTAGGAGCCCGTCAGGACCAGGGTGCGCAACAGTTCGTGGTTGACCTCGATACCGGAATTGGTGGTCAGGATGCCGGAGGCGGCAACGTCCGGCGTTTCGCCGACTTCGCGGTTCGACGTCACGGTCACGGTCGTCAGGCGCGTCGGGTACCAGGACAGCCGGGCCTTCAGGGTGCCGCCCTTGCTGGGCTTGAAGGCCGGGTTCTTGTAGGTCTGTTCGAGATAACCGTACTGGATTTCGCCGTTCATCAGGTCGGTCAGGTCGAAACTGGCGCCCAGGGCGGCGGTGTAGCCGTGCGAATCGCGATTCAGTGTGCTGATGCGATATTCGCGCTGATTGTGGCCATAGGTGGCAAAAAGCGAGACAAGCGGCGACAGGGCATAATCGGCACGGGCCGTATAGCCCGTCCGCGTATAGTCGCGCTGATCCTGAAGCAGCAGATTGCCGCTGGTGTCACGGCCATTGGCATAGTCGAGCTTCTGGTAATCGAGCGTACCGGTCAGGCGCACGCGATTGAATTCGACAACCGTACCGAGGCGCGCCGTCGTCATGTCATACTGGATCGGCTTGGCTGAGTTGCGCGGCGAGGCAGGATCGAATCGCGGCTCGTAATTGTGGGCGAAATCGGCGCCGGCATTGACATTGCTGAAGGCCCCGAAGTCGAGACGGCCGCCGGCCGCGGCGTCCCAGGCCAGGGTATTTTCAGAGCTGCGGCCGGAATAGCCGTCATAATTTGCCGTCAGCGAAGCCGACAGAGCGTGACGCCCCCAGTTCGAATTCAACCGAAAGGCCGGATCCAGGCTGGCCACGGTGGCGGACACTTTGTTGGTATCGTCGTAATAGATGTTGTTGTTGCCGGTCAGCGCGGCATCGAGCGACGGGTAGAGCGTAAAACCGCCCAGATGGACACCCCTCACCTCGTAGCCCGACGGCACGCGCTCGCCCGCAGCAACCGTGCGATGGCGCGCGAAATAAGACACAGCCGGATCGCCCAGGGCCGGCACAGCCAGCGCGGCGGCCACCAATAACGGCGAGGCCACAAGAGCCGTCGTTCCCAAAATTCTGTTTTTCCGGCCAAAGCTCATGACGGGTATCCAAGGATTGAAACAATAGATGCGTTGGGTGCGTTTTTAGAAATAACGCTCGCCGATACGGATGGTGTCCCCGGGCGTCACCAGCAAGGACGAACTCAGCGGAACGGGCGTCTCCTTGTCTTCGTTGACGTGACGGATAAAGACCTTCTTGGTTTGGGCCCGGTAGGTGAAGCCCTCGGCCAGCGCCACGGCATTCAGCACGGTGATACCGTCGCTATAGGGATACTCGCCAGGCTTGCCGACCTCGCCCATGATGTAGAAGGGGCGGAAGTTGGTGACCTCGATATTGATCTTGGGGTCCTTCAGAAAGCCCTGCATATAGGCGGTCTGAATGGTCTCCTGCAGCTGCGATACCGTCAGCCCGGCCGCGGGCACCTCGCCGATCAGCGGCAGGGACAACTTGCCGTCGCCGGTCACCTTGAAATCACCGCTGAGATCGGTCTCGCCGAACACGTTCATATGGATGCTGTCGCCGCCGCCGAGACGGTACTGCGCGGTCGGCGCAACCATCGCAGCTTCCGTTGAAGCGGAGCTCGCACTTGCAACATTATCTTGCGCCGCGCAAATTTGCGCGGACAGGCCGAACATGACGAAGGCGCATAACACTAGAGTTTTCTTCAGCATATTCCTCGCATCCTCAAAAACCAAGCTCACGATATGACACAAATTGATGCACTGCAACAAAAATTAGGAGGTTTTTAACTTTGGCCGACCATCCGACCGCCGACTGTGTCCTGAGGCGCCCGACATTCCCGCGGACGGTGAGAGATCAGGCATCGGTCAGGTGAATTTCCCCGTTTGCATGAAGCGGCGGTCCGAGCCCTTCAGCCGGATCGCCGTCAGTACGCCCGTAGCATAGGCACCGGTGTCAAGGCCGATTCGCCAGCGCAGATTGGCCGGCTCTTCTTCCGGCGTGTGCCCATGAACGACAACATGGTCGCTAGCCTTGAAGACACTGAGAAACGGTGTCCGGATCCACATAAAGTCGCGCAAGGTCTGCGCCTCGAGCGGAGTATCCGGACGGACACCGGCATGGACGAACAGATAGTCGTCGTGGATGACGTAAAATTTCAGGCGCGACAGCAATTGCAGATGGCGCTTCGGCACAACGGCGGCGAAGGCTTCGCGCGCCTCGGCATAGGTCGCCGGGTCGTATCGCTTACCTGGCGTGCCCACGCCGTAGGAGGCCAGGGTCGCGGCAGCGCCGTGCTCAAGCCAGCTCTTGCCGGATTCGGACTGATGGAGGAATCTCAGAAGGGCCCATTCGTGATTGCCCATCAGCAGGTCGAGGTCGCACCAGTTCTCGGATTCGAGAGTCAGGATGCGTTCTATGACGTCGTGCGAGGACGGACCACGGTCGATATAGTCGCCCAGCAGAACGACCACGGGACGCTCACCCGAGGCCTCGGCGTCCCGGCGCAACTCGGTCAGCATGGCCTCGAACAGATCCAGCCGGCCGTGAATGTCGCCAACCGCATAGACCAGCCGCTGGGTTTGCGACGGCTTCGCCGGCATATGCAGATCGGGGATCGAGGCTGAGTCAGGCATGTGGGTATCGGTGGCAGGTTAAGCGAAAAAGGCGCCCCCCTGAGCGCCCGTTTCGAATTTCAGACCGTGGGCCGTTGCACCGGCCGCATCGATCAGTAGGCGTTCTTGTGCCCAAACAAACACGGCACGGTTTTCAGGATCGTCATGATGTCGAGGCCGATCGACCAGGTCTCGATATATTCGACGTCGTAGGCGATGCGCTTTTCCAGGTCGGTACGGGTGACGATTTCACCGCGATAGCCGTTGACCTGGGCCAGGCCGGTCAGGCCGGGGCGCGTCTGGAAGCGCTGGTTGTAATCGGGAACCACGGAAGCGAATTCCTGATCGTGCGACAAGGCGTGGGGACGCGGGCCGACCAGCGACATGTCACCCTTGACGATGTTCAACAATTGCGGAATCTCGTCGAGACTGGTCCGGCGCAACAGGCGACCGACGCGGGTAACGCGCTGATCATTGGCCTTGGCCTGGACGACACGATCGCCATCTTCGGCCACCGTCATCGAACGAAACTTGTAGATGTGGAACATCCGGCCGTCCAGACCGGTACGGCGCTGACGGAAGAAAACCGGGCCCGGCGAATCGATCTTGATCAGCAGGGCAATCGTCAGCAAGGCCGGCAACAGAAACAATAAGGCGCCCATGGCGACGCAAAAATCGATCAGCTTCTTGACGAAGCTGACAGCGACCGGACGGCGCACGATTTCAGGCGAAGCCTTGGCGGGGGGTGTGTTGATATACTTCACGGACTCGAACATAACCAGCCATCCTTTAATCGACTTAGAACTCAAGTACTCTTATGTGTCAGGCTTCTCTAACGCCGCCTAGAATGCCGCATCGCAGCAATTTGGCAAGCGAATTAAGATTTTATTTAACATAAATCGACTTTACCCATAAAACGCAACACTCTGTAGTGGCGTAAATACAACGATCAGCGCATGAGCGAAGCCCGAAAACGATCTTGTTGCGGTTGCGAAAGCGACAGACCCGGCAGCCCGCCCCACCCCGTCAAAAGAATACCGCATTACCGATAGAGTTGTCCTGAAATATGGGAAAACAAGCTGTTTCAAGCAATGTTTGAGTATATTGTCTGTAATTATGGTTAGCGAAGATTAAGTTTTACGGTAAATTTTCGCTTAACACCTTTTTACATCAAAATATTTATCTCATTTTGCTGCGTTGCCACAACCAAGCCTTAACCTTGTGCGGGTATGACTGAAGGCCATACACCTAACCACTTCATGGCAGAAATCTCATGGCACGGCTGAAAAACTCGCAAAACGCGTTCGCTCCCCACGACGCCGGCGTCATCGACGCGACGACACACAAAGGCGCTACGCCCGCCGGCGAAGGCAAGATTCCCGTCGGCTGGGCGCTGCTGGTGCTGGGCTTGGGCTGTGCGGCCTTTTGGGGCGCAGTCGGCGCTATCCTTTAATAACGCCGGCCAAAGCGGCCGCCCAGCGGTCAGATTTCCTGATTATAGGCGCCGATCTCGGCATACTGGCCAAGGCGCGGCTTGACTTCCTTATGGAAGAGATCGCGCATGTCGTCCTCGGAGCGCAGGCTTTCGACGACCACGACCAGTTCCGGCTTGTTGGATGAGGCGCGCACCAGGACCCAGGAACCGTCTTCAAGATGGACGCGGGCGCCGTTGACCGTAATGACCTCGATGATCTTGCGGCCGAGAATCGAGCCGCCGGCCTTGAACAGGTCCTCATATTCCTTAACGATACGATCCAGCACCTGGTACTTGACCTCGTCGGCGCAGTGCGGCGACATGGTCAGCGAGGTATAGGCCACCGGCAGGGCGTCCTTCAGTTCGGACAGTTTCTTGTCGGGATTGCGATCGAGCATGGCCAGGATGGCCTCGGCAGCAACCAGTCCGTCGTCGTAACCGCGGCCGATCGGCGGGGCCAGGAAGAAGTGACCCGACTTTTCGAAGCCGGCCAGGGCCTTCAGTTCCGACGTCTTGCGCTTGATATAGGAGTGGCCGGTCTTCCAGTAGACCGTCTTGGCGCCGTTTTTCTTCAGCACCTCATCGGTAGCATAGAGACCTGTAGACTTAACATCGACGACAAAGGTCGCGTTGGGATGCAGGGCGCTGAGATCGCGCGCCAGCATCAGGCCGATCTTGTCGGCGAAGATTTCCTCGCCACGGTCGTCGACCACGCCGCAACGGTCGCCGTCGCCGTCGAAGCCCAGGCACAGGTCGGCGCCGTGTTCGCGCACGGCCGCGGCCATATCCATCAACATGTGATGGTCTTCGGGGTTCGGGTTATATTTCGGGAAGTTGGCGTCCAGATTGGTGTCGAGTTCAATGACCTCGGCGCCCATGGCACGCAGCACCTGCGGGGCGAATGCACCGGCCGTGCCGTTGCCGCAGGCGCAGACCACCTTCAGCTTGCGCTTAAGGGAGAGCTTGGAGGAAATATCGTCCATATAACGCTGCTGCACGCCTTCAACGCGCTTGACGCTGCCGCCCGGACGCTCGACCCCCAAACCGCCCATGACGATGTCCTTGAGACGGCCCATTTCTTCCGGCCCGAAGGTCAGAGGCGCCTGGCAGCCCATCTTGACGCCGGTCCAGCCGTTGTCGTTATGCGAGGCCGTGACCATGGCGACACAGGGTGCGTCCTGGTCGAACTGGGCGAAATATGCGATCGGCGACAGGCAGAGACCGATATCGATGACCTCGATGCCCGCCTGCATTAGACCGATAATCAAGGCATTCTTGATGTTCATCGAATAGGAGCGGAAGTCGTGACCGGTCACCAATTTCGGCGCCACACCGCGCTCGTGGATATAGGTGCCGAGACCGAGGCCCAGGGCCGTAATGCCTAACAGGTTGATTTCCTTGCCGAAGACCCAGCGCGCGTCATATTCGCGGAAGCCGGTCGGCTTGACCAGGACTTCGGTTTCGAAGCCGTAGGAATTTTCGGGGATGTCGACCTTGGGAAGAAGGGGCATGGAATGTCCTCAGATTAGGGGGTACGGGTGCGGCACCTATGCCCCCGCTAAATATAAAAAATCAAAGTGGCTTAAGCCGCGATCAGGCGAAAAACGGTGACAGGGCAGCGCGGGCGGCAGCGCCAAGCTCCGGATCCTTGAGGGCGAGGGCGACATTGGCGCGCAGCAGGCCGATCTTGTCACCGCAATCATAGGTAACGCCGTCATATTCGAGCGCATGGAAGCTTTGGGTTTCCATCAAACGGAACATCGAATCGGTCAGCTGGACTTCATTGCCGGCGCCGCGCTCCTGGTTCGACAACAAATCGAAAATCTCAGGCTGCAGGATATAGCGGCCGGAGACGATCAGGTTCGACGGCGCCGTGCCCTTGGCCGGCTTTTCGACCATGCCGGACATCTTGTTCAACCGGCCCTCTTGCCCGTGCAAGGCAACAACGCCGTATTGATGGGTCTGGTCGTGGGGCACGGCCTCGACGACGATGATATTGCCGCCGACTTCATTATAGGCGTCGATGGCCTGTTTGGTGGCCGGCACCTCGGCGTCCATGACCATGTCGGGCAGGATGACCGCGAAGGGTTCGTCGCCGATGATATCGCGGGCACACCAGACCGCGTGGCCCAAACCGTTGGGCTGCATCTGGCGAACGAAACTCATCTCGCCGGGCTTGGGCAATTCAGCCAGCAGGCCGTTCAATATGGCGGTCTTGCCCTTGGCGGCCAGTTGCGCCTCCAACTCGACCTGGTGATCGAAATAGTCCTCGATGGCGCCCTTCGAGCGGCCGGTGACGAAGACGAAGTGTTCGATACCGGCTGCGCGGGCCTCCGCTACTACCCACGACAGGATGGGACGATCGACGACGTTGAGCAGTTCCTTCGGTACAACTTTTGTACCCGGCAAAACGCGGGTGCCCAGTCCAGCGACCGGTACGACTGCCTTGCGAACGCGTTTATGTGACACTGTCTTACCCCTCGGCTTAATGCTTGTGGCCGACACGACGTCGGCCGTTAACCTCGGGGCACGATAAAATGCTGCAGTGCAAACGGCAAGGCTTTTCGACGAAAATAAATACCGACACCGTCAGGGCCGGTCAATCGTCACAGAATGTATTTGAAAAAAACGTACCAGGCCAGTGCGCTGAACGCGATCAATCCGAGCAGAACCCAACCCAAGGGAATCTTGCCACGCTCTACGCCGCTTTCCGAGTCGGTTCGGCGATCCGGTAACCCGAAAAAAGCCGAGACTAAACGCCCAAACGATAATTTTGAATTCGCCATACCCAGCCCAAATTCAGTAATAACCAAACAAAAACAAAGTAAAAAATTAGACTTTTTAGATTACCTTTTCAAAGGTAACTATTGGGAAAATTATAGGTGACTGACACCCATTCGTCAAGCATCTGTGAAATCAGGCACATTAAGCATCCATTGCAGTAAAATGCGAAACCATTTATTGTGCATTGCAATAAATATATCTCATGACTGCCGTCGCATATTTCCTTATACGCTCCAGCAGCCACTATCCGGCGAAGACCTGTAAAAATACCGACGGGGCTGTAAAAACAGCGAACTTGACGGCGCCCCATGCTCGCCTTCGTGCATGTCCGCTAAGGTTCTCGACCACTGGAAATCACAACGCGGATGCACAAAACCCGACGAAAAGCTGGAATTCTTGACGCACTTGCAGCAATCGACTAGGTTAACCTTAACAACAGGTGCGCCATGATGATTCCACCTAACAAGGCCGATGCAAAGACCATAACCTCCCTCATCCTGGGTGTGCTGATCCTTGTGCTGTTAAGCCCCGTTATCGCCGTATATTCGCTCTATGCGGCCATTTCCCTGCCGATGAAACGCGATAGGCCATCCAATACGCTAAGGCTCCGCCAAGCGCCGCAAAAGTCGTCCTGACGATTTTACCCATAAATTCCACAATCGATTTATCCCCGTAAATTCGCCCCTTACAGGCGTCAAAACAGCGGAAAATGCATTTCCGGCAATTTTTTTGTTGCATCTGCGTTGTGATCAGGCTTGTTAACCTATTGCACTGCAACAAAAGGATCAGGCGACGATGAAGATTACGATGATTGGTTCTGGTTATGTTGGCCTTGTCTCGGGTGTTTGCCTGGCTGAGTACGGCCATGAGGTCGTGTGTATGGACAAGGACGTGGCCAAGATCGAGGGGCTTCGGGCGGGCAAGATCCCGATCTTCGAGCCTGGCCTKGAAGAAATGGTCCATGACAATGTCAAGGCGGGCCGCCTGACCTTCTCGACCGACATGGCCGATTGCGTSCCGACCTCGGAAGTCGTCTTTATCGGTGTCGGTACCCCGACCAATAAGGAAACCGGCCAYGCCGAYCTGAAGTTCGTCTATGCCGTGGCCGAGGACATCGCCAAGCATGTCGACGGCTTTACCGTCGTGGTGACCAAGTCGACCGTGCCGGTGGGTACCGGTGACGAGGTCGAGGCCATCATCAAGAAGACCAATCCCAAGGCCGACGTTGCCGTGGTGTCGAACCCGGARTTCCTGCGCGAGGGYGCGGCGATCAAGGACTTCATGATCCCCAACCGYATCGTCGTCGGTATCGAGGACGAACGCGCCCGCCCGGTCATGACCGAGGTCTATCGTCCCYTGTTCATCAACCAGTCGCCGCTGATGATYACGACRCGCCGYACGTCGGARCTGATCAAGTAYGCCGCCAACGCCTTTCTGGCRATGAAGATCACCTATATCAACGAGATGGCCGACCTGTGYGAAGCCGTCGGCGCCAATGTCCAGGAAGTCGCCCGCGGCATCGGCCTCGACAACCGCATCGGCACCAAGTTCCTCCACGCCGGTCCCGGCTACGGCGGTTCGTGCTTYCCCAAGGATACSCTGGCCCTGGTCAAGACGGCCCAGGACTTCGAYGCGCCGATCCAGCTGATCGAGGCSACYGTCGCCATCAATGACGCGCGCAAGTCGAAAATGACCCAGAAGGTCGTCAAGGCGGTCGGCGGCAGCGTTGCCGGCAAGACGATCTGCGTCCTGGGCCTGACCTTCAAGCCCGAGACCGACGACATGCGCGACAGCCCGGCCATCACCATTGTCGAGGAGCTGGTTGCCGCCGGCGCCACAGTCCAGGCCTACGATCCCGAAGGCATGGACAATGCCAAACACGTTCTGCCGCCGATCACATACAGCACCGGACCTTACGAAGCCGCCGAGGGCGCCGACGCCGTCGTCATCGTCACCGAGTGGAACGAGTTCCGCGCGCTCAACCTCGACCGCATCAAGAATGCCGTCAAGGGCAAGGTCCTCGTCGACCTGCGCAACATCTACCGCAAGGAAGAGGTCGCACGCCACGGCTTCAGCTATTACTGCATCGGAAGACCGGCAGAACAGATTACGGTCTAGGTTTTTAAACCACGGAAAACACGGAGGGCACGGATTTCAGGATGATCCGTGCCTTTTGTGTTTTGAGTCGAGGCGACGCACGCAAACGGTAAAATAGGCATGAGATATGGAGTGGTGAGGGCACTCTGTAGAGCGTTATAGAGTGCTCTATATAACTATGATATTTAATATCGTTTGCAATTCAGGCCACGTTTTGCCGAAAGGCGGGTATGTGTCATAGTCCCTGGAGGGAAACATTAGACAAGGGCAGGGCATTGGCATGGGCGGCAAGTTTATGGTGTTCGTATTCGCTCTGGTGGCGGCGGTGATGGCGGCCGGATCAAGTCCTCTGGCGGCGCAGCCGGTCGCGCCCATGCCGGTGGGGGTTATCGGCCTAACTCACGACCACGCCTACGGCCTGTTCAATAGCCTGAAGCGCGGCGACATTACGGTTGTCGGTATCGTCGAACCCAACCGGGCCCTGGCCCAACGCTACGCTGACCAGTATGGCTTCGACATGGCGATCGTCTATGATGACATCGCCACCATGCTCGATAAGACTCATCCGGTCGCGGTCCTGGGCTTTGGCGATATCCAGGGCCACCGCAAGATTGTCGAGGCGGCGGCGCCGCGCGGCATCCATGTCATGGTCGAAAAACCATTGGCCGTCAGCCTCGACGATGCGCACGCCATGGCCGGCCTGGCGCAAAAATACCATATCCAGCTTCTCACCAATTACGAGACGACGTGGTACGCCACGACGGCCGAAGCGGCTAAGCTGGTGGCCGCGGGCGACGATACCGGCCCGGTGCGCCGTATGGTCTTTCACGACGGTCACGAAGGTCCGGTCAAGATCGGCGTCAGCGCGGAATTCTTGAGCTGGCTGACCGACCCCGTAAAGAACGGCGGCGGCGCCATTATCGATTTCGGCTGTTACGGTGCCAATCTGATGACGTGGCTGACCAAGGGTGAGCGACCGGTGTCGGTGACCGCCATCACGCGGCATTTTCAGCCGGATGTCTATACCAGGGTCGATGACGATGCGACCATCATCGTCGACTACCCGCAAGCCCAGGGTATTGCCGAAGCCTCGTGGGACTGGCCCGGCGGCCGCAAGGATATGGAGATCTATGGCGTCAAGGGCCAGATCGTCGCCGATGACCGCCACAGCCTGCATATCCGCGGCACGACACCCGACAGCGCCCGCGATGTCACCCTGGACGAACGCGAGGCCCCCTTCGACGATCCGTTCGCCTATTTCCGCGCCGTTATCGACGGTCGCGTGACGCCGGGGCCCTATGATCCGTCGTCCCTGGAAAACAACCTGCTGGTCGTCGAAATCCTCGATGCCGCCAAACGTAGCGCTGCCTCGGGCAGAACGGTAAAGCTCCCATAACCTCTTAAAGAGGGGTGATTGGGAGCGATATCACTTTCACATGGAGCCTTTACATTTTTACGCTCATTTTACGGCGGATAGGGCAGGGCTGCGCCACGCGCCGGCACCTGTCAGGGGTAATGATATGACTACCTGGATCGCGACGTGAACGAATTGGATGGCTACCTCGCGGCGATCGTCGAGTCCTCCGACGACGCCATCATCGGCAAAACGCTCGATGGCATCATCACCTCATGGAATACAGCCGCGGTGCGGCTCTTCGGCTGGACGCCCGAGGAGGCGATCGGCCGGCATATCACCCTGATCATCCCTAAGGACCGCGAAGACGAGGAATTTCTCATCATCGGCAAGGTCAAGGCCGGACAACGCCTGGAACATTTCGAAACGGTGCGCCAAACCAAGGCGGGCGCTCTGATCGATCTCTCCCTGACGGTCTCCCCGATCAAGAACGCCGCCGGCGTGATCGTCGGCGTCTCAAAGATTGCGCGCGACATCGGCATTACAAAACAGGCGGAACGCTTGAGCGCTTCCTTGGCGGCGATCGTCGAATCCTCGGATGACGCCATCGTCAGCAAAACCCTGGAGGGCGTCATCACCTCGTGGAATGCGGCGGCGGAGCGCATTTTCGGCTATGGCCCCGAGGAAGCGATCGGTCAGCACATCAGCCTGATCATCCCGCCGGACAAGTTGGACGAAGAATATTCTATCCTCGGTCGGGTCAAGTCCGGGAAGAAAGTCGATCACTTTGAAACCGTCCGGCGGGCAAAAAACGGTGATCTGCTCCAAATTTCGCTCACCGTGTCGCCGATCCGCGACGGGTCCGGGCGGGTCGTCGGGGCGTCCAAGGTGGCGCGCAACATCACCGACCAGAAGCGGATCGAGACGCAACTGCGTGACAGCAACCGGCGCAAGGACGAATTTCTCGCCAATATGAGCCACGAACTGCGCACGCCGATGAATGCCGTTATCGGACTGGCGCACATTCTCAGTCTGTCGGAAAATCTCAATCCGAAAGAACAGCAGTGTGTTTCCATGTTGCGCCAAAGCGGCGACAATCTATTGTCGCTGATCAACAATCTCCTCGATTTTTCCAAGCTGCAGAGCGACGATCTCATGCTGGAAGCCGTCGAATTCAGCCCGGCCGAGATAGTCGAAAAAGCCGTCGTTATGATGGACGTCAAGGCGCGGGAAAAGAATCTGCCTCTGAAGGTCGCCTATGATCATGGTCTCAGGGATCGTTATGTCGGCGACCCGTTACGACTGCAGCAAATTTTGACCAACCTGATCGCCAATGCCATCAAATTCACCGAATCCGGCCAGATCGAGATCAATGTCCGCGTCAAGAAGGAGCGGGCGACCGACAGCGTGCTGCTTTTCGATGTCACCGACACCGGCATCGGCATCGCGGAAGAGAAGACGGGGGTCATTTTCGACAAGTTCATGCAGGCCGATGCGTCGATGACACGCAAATATGGCGGCTCAGGGCTGGGCCTGTCGATTTGCCGGGCCATTGCCAAGGCGATGAAGGGCTCGATTTCGGTCGTCAGCCGGCCGGGCATCGGATCGACCTTCACCGTCGAGATCACCTTGAAGAACGTCGCCAAGCCGATGCAACTGGTGGGGAAACACGATACGCCCGAAAAGGTGCACAGGAACGTTCTCGTTGTCGAGGATTATGAGCCCAATACCCTGGTCGCGACTTCGATGCTCGACCACCTGGGTTACAGCTATGATGTGGCGCAGAACGGCCTGGAGGCCTTGCGCAAGGCCGAACGCGGCACATTCGACGCGATCCTGATGGATGTTCAAATGCCCGGAATGGATGGATTCGAGAGTACGCGTCTGATCCGCGCATTTGAGAAAGAACAGAAGCTCGAAGCCACCCCGATCATCGCCATGACGGCCCATGTATTGGATCGCGACAAGAGCCTGTGCATTGAGGCGGGGATGGACGATTTCATTCCCAAGCCATTCGATCCGACGCACCTGAAAAACCTGCTCGCACGCCATATCGGCGGCAAGCAGGTTCGGGCCTTGGCATAAACCTTCAAGCAGGTTCTGTCTGACTGTGGTCTTCGATCTCGAAATGCAGACCCTTGCCGGTTTCCATCAATGACTTCAGGCTGGCGGCAATTTGCGCCCAGGCTTCCTTGAGCCCCTCCTGTTCGGCCGGCAGATCGTAGTGCAGGATGGTGAGCTTGGTCAGGTCGCCGACAGCAGCCAGTTTATAGACATTACGCGATATAGGCGCGTCCGGCCCCATCCATGGCATCATGAAGGTCATATCGAGTAGTGACGGCGCCTCGGCGGCCAGGATCTTGCCCGATACCATGACCTTGCCGTCGTCGAGACGATATTCATAGGTCTCATTGGTGGCAATCGTGCCGTAAATCCCGCCACCCATCAGCATGAACTGCTTGGATAGTTCCGTCGTGGTCAGGGCCTGCCACACCCGGTCGGGTGTGGCGCGGATGAAGGTCTCAAGCATGAAGTCGGGTTTCTTGACGTCAGACATAGGGATTGTCCTTTCCAGTTCGGCCTTCAGGTCGAGAGCGGCCCGGGCCAGGGGTTGTTGGGTCATGGGTTCGATCCAGCGATCGACGAGCTGCTGAAGCGGGGCGGCATTGAGATAGTGGTATTTGAAGCGGCCGGCCTTGTGGGTGATGACGAGATTGGCGGCTTCGAGCAGTTTCAGGTGCTTCATCACACCGAAGCGCGTCATGCCGGTCGAAGCTTCGAGATCGGTCAGGGTCTGGCCGTCACGTTGCCGCAACCGATCGAGCAGGAGGCGCCGGGTATCGTCGCTCAGGGCTTTGAAGATCAGATCCATGGATCTATAATAGGTGACTTATTAGTCACGTGTCAATATGGTCACCTGAATAAATGCAGATGGCCATTCGGAGCGCCGGTTTTCTTTGAAAAGGGCCACAGCTGCTCCGAATCCTGCTGCGCCGGTTTAATCGAACAGGTCGGCGGTGGCTTCGGGAGAGGGTTCGCGGTCGTAGGCGCTGAAGTAGAGGCCGGTCATCCAGGCCTGCATCAGGACTTCGATGACCATATAGCCCACGGCCAGGCCGATCGTCGCGGCGGAAAAGGGCAGCCAAGACATCAGGCCATTTAGCCACTTCAAAGCCCAGGCTCCCGCGAAGCCGGCGCAGGCGATCAGGAGGAAGCTCAGGATCAGGGTGAGGTTGCGCCCCTTGCGCAGACGGGCGCCATGGCGCCACGCAGCCTTGACCGGCATGCGCGCCAGGACGTAGGGCGGTAAAAAGAAGTCGGCGAAATAGGACACGATCAGGCCCGGCACGATCCATAGGGACTGTCCGACATAGGCGAGGGCGATGACCGGCAGATAGACCGGTGAGGCGCGCAACAACTTCTTCGGGCCCGACATGGCAATATGGCGCAAGGTCACGGGCTCATGGCTGCAGGCATTGTAGAGCAACTGGCCTGTCGTGCAGTAGTTGAGGGCGCGGACGACGAAATACCAGACGATAAAACCGTAATAGCGCACCAGATAGGCCGGGTTCATAGCCGAGGTGAAGGTTTGGCTGCCGTCGATCAGCGGCTTGTAGAGAATGAAAAAGCCAAGCAGGTAGGGGATAAGGAAGAACAGCGCCGCCGACAGCCATAGCCGCCAACCGGCCACGCTCAGTGCCACAAAGGCCCGATCGACGACCCGAATGGGGGAGGGGTGCAGGTTCACGGCCTAACGGTTCATGGCCTGACCGAACAGGGTCTTGGGGTCGCGAACCGGAGCCGTTGAGCTGCGCAGGACGATATCGTGGTGCAGAATCTGGTGTGGCACAGGGCTCGGCCATCCGGATCCGCCGGGCGACAGACGCGTGAACAGCAGATCGCCGGCGGCTGCGCCCAGCCCTGCGACAGGTTGGCGCACGGTCGTCAGGGACGGCCACAGCATTTCCGAGGTCGGGATGTCGTCAAAGCCTACCACGGACATATCGTCGGGCAAGGTGAAACCCAGCTCATGGGCGACCTTGATGACGGCAGCGGCCATCTCGTCATTGCTGGCGAAAATGGCCGACGGCCGATCTGGCCGCGTCAGCAGGCGGTGGGCACAGGGCAGGGCGGCAAAATATCGGAACTCGCCATCCTCGACCAGGGACGGATCGATTTCGATTCCGGCTTCCGTCATCGCCTGCTCGAAGCCCTCATAACGCAAAAGTGTGGCGGCATGGTTGGGCAGGCCGCGGATGAAGCCGATGCGGCGGTGGCCGAAGGTCAACAGATGCTGCGTCAGTTGATAGGCGGCGCGGCGTTCGTCCATGCGCACACTGGGTACGGTCCGCGACTCATGTACCGGTGTGATGCGGACATAGGGCACGCCGGCATCGTCGAGAACATTGAGGACGAGTTGGTTATCGGTCAGCGGTGCCGTCAGGACAGCGCCGTCCAGTTTCAGCCGCCGGACCAGGTCGCGGGCGCGGCGTTCGATGTCCGGAGATAGATAGTCGAGCTCTTCGATGACCAGGTGATAGCCGAAATAGCGGCAACGTTGCAGCAGGCCCAGCTGTATGTCCGAGGTATAGGCGCCGCCCGGATCGCCGTAGAGCTGGGCGATGACATAGGCGCGTTCGGGATTGAGGGCACGCATGCCGCGGGCCGATTCATTGGCGGCGAAGCCAAGTTCGCTCACCGCCTGGCGGACGCGGGTCCGCATGTCGGCCGAGACATGCTTTTCATTATTGATGACACGGGACACAGTTTTGATCGAAACCCCGGCCCGGTTCGCGACATCTATAATGGTGGGTTTGCTCAAGCCCCAACCCTCTGTTTGACGACGAAGTTGCGTTCAGCCTGCTTCTCGGTGAAGCCGTGGGCATAGACCTCCTCGATCAGATCACGGTGCGACGGCAGATCCTTGACGGCGTGCTCGCCGAAACCCTTGATACGATCGAAGATCTTCTGGGCCGCCTCGGCATTGGGATAGCTGCCGCGCGCCGCCTCGAGGTCGGTCTTATAGCCCATGCCGTAGAGGATGTATTGATAGGAAAAATAGGCGAAGGTTTCGACGTCGGTGAGGAAGTCGAAGCGCGACGGCGGACGGTGTTTCCACATGTCCAGCATGTTGCGCAGTTCGTCCGGAATAGTCTTGGGGTCGGCATTGTCGCGCCAGAACGGCTCGTCGCGCTTGCTGATGCAGTAGTGCAGCTTGATGAAGTTGACGATCTTCTCGTAACGTTGACGCATCAGGTTGTTGAACAGGGGCGCCGCTGCATCGATCGGGCCGTCATGCGGGAAGAATTCGGCGATCATGCCGGCCGCCACCTCGATCATCATGATGCCGGTGGCTTCCAGCGGTTCGAAGAAACCAGCGGACAGGCCAACCCCGATGCAGTTCTTAGTCCAATGGGTTTCGCGGTAACCAGCGTCGAACTTGATCAGGCGGGTCGGCAGATCCTTGCCCTTGTCACCTATATAGGCGCGCAGTACCTGCTCGGCCCGTTCGTCGGAAGAATGGTTGCCGGAATAGACATAGCCGATACCGCGGCGATCTTTCAGACCGATGTCCCAGGTCCAGCCGGCCTCGTGGGCGGCCGAGACGGTGTAGGAATTGATCGGGGCCTTGGGGGCATCATAGGGCACCTGACAGGTCAGGGCGTGGTCGGTGAACAGATAGTCTTTCACCGATTTGAACGGCACGCCCATCGCCTTGCCGAGCAGGATCGAGGTGAAGCCGCTGCAGTCGATATAAAGATCAGCCTTGAGCGTGCCGTGCTCGGGCGACATCACATGATCGATACTGCCGTCGGAGGCCATGACGACGTCGGTAATATTGCCCTTCAGGTGACATACACCCAGTTCGACACCGCGGTCGGCGAGGAGGTGGGCGAATTTCACCGCATCGAAATGGTAGGCGAAGTTGAGGGGACCGCTGAAATGGCCTTCATAGGTGCGCTTGGGCGCACGCTGGGCATCGGCGACGCGCTTCTGGAAGGTGACGGCTTCGGCGAAGGACGGGCGGGTGGCCGGATCCGACAACAGCCAGTAGGGCAGGAGGCCGGCGCCGTCGACAAAATAGGGCGCGTCGAAAGGATGGAGATAGTGCTCGTGTTCGCCGTTCCGCGGGGTCTTTTCCCAATCGACGAACTTGATGCCCTGTTTATAGGTCGCGGTGGATTCGCGCAGGAAGGTGGCCTCGTCGATGCCGAGGGTTTGCAGCGTAGTGCGGATGGTCGGAAAGGTGCCTTCGCCGACGCCGATAATGCCGACGTCTGGGGATTCGATGACGGTGATCTGAGGACAGGCGGCCGGGTTCTGACCCAACACCTTGGCCAGATAGCAGGCGGTCAGCCACCCTGCTGTGCCGCCGCCGACAATCAGGATATTGCGTGGTGTTGTCATGTAATCGGAAATCCGCGACTTTTTATGGGTTTATGCGCTTGAAACTAACATGACGGCCGGACGTGGGCAAGGGGCGGGCGGGGCCGCCGGGACGGCTGGAGCCATCACTCGCTGCGGCAACAGATTGATATATTATCACTTTTGCCCTATATCCGTACTCAAGCGAACCAGGCGACAATGGAGAAGGTTAGGACCAGCAGCCCGATCGAGAGGAAACGATAATTTTGATACCACTTGATCGTCTTCAGGTGCTCGGTCTCGGCCTGCCATACGGCCTTTGAGAACATCAAAGGGGCGATCCGGGCGACATCGGGGGCGGGTTCCAGCAGGCTGCCGGCCAGCAAGGCGGCGAAGCTGACCGCGAAGATGACGACGGCGGCGACCAGGAAATGCAACGGAATAGCGTGGAAGACCTCGACACCGAAAAAGAGCGTAATGCTCGAGGTCGTGCCGACGATCAGACCGGCGGCGGCCCCCGCCTTGTTGACGCGGCGCAGAAACAGACCGGCGATGAAGACGGCGGCGATCGGCGGCACAAAGTAGCATAATATGGCTTGCAGATACTGCCATAGGGTATCCTTGAAATGGACGATCTGCGGTGCCCACAGGATGGACAGCACCATGAAGACGACCATGGTCACCTGGCCGGTGCGCACCAGGCCTTGTTCGCTCATATCGGGCTTCAGTTTGCGCACGAAGTCCATGGTCAGAAGCGTCGATGTGGCATTGTAGATGGAGGCCAGGCCCGACAGGATGGAGATCAGGCAGGCGGCCAGGATCAGGCCGGTCAAGCCGTGTGGCAGGACTTCGAAGACGAGATGCGAAAATACCTGGTCGGGCTCATCGAGATGCGGGAACAGCAACAGGGCAGCGGCGCCGGGCAGGATGACGAGAAACAGGTTGGTCAGCTTCATGGCGCCGCCCATCAATGAGCCCCAGCGGCCGTGGTCGAGTGACTTGGCCGCCAGGACACGCTGGACCATCATCTGGCTGGTGCACCAGAAGTAAAAGCCGATCAGGGGTACGCCGGTGACCAGGCCGGTCCACGGCATGGCCGGGTCCGAGGCGGGACGGATCAGTTTAAGGTGGGCGGCGTCGATCCGCGTCATCATATTGTGCCAGCCTTCGGTGACGCGGCCGTGGCCGACCGCCTGAAAGGTGAAGAAGGCGATGGCCGCGCAGGCGATGACCAGGATAGCGCCCTGGATCGACTCGATCAGGATGACGGCGCGCAAACCGCCTGTGATCAGGAAGCCGCCGGCCAGGACAGCCAGCAATGCACACACCTGCCATAGCGGCCAATCGGGAAACATGATCTGGAATAACACCGCGCCGGCGAACAGGCCGCCGGCGGCATCGAGAAAGACGCCGAGGAGAATGGCCAGGCCCGAGACATAGGTGCGGACGAAGCGGCCATATCTTAACTCAAGGAACTCTGGCACCGTGAAGACCTGGGACTTGATATAGGTCGGCAGGATAAAGGCGCAGAAGATGGTCAGGACAACCGCGGCCATCCATTCGTAATTGAAGACACTGATGCCGTGGGCGTAGGCCGAGCCGGTCAGGCCGACCAGCGAGGTGGCGGAAATGGTCGAGGCATAAAGTGCAAAGCCGATCTTGGGCCATGACGCCGACTGCCCGGCCAGAAAGACATCACGCGCCTTGGTCATGCGGTGGCGGTCCATCAGGCCCACGACGACCAGCCCGCCGATGTAGATGGCGATCACGGCCATATCGAGCCAGCTTAAGCTATGGACCGAAAACATGCGCTGAGAACTCCCCGTTTATTGTTATCCTTAGAGCGCATTGCTGAGGGTGCCAACAGGCGTTTTGCCGGAAAGGCGGCGTTACCGCTACCGGAAGGGAATAGTTGGGACGAGGGGTTTGTGATTGATGACCGTCACTTCGACCTGGCCAAGGAGCAGGACGTCGGGCAGTTCGCGACGGATTCCGGGCAGGGTCTGGAACAGGGCCGAGACGGGGTCGACATAAAAGGCCTGAACTAGCCCGGATTGCCAATCCTCTGGCAGCATAATATTGACACGTATGGTGTGAGCGTCTGGCGGGCCGACGCGGAACAGCCGGGCGCAGGGGCTGGCGGTATCGCCGCGGTCGCCGCGGTGCGTCATGCCGTCGAATGTAAAGCGGGTCCGCGTCTGCAAGGTGAAGCCAAGACACAGGGTACGGGACGCCGAGGGCGCTAAGGAACCGGTCTCGGGGGGGCAATCCCAAACCTCATCATCCGGCGTTATTTTGAAAGCAAGTGACATGATCACGTCTCAAAGGGGTGCTGCGCCGACGGCCTGGCGAAAACGGGACAGGTGGAGCCGGTATGCGCCCGGCCTTTCAAGGCTTGTGCCACCTTTGCGTGTGATCGTGGTAAAAATAGTCTTAACGCCGGCCATCGGGGTGTGTAATACCCCGATAGTTTGGGCATTCCGAAGTGGCGCAAGCTTAACGAAAGCTTATTAAACCGTGCGATGCGTGTGAATGAGAAAGGTTTGGGTAGCGGCGCCCCTTAAAGTTGTGTTGCCGGCAAATATATGCCGGACGGGCTTGTCAAAGTGCGGCGACTGACGTCATTTGGATAAGATCGGAGGGCGCTTCAATGAAATGGTTTGGGTTCCTGTTTGCACTACTGGCGACGCCGGCTTGGGCCGAAAGCCCGGCCGACAGCCAATTCAAGGCCATATACAGCGCCGAATGGGCATGGCGGTCGTCCCAGCAGGCCGCGGGCGAAGACAGCGGCTCGGACAGGGTTGCCGCCCATCTGCCCGATGTCAGCGCCCAGGCGCAACAGCAAAGGCTGGATTACTGGCAAGGCGTTGAAAAGCAATTGGCGGCTATCAATACGACGCAGTTGTCACCGGACAATCAGGTCAATTTCCAGGTCTACAAAACGCAGATCGACGGGCTGCTGGCGGCGCAGCAATTCCGTGAATATGAGCGCCCCGTCAACTCCGACAGCGCCTTCTGGAGTGATCTGACCTATGCCGCCGACCAGAATTTCCGCAGCGAGCAGGATTACCGCAACTATCTCGGCCAATTGAGCGAGATGGGGCGTTATTTCGACCAGGAGATGGTCAATATGCGTGCCGGGTTGAAACGCCATTTCACACCGCCGCAAATCACTCTCGAAGGTCGCGACGTGTCGGTCCGGTCGGTGATCGACGCCAGGCCGCAGGACACCGCATTTTACAAACCGTTCCTCAATATGCCGGCGACGATTCCTGCCGGTGTCCAGGCCGCGCTGCGCGACGAGGCCGTCAAGGTCATCACCGATGTCGTCGTGCCGGCCCACAGGAAGCTGCTGGCTTTTCTCGATGACGACTATATTCCGCATGCGCAGATTGCCTTGGGCGCCAGCGCCCTGCCGGACGGCGCGGCCTATTATCAGTCGAAGATCCGTGAATTCACCACGCTCGACCTCACGCCGGCGCAGATCCATCAGATCGGCGTCGACCAGGTCGCCTTGATCCACGCTCAGATGCTTGAGGTCATGAAGCAAGTCGGTTTCCAGGGCGATTTTCCGGCTTTTCTCGCCTATCTGCGCAGTGATCCGAAATTCTATGCCACGACGCCTCAGGCCTTGCTCGATCGCGCAGCCTGGACAGCCAAACGCTTCGACGGAGTTGCCGGCGATTGGTTCGGCCATTTGCCGCGCCAGCGTTTCGGCATCGTGCCGGTGCCCGACGATATCGCGCCCTATTATACTAGTGGGCGCGGTGGGCCGGGCGTCTATCTCGTCAACACCTATGACCTGAAATCGCGGCCATTGTTTCAACTGGCAGCTTTGACGCTGCATGAGTCGGCGCCGGGCCATGCCTTCCAGATGCCGCTGGCGGCCGAGAACAAGAACCTGCCTGAGTTTCGCCAGCAGACCTATATCTCGGCCTATGGCGAGGGCTGGGCGCTCTATTGCGAGAAGCTGGGCGACGAGATGGGCCTGTATGAAACGCCCTACGATCGTTTCGGCATGCTGAGTTACCAGATGTGGCGAGCATCGCGGCTCGTTGTGGATACCGGCATTCACAGCCAGGGTTGGACGCGCGAACAGGCCCGGCAATATCTCCGCGACAACACGGCGCTGAGCGAACACGAGATCGATACCGAGGTCGACCGCTATATTTCATGGCCGGGCCAGGCGCTGAGCTATTATCTCGGCGAGATGGCGATCACCGACGCCCGCGCCAAGGCGGAAAAGGCCCTGGGTCCGAAGTTCAACATCCGGGCCTTCCACGACAGTGTGCTGGAACTGGGTTCGGTGCCGCTGCCGGTCCTGACGGCGCATATCGACGCGTTTATCGCCGACGGTGGGGTCGGGCCTTATCCTGATGAGGAGAAGTGATTCAGGACTTTTCCGACGTGTGGCGAAAGCGCATGATCTGGATGTTGTCGCCGATAATCCGGTAGGTCACGACAAAGGAGGTGCGATTGATGGTCAGGTCGCGTGTGCCCTTAGTTTTGCCCGGTCGGCCCAGGTATTTGAAAGTGAGCAAGCGGGTTGTCTGCCGGTGAACTTCCTCGAATTGCTCAAGTGCTGCATCAAGACTGGTTCGGGCGATAAATTCGATCCTGGCATCGCGCGCGGATTCCGCCATTTCCGCCCAATAGACTCGACTCATTCTGCGGCGGTATTGGTGGCCGCCGCAGCTTCCTCAGCGGCGTCGCGGGCGGCGATACGCGCCAACAGAGATTCACGCTGGATGCGCATGCGTTCCAGAACCTCTTCGTGGGTCAACCACTTGGTATTGGGATCGTCGGCTTCCTTAAGCGCGCGTTCCGTATCCGCCTCGAACCAGGCGTCGTAGTCGCGTTTGTCCTGTTGTTTCTTGACGAAATCGCGCATGAAGTCGCGCACAATCTGCGAAGCCGGCCGGTGTGTGGCCTCGGCTTCGGACATAAAGGCATCGCGCAACTCGGCTTCGAGCTTCAGCGTAAAGACGGCTTCCTTGGCCATGGCAGATTTCCGTATGAAAAAGGTACTAACCTTTTATAGACGAAGTCTGCATATTTTTCAAGTCATAGGCCGCCTTCACTTTCCAGCTTGGCGGCGCCACGCAGGCGCGAGCGCCAAAAACCATAGCAGAAATAAAAGACCAGGCCGGCGGCGTTCCACTCCAGGAACCACATCTTGGCCAGGTCGGACAGGCTGGTGAACAGCCAGATACAGCCGATAATGGCGGCCGGGCCGATCAGCCAAAACACAGGTGTCTTGAAAATGCGCTCCAGCTTGGGCTTTTGGATGCGTAGGACGATCATCGACAATGACACGGCAGTAAAGGCGCAGAGCGTGCCGGCATTGGCCAGCTCGGCAATCTTTTGCAACGGAATAAACCCGGCGACGGCGGCAACGAACAGACCGGTCGTAATGGTCATGACAGCCGGGATGCCGCGCTTATTGACCTTGGCAAAGCCCTGTGGGATCAGGCCGTCGCGCGCCATGACGAACAGGACGCGGCTCTGGCCATAGATGCAGACCAGGATGACCGAGGGCAGTGCGACGATGGCCGCGGCGCCTATCAAGGCTGCCGCCAGTGGATGGCTGAGCAGGCGCATGACGTCCGGCAGGGGCTCGGCGCTGTTGGAAAACAGTTTGAAGTCGATGGCACCGACGGCCGAAGCCGAGACCAGCATATAGATCAGCACGCAGGCGACCATGGAGCCGACAATGCCGATGGTCAGGTCGCGATTGGGGTTTTTGACCTCTTCCGAGGCGGTCGACACGGCATCGAAGCCGTAGAAGGCGAAGAACACGATCGCCGCTGCTGCCGCGACGCCGTACTTGTCGACGCCGTCGCCAAGGGTATGGGCCTGGAAGCCGTAGGGCATAAAGGGGTGGTAATTGCCGGATTTGATCGCCGGTATGGCCAGGACGACGAACAGCACCAGGGCGGCGCACTTGATGACGACCAGGATGATATTGACCGTGGCGCTTTCGCGCGTGCCGATCAAAAGGAGCCCGGTAACGATCAAAGCGATGACGACGGCGTAGATATTGACGATGCCGCCGGCCATGGGGCCCGCGGTCAGGGCAGCAGGTGTCACTATGTGCAAGGTGCCTTCGAGAAAGCCCTGGATATGGCCGGCCCAGCCAGTGGCCACCGCGGCAGCGCCGAGCGCATATTCGAGCACCAGAGACCAGCCGACAACCCAGGCCAGGCCTTCGCCGAGCACCGAATAGGTATAGGTGAAGGCGCTACCGGAGGTCGGGATCAGGGTCGCCATTTCCGTATAGGCCAGGGCGGCGCAGATCACGACCATGCCGGCCATGGCGAAGGACAGGATGACGCCGGGACCGGCCAGCTTGGCACCGACACCGGTCAGGGTGAAGATGCCCATGCCGATCGTGCAGCCGATGCCCAGCGCAATCAGGTGCGGCCAGCTCAGAGTTTTGGCAAGTGCATTAGCGGGTGCGTGGGTAAGGTGGTCGTCAAGCGGTTTGAGACGTCCGAACAAGGCCATAAGTGTCCCCTTAAAAACAAACGACCAGAGTGGGATCACTTTCACGCACTTGTCAATGCAGTCGGCCCGGCAGCTATGGACAGGGGCCCGTCGGAGATGTCAGATGGACATAGGGCGCAATTTCAGGGGTTACACATGTGTGCAGCCACAGGCGTCTTCACATCTGCGCTTACGCGGGACCTCATCAGCAATCTGACGACCGAGATGCGCGACATCGAGATAGGTGGGAGCCGCCTGCCTTTGACGGTGAATGACGGCGCGCCGACCTGTTATATCTGTTGTCCCAGCGTAGCCTATCTCGACTATGCCGAGGACGAATTACGCCATTTCAAGGCGCGGCCATGGCTGAAAATGGCGCTGCGGGGTTTGATCGGCGCAGCGCGTCCCTTGCTGCGTGCCAGCGGCTTCGACCGCCAGGTCCAGCCGAACAATTGGTTGTTCTCTACAAATATCATTCCCGACCTGACGGCCAATCAGATCGCCGAGGTAACGGAGGCCGTGGCCAAGCAATGGCCAGGACATGTCGTGCTATGGCGTTCGCTCAATGACGTTTGCCACAGCCAGTTGTTGCCGCGTTTCAAGGCCTGTGGCTATAGTACTCTGCCGTCGCGGCAAATCTATATTTTCGACGCGCGCGGTGCTGCGCCGCGTGTCCATCGCGATGAAGCGCGCGACCGCAATCTGCTCGACCAAGCTGATTTTCGCGTCGTGGGCCCTGACGAGATCGGGCAGGGCGATTTCGAACGCATGGCCTGGCTTTATCAGAAGCTTTATCTCGACAAATATACCTGGCTCAATCCGCGTTACACGCCACTGTTCATGCAATTGGCCCATCAGAACGGTTTGCTGAGTTTCCACGGCCTGCGTAATGGCAATGGTGTTCTGGATGGCGTCATCGGGTTTTTCGAACAAGGCGATACCCTGACGGCACCGATCGTCGGTTATGACACCGTACAGACGGCTGAAACGGGTCTCTATCGCCGGCTGATGGCCCTGGCCCTGCTGCGCGCGCGAGACCGGCGGATGCTCTATAATATGAGCGCCGGCGCGGCGGCTTTTAAACGTCATCGCGGCGGCGTCGCGGCCGTGGAATATAGCGTCGTCTATAACCGCCACCTCAGCCCGGGACGGCGCGCGGCCGGCCGGTGTGTGAGGACCGTGCTCGATACGGTCGGCGTTGCGGTGCTGAAGGGGCTCGCGCTATGATCCCGTCGGGTTGGATTGCCGTGGCGCCGGCACGCGATATTGGCGACCGACCTCAGCGCTTTGTCGTCGACGGTACGCCGGTCGTGGTGTTCCGGACCTCTCAGGGTTTGAGCGCGCTCTATGATCAATGCCCGCATCGCGGCGCTCCGCTTTCGCTCGGTCGGGTTACTAACAGCGGCATCGCCTGCGCCTATCACGGCTGGGTTTTCGATGCCGAGGGCCTCTGTCGCGACATGCCGGGCCATGTCGGCGATGTGTCGTCCTGTCGCGTTCCGGTCTTCCCGGTCGCGGAACGTCACGGCATCGTTTTTATCGCCCTGAAGCCACAAACGGTGGAGCCCTACGCCGGGGCTCTTTGCGGTGGCGCCAATATCACCGCCCTGGCCCAAAACCGGGTCCGTTCCACCCTGGCTGACGTCGCCGAAAATATCCTCGATTCAACCCATACCCACTTCGTCCACCGCGGTCTGTTGCGGGGCCTGAGCGCGCGGCGCTATCGCGTCACGGTAACGGTCACCGGCGGCGATGGCTGGGTCGAGGCGCGTTATGTCGGCGAGCCGCGCCAGGAAGGCCTGGTCAGCCGTTTGTTGGAAGGCGGACGGTCAGTCAGTGTTGGACGCTTCCTGGCGCCGGGTATTGCCGAAATCGAATTCTGGGGTCCGCGCGGCATCAATCTGGCGACGACCTTTCACCTGCGTCAGGCAACGCCGGACACGGTCGCCGGCATCGGCGTCTTGTCGGGGCCGCGCCAGGGTGGGTTGGGATATCTCAAGGCCCTGCTGTTCAAGCCCATGTTCCGGGTGGGTGTCGCCCAGGACCAACGCATCCTCGAGGCGGCGACGGACAATCGTGCCCTGACCGGGCAGATGGGCCGGATGGTTGGACCACTCGATATTATGCGCCTGGCGATCGAGGACATTCTCGCTGGCCGCCGGCTTGCGGTGTCTGATACCCCGATGACCGTCGAGATGGAGCTATAGAAAGGCACCGCCGTTCCATTCTATATCGGCTGTGGCTGTCGCCTTCAGGCCCTTGCCTGTCAGCACGGCGCTGGTGAGGATCTCCGCCAGGGCCAGCAGTTCGAATGGCCAAGTGGCGCGATCGTTGGAATCGTTCAGCAGATTGCCCATACGGCCGAAGTCGCGCTGCCATTGCCGCAGCCTGCCGGTCTTCAGGGCCTGGGGCAAGGCATAGATCAGCATGGCCAGCGGCACGGTCAGGGCCGTTTTACCCGATGCTTGGGCCGGCGTGCCGTTCAGAATAGCCTCGGGCAGGTTGTCACCGGCGATGAAGAAGTGCGCACCGGTCGTGGCGCGCGGGTTGCATTCGATGACATGGAGGCGGCCAGCGGCATCGCGGCGGAAATCGAACGAGATATGGCCGTGCCAGGTCTGATCCGCGACAAACCCTTCAACAAAGGCTGTGACGTCCGGATCGTTGACTGGCTCGACGGCGACCCCGGCACCCTTGTCCTTGCCGGCGCGCCAGAGTGGACGATAGGCCTGACGAGCGACACACTGGCCATGGTGGCCTACGGCATGGCAGCATAATTCCTCGCCGGGTAACCAGGTCTGGGCCACCCAGGGATCGTCTCGCGAAGGTCTGAGCGTCGACAGGGCCGTGGCGTCAGGTCGGATCAATACGCGGTCTCCGAAGCGCGACCAGACGGGTTTGTAAATCCATTTGCCGGCCGGTACGGACTCCAGGTCGGCCGGTGAGGTCAGCAGGTGAGTCTCGGGCGCGGTGACTGGCCCGGTCCGCGCCAATTGTGCAAAGCTATATTTATTATGCACCCGTTTAAGGCGGTCGAAATCGGGCGCCCACAGCCGCAGATCTACGCCCAGGAGGTCGCGGGCGGCGGCAAGATATAGCACCTCTTCGCAGGTCGGAATGATCACGTCGATGCGGTGTGTGGAACATGCCGCTGAAAGTGCCTTGCCATAGGCCTTCAGACTGACACTTGGTGGCGGCAGGCAGATGTAACCGGCGTGACGAGTGGCGCGTGCCAGCGGATGGGCGTGGCTGTCGGCCAAGGTCACATGATGTCCATCAACCGCAAACAGCCGCGCCAGATGTAGGGCGACGGGCGCCCGCGCCCCGGTGATCAGAACGCGACTCAAGCCCGCCTCCGACCGCAATATTTGACATTTATTGACATAGATGGGACACTGCACGACAGAGGAGATCCATTATGGGCAGCAGCTTGCACGTCAGCCTTCCGGATGAAATGCGCCGTTATGTCGACCGTATTGCTGGCGGCACGGCGACCTATGCGACGCCCAGCGAATATGTCCGCGACCTGATCCGCAAGGATATGGAGAGGATGGGGGTTTACCATTCGCTTCTTCAGGGCCTGGACGAGGCCGAACGCGGAGAGTTCGTGCCGAAGGAGATCGTGGAAAAGTTTTTGGAAGATCTCAAGCCCAAAGATATGTGATGGGCGTCTATCACCTGACTCCTACGGCCTATGGCCATCTCGGCCATTTGACGGACTATGGTATCGATAGGTGGGGCCAGCGCCGCACCTACGACTATGTACGTGAACTCTACGCCGGCTTTCAGCATATCGCCGACCGCCATGACACCTTGCCGAAGCGAACGCGCCTGACAGAGGCGTTGAAGATCCAACTGCATCGCGTYGGCAGCCACTATATCGCCTTTGTCGTCCTCGCCCCTGACGTTGTCGCCATCACTTCCATTCTTCACCAACGCATGGACGTGTCCACACGTCTGCGTGAGTTGCAAGCCTTGACCGACGAGGAGGTCGGCGACATGCGAGCAGCCTTTTTGCGGTCGATGTTCAAGCCTTAGCCTTGCCATATCCGCTCCACCCGGCGCAATTTGCGCGCCGATGTTGTCAGGATTTCCAGGTGGACGACTATATGCACCGATAAATTCAATGACGAGAATAGGGCGACTAGGGCGGCCATTGCCCTGTCGGCGGCTTCGGACGGCAGGTCTTGCGGTAGGACGAGTTCAAGCTCCTCCGGTCCGGTCTGTCGCAGGCGAAAATCGAGGATGCGCCGATCGGCGTCGACAATGGCGTTGCGAACGATATCTGGGGTCACGGTGTGTGTTCCCCCGATGATTAAAAGGTCATCTGCCCGGCCTTCGATGGCGACGACGGCCTGGTAGGGAGAGCCGCAGGGACAGGGTTTGTTCGATAGGCGCAATAGGTCGTTCATACGGTAACGGCACATGGCTTGGGTAGTGCGGGTGAAATCCGTGATGATCGGCGTTTTCAGATCGCTGCCGGCGACATCTTCCCATTCGAAGAGGACGGCGTCCTCACACAGGTGCAGGGTGCCGTGCTCACAGGCGACGCCCAGCAAGCCTTCGGTCGCCATATATATTTCGCGCACTGTGACACCGAAGCGCGCTTCGATGACGGCGCGGTCGAGGGGATCGAGGACCTCGGCACCGGAGAACAGACGTTTCAGGGGCAGCCGGCGGGTGGATTCTGCAAAAGCGCGCAATACCTTGGGCGGGGCAATGACCGTGTCCGGCGCATAGGCCGCGACGGCCGGTAGAAGGACATCGAGACCAGCATGCAGATCGAAGAATCTGAGATTAAGGCCGGGCGCGTTGACAGTCTTGTAGAGCGCTGAATTGAGTGACAGGATCAGGGCGATGCGGGCCGTCTCGAACGGAAAGCGCGGCAGGGTCTTCGCCAGCATAACGCCCAGCCACTCATAGCGTTCGGCATCCGAGATAACATAGAGCCCGCGATTGCCGCTGGTGCCGGTACTGGCGCCAACGAAGTAGCCGGTTTTTTGCGGGGCGCGGTTTTCGAATATCGCCCAGCCGTCGGCAGCGCTTACTCCGGCCGAATTATAGTCGGCGAAATTTTGCATGAGACGGTTTTTATCAAGAAAGGGCTCGGCAATAAAGTCGTTTTTTCCAAAATTCCGGAAATAAGGAATTGACGTTTTTATTCGTTCATGCCATTGTTTTATATGTTTTTTTTGATAACTCTTGACCTGCTCATGCGTCTTAAGTCGATTCTCTAACCGACGCGTACGCATAAAAGACGTAAGCGCCCTAAAGATCGTCATGACAAAAAGCGATCTCATAGCCTGCCGCTACGGCCTGACGAAGATGCGCCAGCGAGGCCTGCATGGCCCGCTCATCCTGATAAATCAAACGCGCCGGTCCGCGCGGCGGCCGGTTATCCAGCGCGGCGCGTTTCAACCATTGCGCATCGGCGGCGTAGATCAGTTTCTGTTCCGGCCACACGACCCCGGTGTGGCCGAGCGCGTGGCCCGGAAGGTCGAGCCCCAGCAGACTGCTGTCACCGAAAATATCGCGGGCCGAACCAAAGGGCAGGGCGATATCGGGAAGATTTTCCATCGCCGTCAGCCGATCTTCGAAATCATTGGGCAGAAGTTCAGTGAAAACACCGTGGCGCAGATGTTGAAAACCCGATTGCGCCTTGAGCGCCGGCCAACCCGCCGCGACGAAACGCGCGTTGGGGAATCGTCTCAGACCACTGACATGATCGGCGTGGAAGTGGGTGATAACGATGGTATTGACATCGGCAGCCGTGAAACCCAGTCGCTCCAGCACCGCTTCGGGCATTTGGACCAATTTCGGTCTGATCACGGCGGCATAAAGGGCCAGTGCCAGGCTGCGGGGACCCGATGTGACTTCGGGGCCATAGCCGGTATCGATGAGCACAGGCCCTTCGGATGGATGTAGCCACACACCGTAACGCACACCGAGTGTCACCGGTCGCCAGGCGCCATCCTTCAGGACCAAGCGTTCAGGCACCGTGACGGTGGCGCTGTTGGCGAAGATCGGCGTCATGAAAAGGTCCGCCTTAAGCCGTCCGCGAACGAAATGTGCGGCGTATAACCGAGATCACGTCGCGCCGCTGAGATATCAAGCGTCTGGCTGTAGGCCATGACTCCGACGCTGTAGGCAGTGAACAGAGGTTCTGGACGACCGGGCGTCATGTTTGCCGCGAACTCGGCGATCCGTGCCGCTGTCATGGCCAATATACGCGGGATTCCTGTGAAGCTGACCGGGATCTTTGCGGCTTGGGCGGCTTGAGTGATGATAGCCTTAATGCTGAGCGGCTCGCCACCCGAAATATTGTAGGTGCGTCCATTGCAGATGTCTGGCGCCGTCAGGGCGAGTGCGATCGCCCTGACCACATCATCGACATAGGTCAGGTCGGTGACGGTTTCGCCATGGTTGATCAGGGGCAGCGCGCCGCTCTGCGCTGCCCGCAGCAGGCGCGGCAGCAGGGCACTGTCGCCCGGACCATAAATGCCGCGCGGTCGCAGGATGATGGGACTTATCTCTGGGCGGGCTCGCACCAGTCGTTCTGCATGTTGTTTGCTGGCGGCATACGCATTGACCGGCCCGGGGAGGGGTGCGTCCTCGCTCAGGTTCAGTTGGTCGCGAAAGCGAAAGGCGACGGTTGGCGACGAGATGTGCACGAAACGCTTGACGCCCATGCGTTCGGCGATCGCCAAGGCGTTGCGCGTACCCGTGACATTGGCGCGTTCGAAGTCGATCCGGCGGCCCCAGTTGGACGACAGGGCGGCGCAGTGGACGAAGGCATCGGCTGAGGACACGCCGTTCAGTGCTTCGGAGGTGCTCAGGTCGACGGCTTCGAACCTTGCGCCCAGGCCCGCACCCTTCTCCGAATCGCGGCCAAGACCGATCACCTCGTGACCTTGCCCGCTCAAATATCGGCACAGATGCCCACCGAGAAAGCCGGTGGCGCCGGATACAACAAGCCTCATAAAACCAACGCCATGCCGCCCAGGGATATACCTGCGGAGGTGCCGAGAATCAGCGCCTTGTGGCCGGTCAGGGCGCGCTGGCTCTGCCGGGCGATCGACAGGGCCGTCGGTATCGAAGCCGCGATCTGATTGCCGTGGTCGCGGACGATATTGACAACGATATCCGATTTGAAGCCACAGCGCCGGGCCAGGTGGGCGAGTGCTCCAGGGCTGGCCTGATGCGGAATAACGACATCGATATCGTCGCGCGTCCAGCCGGCGTCCTTGAGCAGACGATCAAGGAAGGGTTCGAAATGCTTGACCGTAGCGCGGTACAGGGCCTCTCCGTCCATACGGAAAAAGCTGTTGGCGTCGAAGGCATCCCGATCCTGGTGATAGTCGTAGCGCGTGCCACCAGCCCCCAAGGTGCAGGCATTGTAGGCCGATGGGTAGGTCTCCATCCGTGAGGCGACAACACCGGCCTCATCGGTCGCGGAATCGACGACGACCGCAGCTGCGCCGTCGCCGAACAGCGCGGCGATCTGCGGATCGCTCTTCCACGGCAGACCGCGCGATGCGACTTCGGCCGCGACGACCAAGGCCTTGCGCCCGGCGGGGATCATGCGGCTGGCGATGTCGAGCGCGGTTACGAAGCTGAGACAGGTCGAATTGACGTCGAAGCTCATGCAGGCGCCGTCCTGGATGCCCAATCGCTGTTGAATCAGGGGGGCCGTTGCCGGGATCGACTGATAGGGCACGGCGGCCGCGAAAAGGACCAGGGCGATGCCCGCCGGCTCGCACTGCGCCTCGGCCAGGGCCTGGCCGGCAGCGTCGAGCGCCAGGTCGAGCTGGTCCTCGTCGCCGCAAACAAAGCGTTGGGCTACGCCCGAACGCTTGTACAACCAGCCCTCGGGCTTGCCGTGTACGACATCCAGTGCGTCGGACGTAACACAGGCGCGCGGCAGGGCATGGCCGCTGCCGAGGATTTGCAGGGGAGAACGGAAGACGGGGCGCACGGCTGCGGGTCGTGATGACGACAATGGGGTGCCTCTAGCTCTTAAACCGCCCGGTTTCGTCATGGATAACATTGCACGCCGGCAAAGTTGAACCAAATTTTTGTGAACAGGGTTCAGACCGTGATGTGGCGTGCCAGAAAGTCGCTGTGCTTAAACTGTTGAGCCGCGGTTTTGGCGAAGGCTTCACGAATGAAATTCAGGCTTTTGCGTACGTCGTCGTCCGACAGGACATTGGCCGTCGGATCGTAGGTCTTCGGCATGATGCCCTGGCCCATCATGACCGCGACCCAGCTGGTCAGGGCGAAAGCTTCGCCGTCATTGATGAACAGACGACCGGAATGGGCGAAGAGCTCCATGCGCGCCTTCAGACTGTCGGATATTGTGTTTGTACGGTTATAGTCCCAGAACGGCGTGTCGTTGCGCTCGGTCGCCTTATAGTGCAATGAGATGAAGTCGCGCGTATCCTCGTATTCCAGCCGCAGTTGACGATTGAACTCGCCGATCAATTCCGGCGCCATGGCCTTGTCCGGCAGGCAGCGCACCAGTTTGAGGATGGCCTTTTGGATCAGGTGGATCGAGGTCGATTCCAGCGGCTCGATAAAGCCCGCCGATAGACCGATCGCTACGACATTCTTGTTCCACGACTGGGCGCGGCGGCCGGTCGTAAAGCGGATCAGGCGCGGTTCGGCCACGGCCTTGCCCTCGAGATTGTTCATCAAGGTCGCGTGGGCGTCATCGTCGCTGATATAGCGATTGCAATAGACATAACCATTGCCGGTGCGGTGTTGCAAAGGGATGCGCCATTGCCAGCCAGCTTCGCGCGCAGTTGAGCGCGTATAGGGATGAACATTGACGGTCCGCTCCGACGGCACGGCTAGAGCGCTGTTGCAGGGGAGGGTGTCGCTCCAGTCGATATAGCCGGTCTTCAGGGTGTCCTCGATCAGCAGACCGCGGAAGCCCGAGCAGTCGACGAACACGTCACCTGCGACGGTCTGCCCCTTGTCCAGGTGCACCGATGTTACAAAGCCCGTGTCCGGATCTTGGGAAACATGGGTGATCTTGCCCTCGATGCGTTTGACACCGCGGGCCTCGGCATAGGTCCGCAGGTAGCGGGCATAGAGTCCGGCATCGAAGTGATAGGCGTGGGTCAGGGTCGATAGTGGCGTGGATGGATCGTTGACCGGGGGACTAAACAGCTGATCGCGGGCCAGGATGGCGTTCAGGCAATAGTCGTCGAGCGGCGCCTTCAGCCCGGACTGGCGTGCTTTCAGCCAGTAGTGATGGAAATCGCAGATGTCGAGCTTATGGCCGTAGCTGCCGAAGGGATGAAAATAGGTCTCGCCCTTTTGCTTCCAGTCGACGAACTGGATGCCCAGCTTGAAGGTCCCCTGGGTGGCGCGCAGGAAATCGCGCTCTTCGATGCCAAGCAGCCGGTTGAAGCCGATAATCGAGGGCAGGGTGGCTTCACCGACCCCGACCGTGCCGATATCATCGGATTCGATCAGGGTAATCTGTGTGCGCGAATTACGCAGGAAATGCGCCAGCCCTGCCGCAGTCATCCATCCTGCGGTTCCGCCGCCGACGATGACGATGCTATCGAGTGGCTGATTCATGCGATGACCTGGGACTTCAGATAGGCCGGCGAAGCGCAGTGGCGGGCGATGAAATCGTCGAGCGACGGCAATTGCCCGACGACGCGGGCTATGCCATCGCGCCGCTGCTGCATGAGGCTGCGTAGATCGGCTTCGGGCAAGCGGTCTGCCAGCGGATCATAGGACTCGGACACAACGGCCTGACCGTCGAAAATGGCCGTCCAGCTGGCGGCAGAAAAGGCATCGCCCTCGTGCATGACGACCCGACCGCGCGCCTGGAAGACGGCGATCTTGTGCGCCAGCTCGTCAGGAATGGCCGTGGTGGCGGTATAGCGCCATAAAGGTTCCGCGCGCTGGTTTAGGCGATAATGCAGGATGATGAAATCGCGGACGCGGACATATTCCTGCAAGGTCAGGCGATTGAACTCGTCTTCCAAGGCCGGATTGGGGCCCTGTAATGGAAGGAAGTCGAGAAAGCGGGCAACCTCCGTCTGAATGAAGTTGATCGAGGTCGATTCCAGCGGCTCGATAAAGCCGGAAGCCAGGCCGACAGCGATACAGTTCTTGTGCCAGAACTTGTTGCGATGACCGGTCTGGAAACGGATCAACATCGGATCCTTGAGCATGGCGCCGTCGAGATTGTTCACTAAGGTGTCGCGCGCCGCTTCCGGCGTGGTGAATCGGCTGCTGAAGACATGGCCGTTGCCGGTGCGATGCTGCAGAGGGATACGCCATTGCCAACCGGCTTCGCGCGCCGTCGAACGGGTATAGGGCGTGGTGTCCCCGGATTTGGCGGTCGGCACGGCCCAGGCACCGTCGACCGGCAGCCAGTGCGACCAGTCGGTGTAGCCGGTCTTCAAGGCCTCCTCGATCAACAGGCCGCGAAACCCGGAGCAGTCGATGAAGAAGTCGGCGTCGATCTCACGGCCGTCGTCCAGCGTGACGCCGGCGATAAAGCCGTCATCGGGTTTCAGACGCACGTGGGCGATCTTGGCGTCGATGCGCGTGACGCCGCGTTTGAGGACCCGTTCCTGCAGCAAGCCGGCATAGAGTGACGCGTCGAAATGGAAGGCGTAGCTGTAGTCGTGCAGCGGCGAGCGCGGATCGGGATTGGGCGGCAAAAAGCGGTTGGCGCGGGCGATCTGGGCCGGCACGTTATAGGCGACCAGGGGCGTTGGATCGCCGAGTTCGCGCAGACGGCGCCACAAGGCATAGGGCTGAATGGCTTCGACCTCGGCGCCATAATCGCCGAAAGCGTGGAAATAGCGATTGCCGGCATGGCCCCAGTCGACGAAATCGACACCTAGTTTGAAGGAGGCCTCGCTACGGCGGATGAAATCGACCTCGTCCAGGCCGACATGGGCATTAAAGCGGCGGATCGACGGCAGAGTGCCTTCACCGACCCCGACCGTACCGATGGCCGCGGATTCGATCAGGGTGACGGAAACGGTTTTCGGCAAGGCGGCCATGAGCGCGGCCGCGCACATATAGCCGGCGGTTCCGCCACCGACGATAACGATGCTTTGGATAGGTTTTGCCACCGGGTTTCCTCTTTGCTGGGACCATAGCCAATACAGACGCAGGGCTCTACAAAAAATGCCCCTGTCGGCGGTGGCCGGCAGGGGCAAGTGCGAGAACAGTCGCAACACAAGAGGAGGCACCGCGGAACACAAGGCTCCGCGGTGGGTTTTGGTCTTAGAAAGAAGCGCGAAGGACGATGGCGACGCGGCGATCGGTGTCGACCCAGTTGTAGCGCTTCTTGATCAGCAGGTTTTGCGGCGTCGAGACATCGAGGATGGTCCGCGCCTGGCCGATATTGGTGGCCTGCAAGCCGATCTTGTACTTGTCGTTGATCGTATAGAAGATCGAGCCGTCGAGCTGGCCGTAGGCTTCTGACCAGACTGGCGAGTTGATATTGGCGCCCGACGTGGTCAGCAGGTAGTCGGACCGGTAATTATAGGCCAGACGCGCCGAGATGCCGTACTTTTCGTACATCAGAGCGACATTGTAGCTTTCCGGCGACATGCCTTCCAGCGGCAGATCGCCGAGGTTCTGGCCGGTAATCTGATTGCCATCGAAGATGTTGACGGCAGTGTTGTGGCCGCCGGACGAATCGATGTGCGTGTAGTTGGCCTGGAGACCAAGGCCGGAAAGAGCGCCCGGCAGGAAGTCGTAGAACTGCTGGTAGGCGACTTCGAAGCCCTTGACCTCGCCCTCAAAGCCGTTGAGTTGACGCGACACGTTGAAGGTGAAGGTCTGGCCGCCAGAGGTATAGGTCTCGGCCTGCGAACCGGTATAAATGTAGTTTTGCAGGTTCTTGGCGAACAGGTCGAAGGTGAAGCTGCCGGTCGACGAAAAGTAGTATTCGGCGGTGAGGTCGTACTGATCGGCCGTGATCGGCTTCAGATTCGGATTGCCGCCGACGCCGGTATAGGCGCCGCCCTGTTGGTTGGACAGGGTGCCATCGGCATTGAAGGCGATGCTCAGCGACGTATAGGGTGTCAGCTGATAGAGGTCCGGACGCACCATCGCCTTGGAGGCCGCAAAACGCAGCTGCCATTGATCGCTCAGGTGAACGCGGATATTGAAGCTGGGCAGGATGTTCGAATAGGTGTTCTTGAACGAACCCGGGGCCTGCAATGTGCCACTGGAGAAGGCAATGGCCTTGGCCAGGTCGGGACAGGAGTTTCCGGACGGACAAGCCGTATTGATCACCGGCAGGGTGAAGATCGCATTGTCTGCCGTAGCCTCGGTTTGGACATAGCGGGCGCCGAAGTTGCCGTCATAGCTGAAGCCGGAGCCGAAGAGGCTGTCCCCGCCGAAACGACCGACCGCATAGAGGGCATAGGTCTTTTCGCCTTGCAGGTTGATACCGCCGGATTGGTTATCGCCGGCCGGATGGTAGTTGCTGTAATTTGTGCTCAGCGGCGACCAACCCCAACCTTGGGTTTCCGTGCCCTTCAGCAGATCATAGGCATGTTGCGTGCCGTTACTGACAAGGTCGGCTGAAGGGAACCAGACATTGCCGGGCACCTTGGCGTCGCCGCGGAAGAAGTTGTCGAAGGTCTGATAGGTGACCTGGCTCGGCAGGTTGGTATTCTGGACATCGCCTGGATTGTGACCGCCGGTCTGGTCGATATAGACCGGATCACTGCTGTTCAGCCAATACTGGTTCGACAACAGCGACCAGTTATAGCCCGATTGGCGGGTGGTATAGTCCTTGTCGGTGGCGCGGACGCCAACCTTGACGAACTTCAGCCATTGCGAATCGTCGAAGTCCCAACGGGCGTCGAGGCGGGCGGACACCTGGTTGCCGTCATTGTCTTCGATGTGGTCCATCGCCGCGGCCCAATAGTAGCGCGACTTGTCGGCGACATTGCTGGGTTCGTTGACGGTAATGGTCGGCAGGTCGGTATTGAGGCCGGCCCACGAGATCGAAGGCTTGTCGGCCAGTTCGGTATAGGCGGTCATCGACACGCTGTCGGCGTGCGACTTGACATATTGCAAGTCGCCGCTCAGCGAGAAGTTGCCGGCGGGGGTATATTTGAAATTCAGCGAGATATCGCTGGTTTCCTTGTTATCGCCGCCGTAACGCGTATCGGCGTCATAGCCGGCGCTCGGATTGGTGCCTGAGATCAGGCTGCCGTCGGAATCATAAACATAGGTCGAATTCGGTGTTGACATCGAACCGTCATACGAACCCAGGGCGTATTCGATATTCTTGGCCTTGACCTTGGCGTCCATGGCCTGGAGTGTGAACAACCATGTGTCGTTGGGCTTCCATTGCAGGGCGCCGGCCAAGGCCGTGCGGTTCTGTTGCCAGGTCACCTGGCGCCAGCCCAGCGAACCCGGGATATAGCGATAGTCGGGATTGGCAGTCGTGCCGACATTAATCTGGCCGCGCTTATCGGTGCTCAGGCTGTCGGTACGGTTACCGACGTCGCCATAGGAATAGTTGAGCAGGACGCCGACTTCACCGGCGCCGGTGTCGAAACGATCGGCATAGATGGCGTTGAACGACTGGTGCGATTTCTTTTCGAGATCGCCGTAATTGCTGTCTACCGAGAAGGCCAGAATGCGCTTCTTTTGGTCGAAGGGCAGGCGGGTGCGCAGGTCGACCGTGCCGCCGATACCGCCTTCGATCATATCGGCGGACGGGTTCTTGTAGACATTGACGCCGGCCAGCAGGTCGGCGGAGACGTCTTCAAAGGACAGGCCGCGGCCGTTCTTCGCAGAGAAGATGTCACGGCCATTGGTTTCGGAGCGGACCCACGACAGGCCGCGGATCTGGACGCTGCCGCCTTCGGCCGCCAGGCGGGCCGGGTCGCGGTTTTCATTGGTGCGCATCAGGGTCAGACCGGAAATACGCTGCAACGCTTCCGACACCGAACGGTCAGGCAAGGCGCCGATATCGACGGCGGTGACCGAGTCGACGATGACGTCGGAGTCTTTCTTGATCTTCTGTGCGCTCTTGAGCTGGGCGCGCTGCCCTGTAATGACAACGACGGTCGAGTCGTCGGCGGCCGGAGCCGGGGCGGCGGTCGTGTCCTGTGCGGCGGCCGACATGGCCATCATGCTCAGAACCACGACGGAGGCACCACCCATTAAAGTGACTAGGGCGGTTTTTTTAGAGGTCTTCATCAACATCTCCCTGAATGAAAGTAGGTCGTCGCCTTCTCGGAGCGACGCCGTTCGGCTGTTCTGGTGAAAGGTCAGATGGCACCAGTAAAAATCGCACTTGAAATTTTTTTCAAATATGAAAATTACGGGTCGTGGCTATGCCGCCGCCGCGGGTATTTTTGTCCATCCCTTGGTCTGTCCTTTTACCGACACACCCCGTCCGCGATGTGCCATGGGGAAGCATGTTCACAAGCGGATGGTACGTGTCATGGTAACGCTATCATATTGTATGATAATCACCATAGTCAACTTTATGTTTCGTCATACAATTGCCGGAACGATAACATAAATGACACACAAGTCCTTGAAATAATAACGATTTTTTTAGATATGAGAATGGTTGAAAGTGGGATTTGAAATATAAAAAGATTATTATATTTAAAATATTTAATGTATCCGCCCTGCAATGCATTGATGTCGGCGATTGTCGTCAAAGCTTAAACAAACTGCTACCCGGCTGTCGCAAGACGCTGGCATCGGGACCTGTCTTATGTTCAGGGGTCCACGATTATGTTCAAGAACCAGCTTTTCGCTTCCTGCGCTGTGTGCGCTATCCTGCTGCCCGCCGATGCGATGGCTCAGGACGCTTCCCAGGATGCCGGCCAGGATAACGTGACCACGGTCGTCGTCTTCGGCCAGCACGCGGCGACGCAACGCTCGATCGAACAAAAGAAAAAGGCCGACAACAGCGTCGAAGTCATTACAGCCAATGACGCGGGCAAGCTGCCCGACCAGAATGTCGCCGAGACCGTACGCCGGGCTTCCGGTGTTGCCGCTGCCAACGACCAGGGCGAAGGCCGCTATGTCGTCATCCGCGGCCTCGATCCCAACCTGGCCGCCGTCCGTGTTAATGGCCAGTCGGCCGCCGCACCCGAGCCAGAAGGCCGCCAGGTCAAGCTCGACGACATCCCCTCCGGCCTCGTCGGCCAGGTCACAGTCATCAAGAACCAGACGGCCGACCTCGATGCCAACGCCATAGCCGGCGCGGTTGATATCAAGACGCTCAGCGCCTTCGACCGCAAGGGTACCTTCTTTACGTCGCGTTTCGCCGCGGGCCATTATGAGCTGAACGACAAGTCGCCGACCGAGGCCGACGCCACCTTCGGCACGCGCTTCGGCGTCGATAAAAACTTCGGCGTCGTCCTGTCGGTCAATGCCTCGCGCCGGCCGATCCGCTCCAACAACGTCCAGGGTTCGTCGAACTGGACGACGGGCGCCAACGGCTTCACCACGCCGGACGACTTCCGCCCGCGCGACTATAACCTGATCCGCAGCCGTTCGGGCGCGGCGGCGGCCTTCGACTGGAAGCCGAACGACGGCGCTCACCTGTTTGCTCGCGTCCTCAGCTCGAAGTTCAGCGATGACGAAAACCGTGACCAGTTCCGTATTGCTCTACCGACCAGCGGCCTGACCAACCAGACGGCGACATCCGGCGACTTTACGGGTGCGGCGGCAACGCGCTTCGTCCGCCGCCGCAAGGAAGTCGACCGCATCCTGACCACCAGCCTGGGCGGTGATTTCACCGTCGGGGCCGGCAAGCTGTCAGTCGTCGCCACGGCCAGCCAGTCGACCAAGGAAGACCCGTTGCGCAGCGAATGGCAGTTCAAGGCCAGTGGCATCGACGGCCACTACGATACGTCCGACGACCTGTATGTCGTGACCCCGGTTGCCAAGGCCTATGACGCCAGCCAATACAAGGGGAGCTCGTTCAATATCGACGTCCGCAAGGCCGAGGAAAAGCTTGGCCAATTCGCCACCGACTACAGCCTGCCGGTCAACTGGGTCGGTGAAGGCAGCGAACTCAAGGTCGGCGTCAAATATTCGGATCGCCACAAGACCAATGAACGCGACTACAAGGCCTACAAGATGAATACGGCCTTCCTGCTGTCCGCGGCTGGCCCAACGATCGACGACGACACGACCTTTGACGGCCGTTACGCCATGGGCCCAGTGGTCAATTACAGTCACGTGCTTTCCTACGCCACCAGCATCAACGCCTTGAAATACGATGCCGCCGGCAGCGTCGCCAACAGCTTGGGCGTCGACTACGACGTGTCCGAAAAGATCGCCGCCGCCTATTCCATGCTGACCATTCACAGCGGCAAGCTGACGGTTATCCCTGGCCTGCGGGTCGAGGACACCAAGAGCGACTACAAGGCCAAAAGCTTTACGCCCTCATCGTCGGTGACCCAGGATTTCAACGTCTTCGGCGACAACCACTATACCGACTTGTTCCCGTCGCTGGTCGGCCGTTACGACCTGTCGGACAGCACGGTACTGCGTTTTGCGGCGACGACCGCTATCGGCCGGCCGAACTATGCCGACCTGGCGCCTTACGTAAACGACGACGGCGCCGGCAATGTCGCGCTCGGCAATCCCGACCTGAAGCCGCTGAAGTCGGTCAATCTCGATGCCGGTTATGAACATTATGTTGGCAAGAGTGGCCTGTTTTCGGCGTCGCTGTTCTATAAGGCGATCGACAATCCGATCTATAGCGCTGGCACCAACAGCAACCCGGCCTATCCCGGCGACCTGGTCACCCAACCGAAGAATGCCGACAAAGCCCATGTCAGCGGCATCGAATTCAACGCCATCTATCAGTTCGACAGCCTGCCGTCGCCCTTCGATGGCCTGGGCGTCAACGCCAATGTCACTCTGCAGGACGCCAGCGCCCAGGGCACTTTCGCCCGGTCCGGTGATGTTCCGCTGTTCTACACCTCCGACACGACCGGCACGGCCCAGATCACCTACGAAAAATATGGTGTCCTGGCCCGCCTTGCCTATACCTATCGTTCTGCCTATCTCGACACGGTCGGCGCCGATAAGGCCCACGACCTCTATACCGACGCCAACGGCCAGCTCGACGCCAAGCTGTCCTATGCCATGGGTACGAACTGGCTCGTCTATGTCGAAGGCACCAACCTGAATGACGCGCCGTGGCGCCGTTACCAGGCCGTCAAGCATCAGATGGTCGAACAGGAAAACTATGGCAGCTCGTGGAAAATCGGCTTCTCCAACCGGTTTTAAGGGGTAGATCGATGCGTGGAACATGTCGCCGGCCTAACGCCCTTCTCCTGTCGATTCTGGGTTTGTGCCTGCTTCATGGGCCGGCCCAGGCCGAGGCAAAGGACAGCTATAGACTGGAGCGTGTCGTCGTTGTCATGCGCCACGGTATCCGCCCGCCGACCAAGGCTCAGCCGGTGCCGGCGGAGATCGCCGCCGGGCCGTGGCCGGCTTGGGATGTCGGCTGGGGCGAACTGACCCATCACGGCGAACAGGCGATCACACGGCTGGCGGAATTCGACGCCGGCAGCTATGCTACCTTTGCCGGGTGTAACGCCCGCGTCATCGCCGATGTCGAACAGCGTACCTTGCGCACGGCCGAGGTCTATGCCGCGACTCTGTTCAAAGGCTGCGGTACCGCGATCGAACACATCCCCCTGGACCAGGCCGATCCGCGCTTTTCACCCTTCGAAGGCGACACGGCCGCGGATGGCGAAGCGCAACTGAAGGCGGCCCAAGGCGCCCTGCCCGCGGGCGGGCTTGCGGCGGTGGATGCGGCGCAGGAAAAACGCCTGCAAACCCTGACGAAGCTTATCGGCTGTACGACGGCGGTCTGCGACTTGGCGGCCCAGCCGACGGAGTTCGTCGTCACCAAAGGGCGCGTCAAGATTGATGGCGGCATCGACACTGCTTCGACCCTGGCCCAGGTCCTGTTGCTGCAATATGCTGACGGCAAGCCGCTGAGCGAGGTTGGCTGGGGCCGGGCGGACGAGGCGACGATTGCCGATCTGTCCGCCCTGCACGCCGCCGAATTCGCCCTGGTCGCCCGCCCGAAGGCGATCGCAGCGTTCGGCGCCCGGCCGCTTCTCGCCGAGGTCAAACGCGGCCTGTTCGCCACCGATACGGCGAAATTCACCCTGCTGGTCGGTCACGATTCCAATCTAGCCTATCTCGGCGGGGTCCTGGGTGTGCATTGGAAGGCTGGCGACTTGGCGCAGGACGATCCGGCGCCGGGCGGTGCCTTGATCTTCGAAAAATGGCGCGACGCGAAAGGCCGCGAGGTCGTTATCGTCCGTTATCGCGCTCAGACCCTGGATGAGATGCGTAACCTGACGCCGTTGACGGCATCGGCGACCCAGGCCTTGTCCCTGCCGTACTGCGGCGGCCGGACGGCCTGCACCGCCGGGCAATTCCTCGGCGAGCTCAACGCGGATTAATTCAGCACGATGTAGAAGCTGACATCGCGATCATTGTCGTTATTGACGTTGATGTCGCTGGTGCCGGTAAAGCTAGGCACCCAACGACAGCCGAGATTACGTGTCGACGGCGCCACCGAGCATATGGCCGCGCCTTCATCATCGACGACGTCGAGACTGAGCGGGGCCTCGTCGATCGGCACCAGAACGATTTCGGCGCGTTGACCGGCGTTGAAACTCTGGTGCGTGCGGAAATGGCCGTGGGCATTGATATGGCCCTGGCGGTATCCAGGCCCGAGCGTGCGGCCGCGGAAGGCGACCTCGGTGCGCGGGGCGACTCCGAGAGCTTGCGCCCGGCGCAGCCAGACATCGGCGAGATCCGTGCCATCCTCGCTGTGGGCGCCCATACGGATCAAGGCCTGAGCCTGATCGTACAGGGCTTCACCGTCACCGCTGGCATCGGCCGCCAAACCGCGCACCAAAATGGCGCCGACAGCGTCCGTTTCCGCGACACGCGGTTCGAGGGGGCGGTCGACGGTCCGTTCAGGCGCCATGGCCAGGGTATTCGGAGCGGCCGGCCCAGAAACTGGCGCGCAACCGGCTATACCGAACGCGAACATGCATCCCAAAACAGCCGCATTCACAACAGTCGCCCTGACAACAGTGGCACCGGCGGTCCGTTTCACGCGTTTGCCTCCCCAGGCCCTGCAAGCATTGGCTTAATGATAAACCTTGCCCCTTTGTTTACCGCATCCGGGTGCGAGTCTTCAACCCTGATAACCAGGTTATGGCGTGCCGCAATGCTGGCGACCAACGCAAGGCCGAGTCCGTGTCCCTTTAATGTCACTTTGCCGGCGACGTTACTGCCGCGATGGTAGCGATCGAACACGCGCAGCTTGTCCGCATCGGGAACGCCCGGCCCGTCGTCTTCCAGGATGATGACCGGACCGTCCTTAAGGGTGAAATGAATCGTCTTGCCGCTTTGGCCGTATTTCAACGCATTGTCGAGCAGGTTGACCAGAAGGCGCGACATCTGCATGGCGTCGGCGCGGATAACGATTCCATCGGCGATATCGGCGACCAGATCTAACCCGGCCTCCTCAGCGCTGGCGGCATAGAGCTCGGTCAGGGAATGGGCCAAGGCCGACAGGTCGACGTCCGACAGGGCGCGCATGTCACCGCGCTGGGCTTCGACGGAGGCGATGTCGAGCAAGGCATCGAGCAGGCGCAACGTTCCGCGCACCTCTTCCTGCGCCGCTTGCAAGGCGGTGACGGCTTCCGGATCGTCGCAGAGGCTGAGCGCCGTTTCGATACGTGCGTTCAGCGCCGTCAGCGGGGTGCGGATCTCGTGGGCGATATTGTCGCTGACTTCGCGCTGGGCTGTCAACAAACGCTCGACGCGTTCCAGCGTCTCATTGACATGATCGCCCAGGCTGTCGAGTTCGTCACTGCGTCGGGTAATGTCGGCGCGGGCGCGGAAATCGCCGTCGCGGGCGGCATCGAACACGTTGTTGAGCGCGGTGACGCGACTGCGGAGGCGGCGGGCAGCGAAATTGCCGATGAAGAAGGCCGCGACGACCATCAGCAGGATAGCAACAATGAACAGCAGGCGGACATCGGCCAAGGTCGCGTCACCCAGGCTCATCGAACGCCCGACCAGTAATTTCAAGCCGCCGCGAAGCTGCGTAACCCGCGCCAAGACGCGATCCTTACCTACATTCAGAATTCCGGCTTCGGACAGGTCGGCTTGCAGTGCCGGCCATTGTGCCGCCTTGCCGATCAACGCCTTGCCATCCTTGTCGAGCAATATATAGAGCGGCCGCTCGCCGGCGGTTGGCGCCAGGTCGAGCCGCTCCTGTAAGCGGGCCGTCAAGCCGTCGATCTTCTGGTCGTGATAGATGTCGACCAGGCCGGCCAGATCGGTATCGACCGTTGCCTGCAAGGCGGCGCGTGTCTGGTGAACCAGACCGGCATAGACCAGGGTAAAGACACAGACACAGACCAGTGCTGTCGCCAGGGCGACGCGCAGGGCTATAGTCATGGCAATCGAGCGAAGGCCCTTGGTGGGCTGAACGTAGAGAGAAGGGGTGTTGGGAGCTCCGTTCACGAGGCCGGCTCCTGGCCGGTCAGCAGCAGTCGGAAGCCGGCACCGCGTACGGTTTCCAGCACAGGGGTGTCAAAACCGTCCTCCAGGCGATGGCGCAACCGGCTCATATTGACGTCGATGACATTGGTCTGCGGATCGAAGCTGAGATGCCAGACCTGTTGCAATAACATATCTCGCGTGACGACGTCTCCGGCGTGCTCCATCAGCAGCTTCAGGATCTCGAATTCCTTGGGCGACAGCGCCAGATGGACGCCCTGGCGGTGCGCAGTCCGTGATTTGACGTGCAGCTCGATATCGCCATAGAGCATGACGGCGCTATGGACATGGTTCTTCGATCGACGCAGCAGGGCGCGCACGCGGGCGCTCAGTTCGTGATCCTCGAACGGCTTGCCGAGATAGTCGTCGGCGCCGCCCTCCAGGCCCTCGGAGCGGTTCTCGCTGCGCGATAGGGCCGACAACATAAGAATGGGCGTGTTGACGCCGGCTTCCCGCAGCCGCTTGATGATCGACAAGCCGTTGATATCCGGAAGCATGCGATCGAGCACGATCAAGTCGTACGCGTTCAGCCCGGCCTCGGCCAGGCCCTTGTGGCCGTCGGCCTCCCACGTCACCTTAAAGCCGTCCTTTTCAAGCGCGGCCATAATGATGGCGGCGTTTTCAGGTTCGTCTTCAATGAGGAGCAGGTTTTCAGCCATGGATACGCGTCACTTTCGGATAGTTACAGCAGCTACCTAACAGGGTCGGGTGACCGGGCGCAATTTACAAAGGCTGTGAGGTTTGACCAATCGTTCCTAACGCGGCATTAAATAACTACCGCACCACCAGCGAGAACGGCGCCCAGATGGCCGGGTTGGCGCTGTCCACCACACTGTCGTCGGCCATCAGGGATAGAATCGCCTTGCGCAAGGCCTGGGGCTGAGAGGTGCCGCTGACATTGCGGCGTACCGTATCGACGCTCAGGCGGTCGGCGACATCGTCGCGCACCGGCCACAATGATACCATCAGGCTTTGCGCGCCCGCCTGCATAAAGGCTTTCGCCAGTCCGGAATAGCCGGCGGCACCGTCTTCACGCCCCGATCCGGTATTGCATGCCGACAGGATGACCCAGCGGGCATTGAGCCTCAGGCCGGCAACGTCGGAAGCCGTCAGCAGACCGTCGTCTTCGGCTGTCATCACAGCGGGTGGGGTCATCACCAAGGCCGGCTCACGCAAGGTGGTCAGGTTGCCGCTGATCAGGCCGTGGGTGGCAAAGGCGATCACGGCGTAATCCGCCAGGGGCGTCGTCTTGATTCGGGTTTCGGTCGCATCAGCGCCAGTAATCAAGGTGCTGTTCGGCAGATCGAAGGCGGTCTTCATCCGCATCAATTCGCCCATGGCCTTGGGCAGGCTGGGCAGGTTGCGCAGGGCCGACAGGTCGCTGATCGTTGCCTTGTCGGTTTCGAGTCCGCGGCTTTGCGTGACCCGTGCATCGGCGCCCAATACCGGCGCCCCGATGCCCATAAAGCCGCCTTTCGTCATCACAGCCGGTGCCACCGCCAGGAAGGTCGGCTTGACCGAGATTGCGAAGCGCTTGATCAGCCAGGCGCTGTTGCGCAAGGCACGCGAGTCACTGTCGCTGTCTCTGGGCGCCGCCGTCAACAACAGGCCGAACGGCAGGGTCATCAGCGGACCCGATCCCATGACCTCGATCTCGTCCGTATGGCGCAGGGTGTTCAAGGTTTTTGCCGTGAATATGGCCTGGCCGAGTTGCCACGCCGGAGCACGGTCGAAGCCGGTCTTTGCATCGTCGATCGTGCCATCGATGCCGGCGCGTAACCGCACAATGGCGGACACGGCCTGAGTCCGCGTCAGGGGCGCGCTGTCCCAGCTCAAGCCTTGGCGCGTCAGGACCAGTGTTATCAATTGATCGTCGCTGAGCAGCGGCATGACAACAGCCTGGCCGGGCTTCAAGTTCGATTGCGCGGCGGCCAGGGTTAGGGGTTGTGGATGGCTGAGGCGGCCGAAATCGGGAAATGCCCGGTCAAGGTTTGCCGACAGATCGTGCAATTTGGCATCGAGCGTGACGAGGGCGCCGTCGAGGCGCGCGACATCACTGTCCGACTTACCCAGGGCAAAAATGCGTTCGCGATCGAGGCGGAGGCGTTCGACCTGGGCGTCCTGCAGCCGGCGTGCCAGGTCGGCGGCTTCGGGGTTGTTGGTGGCCGCGCGCGCCGCCAAGGCCTGGGAGGTGGTGGCGACTTCCGACAAGGCAGCCATCTGCGCCGCTTCGAAGGCCAGATCCGGGCGGTTGGCGGCGACGGCGATGTCGGTAAAGCGCGTGAAGTTGATGGCATAGGTGCTGGCCAGGTCGAGCTGTTCGCGGCGGCCGACACCGAGATCTTCGAGGTGGGCCCGCATGGCGGCTTCGAGCGGCGCAGCCTCCTGCAAGGCGGCGTCGGTCTTGCCCATGCGCGACAGGATAAGGGCGTGCAGCATATTAGCGCGAACCCGGTCCGGTGCGAAGGGCGGCATCTGAGCGGCATAATAGGGAAGGCTGAGCGCGACCTCGGCCAGGGCTCCAGGCAGGTCGCCCGAGGTCATCATCACCTCGGCCAGGCGGGTTTGCAGTCGCGAGCGGGTGGTGTCGCCAACTACGCCGGTATCCTTGATGGCATCGAGCCCGGCCAGCAGATGCGCCCTGGCTCCGGCGTCGTCGTTATTATCCCGGGCGATCTGCGCCAGTTCGAGCTGGATCAGACCAGACAGGTCGGGATTGGCGCCGGTATTGACACCGTTAAGCGCCGCCAAGGCGGCCTGTAAAAGGGTTTGAGCCTCGTCGGTATGTCCCTCGCGTTGCAGGACCTGAGCCAGGCGGAAGGTAAAGGCCGCCGTATCGAGATTTTCCGAGCCGCGATATTTGCGCGCCATGTCGACGGCTTCGCGCAAGATGGTTTCTGCTTCGCTGTAACGGCCCATCTCCATCAGGGTGGTGCCGAGATTGTTGAGGCTGTACAGCATGGCCGGGTGGCCTTCGGGCAGTTTGGCACGAGCGACGTCGAGCGCTTCGCGGCCGACCTGAAGCGACTGGTCGAGTTCGCCTTCCAGCCGTAGCGCCGAGGCATAGTTGCTCATTTGCATGGCATAGACGCGGACCGCGTCGTCATCATGGGCAATCAGGGGCAAGGCCTCGCCATAGGCGACGATGGCGGCGTTGAGTTGGCCGCGCGCGAACAGACTGAAAGCAATCTGGGCCTTGACGGTGGCGGCGTGGGTGCTTTGCGGCCCCTCGGCGGCGATGTAGATGGCCTGGGCCTTGGTCTTGGTGGCCAGGGCAGCGTCGGTATCACCCTTCAAGTCTTCGAAGGCTGCCTCCGCCAACAGCAGGTCGCCCATCTTGACGTCCTGGCCATGGCCGGCGGCGGCGAGTGCGTTTTCAGCGCCGGTGATCACGGCAATGGCTTCGTCAGGCTGCTTGTTGCGCGCCAGACTGTAGGCGTAGATGGTTGCCAGATCAGCCGCGAGCATGGGATCGAGGGTCTTTGCCGTCGCTGCTTCGGCTGTCAGGGCCTTGAGTTCGTCGAGCGATGGGCGTGCGCCGGCGGATTGATAGCGGTCGATGGCGTTTTGGATCCGGTCAGYCAGGGGCGCGGCGGCGGCCAGGACAGCAGGGGCGGATGGTGTTTGCGTCAAGACCGGCCCTGCCATGGCCAAGCCCGCGGTTATAATCGCTACGCACACCCCCCGCACAGCCGACATCTTGTTTCCCCGACCTATTCTATTTTGTTCGGTACCGTAACGCGGTTAGGTTTCTTTGAAAAGGTTTGCCAAAGGAAATAAAACTCCCCGGATGTTGGAGGTCCGGGGAGTTTGAGGCCACGTCAAATCTTATCATACCAACGGTCGTTCTTTCATGACCGTCGGGGGTTAGCTGCCGCCCGTCAGGAAGGTTACGCCTTGCACCATGACAGCCTTGAAACGCTCGGCCGAGTTCTGCACGGCTTCGCTATTGGCGCCCTTTTCGACGTCGACATCGTATTCCAGGTGGATGGTGGTCTTGTCGGTGGCGTAGGCGCGGGCGAAGCGGTAGGTCTTGTTCCAGTCATCGACCTTCTTGATGTCGCCGTCGAAAGCGACATGGTACTGGATCGTCGTGCAGCGCCCCGTCTTGCAGCCGTAAAAATAGATCTGGTAGCCGATCTCGGTCTTGTCGATCGCGAAACTGGCGTCGATCTTGGGGTCGCCACCTGAATCCTTGGTGACGGTGGCCGTCTGTCCTATGGCCTTGAGATCGTTGGCAATCTCCTGGCCGGTGACGCCGCCTTGTGTATAGTTCGCCGCCATCAGCGGAGTTGCATGGACCGCAAGCAGTGCGCCGAGCGCGAGTGTAATTCCAATTTGTTTTTTCATGTGTGGTCCCCTTGTTTGCGATCACTATCGCGGAGACCGGGGCCCGGCGCCACTTACAAGTACTGTTAGGTTTGGCAAGACGCTATCCGCCAATCCGGCGACACAGCTAACAGGATTTGTCATTGGCCAGGGAACGTGCCGCCAGGCATAATCGCCTTCCATAAAAGAGGGCGGGATGATGAAACGACTGGTATTGACGGCTATCTGGGCTTTGACGCTGGCGACACCGTCCCTGGCGAAGGATGGGCCGACGGATCAATATAATCCCGCCAATCCAGCCTATAATAATTGGTACAAGATTGTCAGCGATTCCGACGCTGCCGCAGCTGCCGGCTTTACCAAGGCCGGCGAGCAGCGGGATGCTGGCGACCACGCCGGCATGTGCGCTTCGCTGAAGGGCGTCCATGGCAATGTCGCCACCGAGATCGACGCGCTCGACCATATGACCGCCATCATCAAGGGCGATGCCGGCATCACGCCCGAGCAATTTGCCCAGGAATCCGGCATTATCAATGAAACCATGGCCTCGATTCACCGGGCCGGCGATATTGCCGATGCCGCGATCGCCGATAATTGTCAGGCGAGCTAAACCATGCGGGCCATACTTACCTTAGCGGCAATCGTGACATTCGCATCTGCTATGCCGGCCTGGGCAGAGACCGTGAACGATCTTTACGACGACGCCACTACCCAGGCGGAGCAAGGCAAATCGCGGCTGGAAGCCGCGGACTGGCAGTTTCGCGACGGTAACGTCCAGGAAGGCTGCCGCATCATGGAGGAGGCGCGCGTCCATTACGAGCAGGCCTATAACGATATGAATGGCATGGGGAACCTGGTCAACGATCCGGCGAATGGCTATAGCAATGCCGACCAGGAAAAGACAATGGATTGGATCCGTCAGCAGCGGGACACGGCGAACGATATCGCCGGCAAAATGGCCGAGACCTATTTCGCCAAGTGCCAATAGCTAAGTTAGCCGTGTTGTGATGGCGAGGCCGTTTTTCAATGTCAAGGTCACGGGTGTGCGCTCACAGACCTGAGCCAGCCTTTCCCTTTGGGCGTCGTCGAGATCGCCGGATAGGGTGACGATGCGTTCGACCTTTTCGACACCGTCCTCGCGATAGAAGTGCAGGGCGACCTCGGCGGCGGTGAGCGGCCACCCCTTGCGCTCGGCATACATGCGCAAGGTGATGGCCGTGCAGGCGCCGAGCGCCGATACCAACAAATCATAAGGCGCCAGACCCGCGTCCTGGCCGCCATTGTCCGCCGGCTCATCGGCGATAAACTCGCGATGGCCGACGGTGATGCGGGTGGCGTAGTCGATCGTACCTATGCGGGCTGTGGCGCGGGTCATGGGCTGTCTCCGGAACGGGTTACTAACCGTGCAACTTTATCGCGGTTTCGGCAACCTTGCGGCCCTGATAACGCGCGCCTTCCAGCTCGTTTTCCGAAGGTTGGCGCGAACCGTCGCCGCCGGTGATGGTTGAGGCACCATAGGGCGAGCCGCCGGTGACTTCGTCGAGCTTCATCTGACCGGCATGGCCGTAGTCGAGGCCAACGATCACCATGCCAAAGTGCAGCAGGTTGGTGATGATGCCGAACAGGGTGGTTTCCTGGCCACCATGCTGCGTCGCCGACGAGGTGAAGGCGCCGCCGACCTTGCCGTGCAAGGCGCCACGGGCCCACAGACCGCCGGCCTGGTCGAGGAAGGCGGCCATTTGCGAGGTCATGCGGCCGAAGCGCGTGCCGGTGCCGACGATAATGGCATCATAATCGGCCAGGTCGGCGATGGCAGCGACGGGCGCTTCCTGGTCGAGCTTGAAATGGGCAGCCTTGGCGACGGCTTCCGGCGCGGTTTCGGGAACGCGCTTGATATCGACCGTGGCGCCGGCAGCGCGAGCGCCTTCGGCAACGGCGTTCGCCATGGTTTCGATGTGACCGTAAGACGAATAGTAGAGGACGAGGACCTTGGCCATGTGAGTATTCCTTTACGTGAACGGGGAGGTGTGAGGGATTGGATGTAAAAAAGAAATTAGGAAACGTAACCGAACCGGTTACGGCTCGATTCTGCCCATGCGACCGGATTGGTAGTCGCGGACGGCGCGTTCCAGTTCGGCGATGGAGTTCATGACAAACGGACCGTGGCGGACGATGGGGGCGTCTAGCGGATCGCCGCCGACCACCAGGACTTCCGAGTCCTGACTGGAGGTTATGACGACCGTATCACCGGCGCCGAGACGCACCAGTTCGCCAGGTTGGACGGCTTGGCCGGAAACCGTAGCTTCCCCGGTCAGAGTATAGAGGGCGAGTTCAGCGATATCCGCCGTGTCAAGGCTGATCGTGCCGCCGGCTTGAAGGGTGACGTGGGCGACGAAGGGTTGCCCGCTGGTCAGCAACGGCCCGGTGCGGCCATCCGATGTGCCGGCGACCAGGCGCGCCGTGACGCCGTCACCGACAATTAGAGGAATTTCATCGGCCTTGAAGTGGCGGTAGGCTGGATCGTCGTGCTTGCGGCCCTTCGGCATGTTGATCCACAACTGGACGCCGTGGTTGCGGCCACCATCGCGGCGCATGACGGCGTCGGGGCCTTCATCGTGGATGATGCCGCGACCGGCGCGCATCCATTGGACTTCGCCGGGCTGCATGACGCTCATATTGCCGAGGCTGTCCTTGTGGACGGAACGGCCTTCCAGCAGCAGAGTCAGGGTTTCAATCCCGGCATGCGGATGGGCCGAGGCGCCCTTGGCCTCGCCGGGACGGACCTCGATCGGGCCGAAATGGTCGAAGAAGATGAACGGCCCGACGGCTTCATAGGCGCGGGACGGGATGGCGCGGCGGACTTCGAAGCCGTCGCCTTCCAGGGTACGGAAGGCGGTGTGCAGGCTGCTCACGGCGCGGTCTTTGGTGGCGGTGAGAGTGGTCATGAGAGGTACTCCCTTTCTGTTGACGTCCTTTTATGCCTTTCTCTTTGTTCCGAAAATCCGTATAATAATGAACAAACCTTTCGGATAATTCGACATGTTGCCTGGCATACCGACCCTCGATCAGCTTCAGGTCCTGCTCACCGTCGTCGAAAACGGCAGCTTCGCCGCGGCGGCGCGCAAGCTCAACCGCGCCACTTCGGCCATTACCTACGCCATCGACAATCTTGAGGCCCAGCTTGGGATTGCCCTGTTCGACCGCGTCAATACGCGCAAGCCGGAGCTGAGCGATGCCGGCCGCGCCGTGCTGGCCGAGGCGCGGACAGTGAGCCACGGCGTCGATATTCTGCGGGCGCGGGTGCGTGGTTTACTGGAAGGCCTGGAGGCTGAGGTCTCGATCGCGGTCGATGTCATGTTGCCGACGGCGCGCCTGGTCGATGCCTTGCAGGCTTTTCAGACGGCGTTTCCGACCATTCCGTTGCGCCTGCATGTCGAGGCCCTGGGCGGCATCACGCAACTGGTTATGGACCGCACGGCCCATATCGGCATCAGCGGCCCCCTCGATGTCGGTTTGGACGGAATCGACCGGCGTCATATCGGCTCAGTGACGCTCATCCCGGTGGCGGCGCCGTTTCATCCCCTGGCACGGCACAATCATCATGCGCCGGGCGACGCGCGCAACCATATCCAGTTGGTCCTGACCGACCGCTCGCCCTTGACCGCCGGCCAGGACTTCGGTGTCGTCGGCCACAAGACCTGGCGGCTGGCCGATCTCGGCGCCAAGCACGCGCTGCTGCTGGCCGGCGTCGGCTGGGGGTCGATGCCGGAATTCATGGTGCGCGGCGATCTCGACGCTGGCAGGCTGATCGCGCTCGACCTGCCCGACTGGCATGTCGGCGGCTACGAGATGCATGCCATCTATCGCACCGACGCCCCGCCCGGACCGGCCGCGCAATGGTTGATCGAACGGTTTGCGGCGCAGCTTTAGGGCAAGGGTCTCGGTTCGACGCCCTCATTGGTCAGGACGACCGGGTTGATTGTGCCGTCGGCGTTAAAATAGAGGTGCTCGATAGCGACCTGGCGGTGATTGCCGTCATCGGTATCGAGCGGCCGGCGATGATAGGCGATATACCAGTCATCGGTGCCGGGGATATTGACGACTGAATGGTGGCCGGCGCCGCGGGCGATGCTGTCGTCTTGTTGCAGGATCTTGCCGACGCGCTTGAATGGCCCGAACGGCGAACTGCTCATGGCGTAGGCGACACTGTAATCCGCCCCCGTCCAGTCGCCTTCCGACCACATCAGGTAATAGATGCCATTGCGCTTGATCATGAAAGAGCCCTCGACATATTGCGGGTCGGGGGTGATTTCCTTGTAGATTTCGCCATCGGGAAACGGCACGACGCTTTTCAAATCGGCCGCCAGCTTGACGACATTGCAGTGCTTCCAGCCGCCGTAATACATGTAGTATTGGCCGTCATCGTCCTTGAAGACCATCTGGTCGATAGGCTGGGCGCCATTGTGGATCTGGCCGATCAACGGATGACCCAGGGCGTCCTTGAACGGTCCTTCCGGACGGTCGGAGACGGCGACGCCGATGCCGCCCAGTTGGTTATTGTCCTTGATGTCATTAGCGCCGAAGAAGAGATAATATTTACCGTCCTTCTCAACGGCCGACGGCGCCCACACGGCATAGGCCGCCCAGGCGACGTTCTCAATGTCGAGCGCGTGCTCGTGTTTCGTCCAGTGGACCAAATCGGGCGAGGAAAAGACGTTGAGGAAGGTCTGCATGCGAAACGGCGGATAGACATAGTCTTGAGACGCGTGCCAGGCCTGGCCGGCACTGATCTTTTTCGAGATGTCGTGTGTGCCGTCGTGATCGGAATAGGTCGGGTAAATCCAGTATTGATGATTGAAAACGCGGATTTCCGGATCGGCGTACCAGCCGGGCACGATCGGATTGCCGGCTTGGGCGGCGCCCGCCAGCAGGAAGGCCAAGACAATGGTAAATGATGCACGCATGGAGCTCTTCTTCATTCTTCCAGGACTCCGGCACCAATTTCGAGTGCGTCGAGGAAATCCTCCAGGCCCGCCTCATCCGATATGGGATGGAAGGCCAGACGATGACCGCGCATCTGGGCGATGCTGACGTGGAATAGATTGTCGTGGCCGGCTTCAGTCAATACGCCGATCGTCAGGCCAGGCTTGGCGAAGGCGGCATTGAGCAGGGCGCTGCCGTCCTCGCCGACGATGAGACGGGCGTTTTGCATCAGTCCGATTTGCTCGTGCACGCTCAAGGCCGCCATATCGACAACGCGATAGCCGCGTTCCTGCATGATGGCATCGAGCGGGCCGTCGCCCCTGGTCAGGAACAGCTTCGTGTCAGAGGCCTCGATCGGGTCGCGCAGATAGTGTTCGATAACACGATCCCAGGCCTCGATCATCGGCGCCGGCGACAGGAAATAGCCCGCCCGGGTCAGGCTGGGAATGATGGCGTCACGCACCGAGAAGAACCGCGCCGGGTGCGGCTTGATGCGGGCTGGATCGATACCCAGGGCTGCCAGGAAATAACCGGTCCACGGGGGCAGCTTATCGAGGAAGATGGGGATTTTCAGCGAGACCGTCTTCAGCATGCGTAAGCGCGGCAGGGTGTCGATGATCCAGTGGCCGTAACGCTCATGGTCGGGGCAGGCCATGACGACCGCCTTGTCGGGCGGCAACAACGCTGTCAGCGCTTCGCCCAGCGGATTGCCGTGCAAAGGCTTTTCGAACACGTCGTCGAGTTGATGGATCGCCGCATAGGCGTCGGCGATGTCGCTGGCCCAGCCGATCGGCTGGCCGATCAGGGCCTCGAAGCGTTTGACGTGGACGGGCAGGGCGTCGTCGCCGAAGAAGCCGTAGCCCGACAGGGACAGGAGGCCGCTCATGACCAGGGGCTGATGCGATACCATGTCCTGATACAGCGCCGTCATGCGTTCCCAGTCGCCGATATGGATCATACCTCGCGGTACGAAGGGCAGGGGCTGCATTTCGTAGAGGCCGTCATAGCCCAGCGCCCGGTCGGCATCGTAGAAGTCCCGCGGCATGGGGGACAGGCTCAGGTCCTGATAGGGCGCGGCGATGGTTTCCAGGCGTTTGTAGGTGGGCATTCAAGCAATTTCCGAAAAGTGTCCTGCAAAGAAACTGTGCACTTTTCGGATAAAAATTGCGACCACTTAAATAGGTTCTAGATGGAGTAGTCGGAAAACTCCTGTAGCAGACCACGTTCAAAGAGATATGTCACGATCTGTTCAGCCAGAATGTCGGGCGAGGTCGAGGTCGTGTCGAGCGTCAGCTCCGGTTTTTCCGGCGCCTCATAGGGGCTGTCGATGCCGGTGAAGTTCTTCAACTCGCCGGCACGGGCTTTTTTGTACAGGCCCTTGACGTCGCGTTCTTCGGCCACGGCCAAAGGCGTCGCGACGTGGATCTCGACAAACTCGCCCGGTTGCAGCAGGTCGCGCGCCAATTGGCGCTCGGCGCGGAAGGGTGAGATGAAGGAGACCAGGGTAATCAGGCCGGCATCGACCATCAGCTTGGCAACCTCGGCGACGCGGCGGATGTTTTCGACGCGGTCGGCCTGGGTGAAGCCCAGGTCCTTGTTGAGGCCGTGGCGGACATTGTCGCCGTCCAACAGATAGGTGTGGTGGCTGAGGCTGAGCAGCTTCTTCTCGACCAGGTTGGCAATGGTTGATTTGCCGGCGCCGGACAGACCGGTGAACCATAGGACGACCGGCTTCTGGCGCTTGGCATTGGCGCGCGACGCCTTGTTGACGTCGAGTGCCTGCCAATGGACATTGCTGGCGCGGCGCAGGGCGTGGTCGATCATGCCGGCGCCAAGCGTCAGATTGGAGACGCGGTCGATGACGATAAAGGCGCCCATGTCGTGATTGGCGTCATAGGGGTCGAAGGCGATCGGCTCCTGGGTGACAATGTTGACGACGGCGACTTCGTTGAGTTGCAAGTCCTTGGCCGCCAGTTCGCCGAAGGTGTTGACGTCGATCTTGTGCTTGATGGCGGTGACGGTAGCGGAGACCGACTTCGGGCCGATCTTGACGATATAGGGCCGGCCGGGCAGCAGTGGCTCTTCGCTCATCCAGATGAGGTGGGCCTGGAACTGGTCGGCGACTTCGGGACGGGCGACGGGGGTGCTGAGCACATCGCCGCGCGAAATGTCGATTTCGTCAGTCAGTGTCAGGGTAACCGCCTGGCCGGCGGAGGCCGAAGGCAGGTTGCCGTCATAGGTGGCGATCGCCTTGACAGTCGAGGATTTGCCGGATTTGGCGACGATCACGGCGTCGCCAGGCTTAATCGTGCCAGAGGACACCGTGCCGGAGAAGCCGCGGAAATTAAGATCGGGGCGGTTGACCCACTGGACCTGAAGACGGAACGGCGCGGTCGTGTCGTCGCGGTCGATATCGATGGTTTCGAGATGTTCGACCAGGGTCGGACCCTGATACCAGGGCATGTGATCGCTGCGGGTCAGGACGTTGTCGCCATAGCGCGCCGACAGAGGAATAGCCTGCAAGGTCTCGAAGCCGAAATCGGCAGCGAAGGCGCGGTAGTCGGCGACGATCTTGTCGAAGACGTCCTGGCTGTAGTCCATCAGGTCGATCTTGTTGACCGCCAGGACGACGTGCTTGATGCCGAGCAGTGACACGATGAAGGAGTGCCGGCGGGTCTGGGTAAGTATGCCCTTGCGGGCGTCGATCAGGATGACGGCCAGGTCGGAATTGGAAGCGCCGGTCGCCATGTTGCGGGTATATTGTTCGTGGCCCGGCGTATCGGCGACGATGAATTTGCGTTTGTCGGTCGTGAAGAAGCGATAGGCTACATCTATGGTGATGCCTTGCTCGCGCTCGGCCTGGAGGCCGTCGACCAGCAGAGCGAGGTCGATATCGTCGCCGACCGTACCGAATTTCTTCGAATCCTTCTCGATACCGACCAGTTGGTCCTCGAAAATCAGTTTGGTATCGTAGAGCAGGCGGCCGATCAGGGTCGACTTGCCGTCGTCGACACTGCCGCAGGTCAGAAAACGTAGCAGGCTCTTCTTTTCGTGGCTGGCGAGGTAGTCGACCAGGGCCTGGGTATCGAGCTTTTGGTTGAGAATCGCGTTCATTTTAGAAATAGCCCTCGCGCTTCTTCTTTTCCATCGAGCCCTGCTCGTCGTGGTCGATCAGGCGGCCGGAGCGTTCCGAGGTCCGCGTCACCAGCATTTCCGCGACGATGTCTTCCAGGGTGTCGGCTTCGGATTCCACGGCGGCGGTCAGGGGGTAGCAACCAAGGGTGCGGAAGCGCACCGACTTCATTTGCGGCAATTCACCGGGGTTGAGTGGCAGGCGGTCGTCATCGACCATGATCCATTGCCCGCCGCGTTGCACGACCGGGCGTTTGGCGGCGAAATAGAGCGGCACGATGGGAATCTCTTCCATCAGGATATATTGCCAGATGTCGAGCTCGGTCCAGTTGGACAGCGGGAAGACGCGGATGGATTCGCCGGGTTTGACGCGGGCATTATAGAGGTTCCACAGCTCCGGCCGCTGGTTCTTGGGGTCCCAGCCGTGGTTTTGCGTGCGGAAGGAGAAGATGCGTTCCTTGGCGCGCGACTTTTCCTCGTCGCGGCGGGCGCCGCCGAAGGCCGCGTCGAAGCCGTGCTCGGTCAGCGCCTGCTTCAGGGCGTCGGTCTTCATGATATTGGTATAGACATTACTGCCGTGGTCGAAGGGATTGACGTTGGCGGCTTTGCCTTCGGGATTGGTGTGCTTCAGCAGGGTCAGGCCCAGGCGCTTGACCGTGTCGTCGCGGAACTGGATCATCTCACGGAACTTCCACGTCGTATCGACGTGCAGCAACGGAAACGGCGGCTTGGACGGATGGAAGGCTTTCATCGCCAGGTGCAGCATGACCGACGAATCCTTGCCGATCGAATAGAGCATGACCGGGTTTTTGAACTCGGCCGCCACCTCGCGCATGATGAAGATCGACTCCGCTTCGAGCCGTCTCAAGTGCGTCATCCGTTCCGTCGTAACCGTCATAAGCAAACCTTTTGTCAGACGGCGTATGTAGGCACGCGAACCCGCCTTCACAAACGTTTTAGGCTGGCTCAAGGATTCAGAAAGACTAATCTGTCCGTATTACGCGATACTGGTTACGCGATACTGGGATCGCCGAAGGCGACGAAATGCGGATTGGCGAAGTCGACGTCTTCGGCGCGGCCGCGTTTACCGTAGGCAAGGGCGCAGCGATCCAGGGTCTCGACCCGCCCGCCCGCCGCACGCAGCACAGCGTCGCCGGCGGCGGTGTCCCATTCCATGGTGCGGCCCATGCGCGGATAGATATCGGCGGCGCCTTCGGCGATCAGGCAGAATTTCAACGATGAGCCGGCGGAAACGAAGTCGCGGACCTTAAAGGCTTCGAGATACCCTTGCGTCTCCGCCCCGCCGTGGGAGCGGCTGCCGACAGCGCTCAGACCTTCGGGCGAGGGCAGGCGGACGCGGATCGGCCGGGAGGCGCCCATGACTTCGTTCTCGATCGTGGCCATAAAGGCGCCTTCGCCGCGAGCGCCCCAATAGAGCTTGCCGAGCGCCGGGGCATAGACTGCGCCCTGGATCGGTTCACCGTCCTCGATCAGGGCGATATTGACGGTGAACTCGCCGTTCTTCGAGATGAACTCTTTCGTGCCGTCGAGCGGGTCCACCAGGAAGAAGCGGCGGGCGGTGGCAGGGACGCGGCCGGCGGCGGCCTCTTCTTCGGCAACGACGGGGATGTCGGGGGCTATTTTCGCCAGGCCCGCCAGGATGATAGCCTCCGCGCGTTGATCGGCTTCGGTCACCGGCGACTGGTCGCCCTTGTTGGCGACGGCGAAGTCGGTGGCATAGATGCGCATGATTTCGGCGCCGGCCGCCAGCATGATCGGATTGAGGTCCATCTTTATTTCTCGTAGCCGAAGGTTTCGAAATCGGCCTGGAATTTTTTATAGACCATGTCGCGCAGTGTCTTGGTGTAATATTTTTCCGTCAGATCCGAGGCATGCGACCTGTGCGGCGAGTAGTCCTTATAGAGGCCGATATCGAGACCGGCGCGCCTGGCGACTTCGGCGAGGTCGGAGTCGATGTTTTCGAATTTGCCGATGAAGTCGTAGTTGATTACGTCGGCGCACAGATGGTGATATTGGTTTTTCCAGTGGGTATCCATCAGACCTATCGGGGTTTCAACCACCACGCGGACGAAATCCCCGAAGGATATCTTAGTCGCCGGATACATGGTTCGGCCCAGTACCGCCTTGACCTGCTTCACCTGGTCGCGGTTATGGACGACCTTGTCGAGATAGGCGGACAGCAGGCGGCTATAAGGGTTGCGCACGAAGCAGAACTTGAAGAAGTCGGGATCGCCGAGGCGCGCCTTGAACGGATAGAGCTGTTTCGGATTGAGCAGGGGCGAGAAGTCGCGCATGTGCAGCATGTCGAGCTGGTCGTACTTGGCCGTCGCCGTTTCGAACGGCAGCTCGCAATAGCCTTCATTGAGGATCAGGAAGCGCTTGACGGTCGAGCAGGCGGCCTTTGGGGTCTGGCAGTAGATATATTTGTGACGCAGCGAGACATTGAAATTGTAGGCGATCTGGACCGGTGTGTTCCATGCCGTCAGAAAGGCGATGTCCCGGTTATAATAGTCGCCACGATTCATGAGTCGTACTCTAAGGGGTTACTGATACAGTCAGCCTTACCAAGGCCTACCGGTAAGGACAAGCCGCGCAAACGGTTTCGCTTGTCACGATCGCGGAATTGGGGCTTACTCCCTGTAAGCTCAGACGCCGCGTGGCTCGCCGCATCGGCGGCGGCGGGCACTTGCCCGCTGGCAACATCAAATGACAAGATCATTTGCTGTTGTCTCATTTTCAGGGGAGGCTCACATGAAGCTGACGAAGTATCTGCCCGCATTTGCTTTCGCTTGGTTGTTGACCGGCTGTAACCAGCCACCGGCCAGCACGACCGCGCCGGCGGCCGGCACGCATATGACCGCCGCCCAGGCCCTGGCTGCCGAGACCTCGGTGACGGACCTCGAAGCCGCCATGGCGCGCGGCGATTTCACGGCGCAGCAGTTGACCCAGGCGGCGCTCGACCGGATCAAGGCCAAGGACGGCGAATTGCATGCCGTGATCGCCGTCAATCCGGATGCGATGACGCAGGCCAAGGCGGCCGACGATGCCCGCAAGGCCGGCAAGAATCTGGGGCCGCTGATGGGCATCCCGGTGCTGATCAAGGACAATGTTGAAACCCTCGATCCGATCGCCACCACGGCCGGATCCTTGGCGTTGAAGGACAATATCACCCACCGCGACTCGCCTTTGGTGGCGAAGCTCAGGGCCGGCGGCGCCATTATTCTCGGCAAGACCAATCTGTCGGAATGGGCCAATATTCGTTCGACCCATTCCATGAGCGGGTGGAGCGGGGTCGGCGGCCTGGTCGCCAATCCGCACGATAAGGCGCGCACGGCCTGCGGTTCGTCGTCGGGTTCAGGCGCCGCGGTGGCTGCCGACTATGCGCCATTGGCGGTGGGGACCGAGACCGACGGTTCGGTCACCTGTCCGTCGTCGATGAACGGCCTGGTCGGATTGAAACCGACCGTGGGCCTGGTGTCGCGGACCTATGTCGTGCCGATCTCGCACAGCCAGGATACGCCTGGGCCCATGGGTCACAGCGTCACGGATATCGCCCTGATGCTCAATGTCATGTCGGGCAGCGATCCGTTGGACATGGCGACCGTCGAGGCGGATCAGCGCAAGGTCGATTACGCGGCCGGGTTAAGCAAGGATTACCTGAAAGGGGTGCGCATCGGCGTGTTGCGCGACGGCGTGGGCAATGACCCCAAAACCGCCGCCAAGTTCGAGGAGGCGCTGAAGACCCTGACGGCTGCGGGTGCGATCCTGGTCGATATCAAGGACAGCGAGGTCAAGGGTTTGGGCGATGCCGAGGGCACGGTCCTGCAGTATGAATTGAAGGCGGATTTGAATACCTATCTCGCCAGCACCCCGGCGACGGTCAAGACGCGGACCCTGGCCGATGTCATGGCCTTCGATACCGCCAATGCCGATAAGGAAATGCCGTTCTTCCAGCAGGAATTTTTCGACATGGCGCAGAAGACGACCGACCTGAAGGATCCGGCCTATCTGGCAGCCTTGGGTAAGTCGCAGGGCTTGTCGCGGGCCAAGCTCGACGGCCTGATGGGGTTGAACAATATCGTCGCTCTGGTGGCGCCGACCTATGGTCCGGCCTGGCTGACCGACCCGATCTATGGTGACCAGTATAACGGACCGTCGGCGACGACCCTGCCGGCGACCGCGGGCTATCCGCACCTGACCGTACCGATCGGCCTGATCCAGGGGTTACCGGTCGGAATCAGCTTTATCGGTCCGAAATGGGGCGAGGCGGGTTTGCTGAAAGCGGGCTATGCCTATGAACAGGCGCGCGGGCCGGTGAAGTAGCCAAGCACCACCTGTGGGACTGAAATTGACGCGTCGCTATGCAGTAGTCAAGGCGCTGCATAGCGATAGCTATGTCTTTGAAGTTATTTAGTTTTCTGGGATTAATGCAGTGCCGCCTTCTGGGCAATAGGCTACCGCATCAACACTCGACGACATTAACCGCCAGACCGCCCAGGCTGGTTTCCTTGTACTTCATCTTCATGTCTTCGCCGGTCTGGCGCATAGTCTCGATGACCTGGTCGAGCGAGACGATGTGATGGCCGTCACCGTTGAGCGCGAGATAGGTGGCGTTGATCGCCTTGATGGCGCCCATGGTGTTGCGTTCGATGCATGGCACCTGGACGAGGCCGCCGATCGGGTCGCAGGTCAGGCCGAGATTGTGCTCCATGCCGATTTCGGCGGCGTTTTCGATCTGGGCCGGGGTCCCGCCCAGCGCCGCGCACAGGCCCGCCGCCGCCATGGAACAGGCGACGCCGACCTCGCCCTGGCACCCCATTTCGGCGGCCGATATCGAGGCATTGGTCTTGTAGAGGAAGCCGATGGCGGCCGCCGTCATCAGCAGGGTGCGCGAGCCTTCGCGGGTGGCATTGGGGACGAAGGTCTCGTAATATTTGATGACAGCCGGCAGGACGCCGGCGGCGCCATTGGTCGGGGCGGTGACGACGCGGCCGCCAGCGGCGTTTTCCTCGTTGACGCTGAGGGCGTAGAGGCTGACCCATTCGAAGATCTGCGACGGGTCGATGCGCGGGCCGCGGGCGATCAGGGTGTCGCGCATGGCCTTGGCGCGGCGTTTGACATTGAGGCCGCCGGGGAGGATACCGCCGATCGTACAGCCGCGCTCGATACTGGCCATCATGGCGGCGCGGACATCGTCGACGAATTCGCAGGTCTCGGCGCGGGCGCGGAAGGCGTCCTCATTGCGCCAGACGACATCGGCTATGGTCAGGCCTTCGCGGTCGCAGATGGCGACCAGTTCGTCGCCCGAGGTGTAGGGCAGGGGCAGGGCGATATTGGCCGATTTGGCCACCACGCCGTCGCCGGTGATGGCGCCGCCGCCGATGGAGAAATAGGTGGCATCAAAAATTTCACCCGAGGGATAGTGGGCTTCGAACTTCATACCATTGGAATGTTCGGACAGGAATTCGCCCATCATGAATTGCAGGTCGTCGGGGGTGAAGGCAATGCCGTGTTGACCGCCAAGGCTCAGCCAGGCATTGGCCTGGATATCGGCGACGATGGGGGCAATGCGTTCCGGGTCGATGGCGTCGGGCAGCCAGCCGGAAAGGCCCAGCAGGATGGAGGTATCGGTAGCGTGGCCCTTGCCGGTCAGGGCCAGCGAGCCGTAGAGGCGGCAGACGACGTGGTCAGGCAGGCCGCGGGTCAGGGCTGCGCCGGCGAAATGGGCGGCGGCGCGCATGGGGCCGACCGTATGGGAACTGGACGGGCCGATGCCGATAGTGAACAGGTCGGTGACGCTGAGCGTCCAGGGGTTGCGAATGGGTGTGGCCGTTTCAGGGCGCATATCGTGTCTCTCCGGTGGCCGCCAGAGCGAGGTGACTCTTGGCGGATCGCATACCCCTCGCCCCGCTTTAACGGGAGAGGGTGCCGCGCCTTCGCGGCGGCTGAGGGGTCTCTTGCCGGCTTGGGTTAGCCCCTCACTCGGCAGGCTAAAGCCTGCCACCCTGTCCCCTCAAGTGAGGGGCGAGGGGAAGTGAAGCGAGTCATCCAACCTAGCGCATTTTCCGTCTTGCCGCCCCCGTTTCCGCGACGTGGCCTGTCGCGGGCGGGCCAAAGCAAACGGCCTGGGGGAAGAGTCCCACAGGCCGTCTTTGACGTCAAGTTAGTTTCAAATGTTCTTATTTAGAGCCGTGCACCGCGCTCCATACCTTGTCAGTCAGGGTGACGTCGACGCTGACGGGCAGGTCGTCGGCGGCCTGGCCGAGCAGGATATGGTAGGTGCCGGCCTTGATGTGCCAGCTGTTGTCGGCGACCTCGAAGGTGGCCAACAGGCGCGGGTCGACCGAGAGCGAGAAGGACTGATTGGCGCCGGCCTTCAGGTTGGCCTTGGTAAAGCCTACGAGACGCTTGGGGGCTTCCCAGCCGGCGGCCTGGTAATCGGCCGGGGCGACAAAGGCCATGGCGACGCCCTTGCCGGCAATCGCACCGGTATTGGCGAGCGTGCCGGTAACGGTGATCATGTCGTCGGCCGCGGTGGCGGCGCCGTTCGACACGGCGAACGTGGTGTAGCTCAGGCCGTGGCCGAAGGCGAACATGGGTTTGAAGCTTTTGACGTCATACCATTTGTAACCGATGGCGGCGCCTTCGTCATAGGTGATGTGAACCGGCACGCCGTCGGGTTGCCCCATGCCCGGAATGGCGGCGTGGGCCAGCTGGTCGTTCGAGGCCGGGAAGGAGATCGGCAGGTGACCCGACGGATTGACCTTGCCCGAGAGGACGCGGGCGATGGCCGCGCCGCCGCGGATGCCGGGATACCAGGCTTCGAGAACGGCCGGGACCTTGTTGAGCCACGGCATCAGGATGGCACCGCCCGATTCGACGACAACGATGGTTTTCGGATTGGCGGTGACGACGGCGTCGACCAGGGCGTCCTGATTGCCGCCCAGTTCAAGCGCGGTGTCGAAGCCTTCACCCTTCCAGTGCGAGACGAAGACGATGGCGACGTCGGTCTTGGCCGCGGCCGCGGCCGCGGCGGCGATATCGTCGCCGCTATAATAGGCGATCTTGGCCTTGGGCAGTTCCTTCTTGAGCTCGACGAGCGGCGAGGACGGCATATAGGTGATAGGGCCGGGCCAGCCGCCCTTGTCCGGGACGGCGTTACCGCCGACCGGGTGAACGCCCGACGAGCCGCCGCCGGCCATGACACCCTTGTCGGCATGGCTGCCGATCAGGGTGATGGACTTGACGTTGAGCGGCAGCAGGGCGCCCTCATTTTTCAAAAGTGTCAATGATTGCTCGGCGGCGTTTTGCGATACGTCGGCATTCGCCTTGAAGTCGATCGGACCCACCTTGACGGGATCGTCGATGACGCCCTTGGCAAAAAGCGGCCACATGATGCGGTAGGCCATGTCGTCGACGCGTTTTTGCGTGATGTCGCCGGAACCCAAGGCTGCCTTCATATTGGCTTCGTTAAGCCAGGGTTGTTTGTCGCCGCAGCAGGCGAAGCCGGTCAGCATGTCGAGGCCGTAATTGACGGAATCAACCGTGGAGTGAACGGCGCCCCAGTCGGACATGATGTAGCCCTGAAAACCCCAATCGTGTTCCAGAACCTTTTTCTGCAGATATTCGTTTTCGCACGCCCAGCGGCCGTTGATCAGGTTATACGAGCACATGACGCTGCCCGGCATGCCCTTTTCGTAGACGAATTCGAAGGCCAGCAGGTCGGATTGGTGCATGGCTTCGGGCGAGATGGTGACGTCGACCGTGGTGCGCTCGGATTCCTGGTCGTTGACGGCGTAGTGTTTCATGGTCGAGACCATGTGGGTCGACTGAATGCCCTGGATCAGACTGCCCGCCATTTGACCGGCCAGCCACGGATCTTCACCGACATATTCGAAATTGCGGCCATTGCGCGGTTCGCGGGCCAGGTTGGCGCCGCCGGCCAGGAAGGTATTGAAGCCTGAGGCGCGGGCTTCGTGGGCGATCATAACGCCGCCGGCATAGGGCACGGACGGATCGAAACTGGCGGCGGTGGCGAGCGACGAGGGCAGGGCGGTGCGGTCCATGCCTTCGACGCGGACGCCGATCGAGGCGTCGGTCTGCCATTGCGGGGGGATGCCGAGGCGCGGAATGCCGGAGACATAGCCGGCGGCGCCTTCGATATGGTTCTTCTTGACGTCGGCCTTGATGGCGGCCGAGGTGACGTCGTCGGGCAGCTTCGCCAGGCCGTCGGGATCGGTGTAACCGGTAACCAGGGACAGCTTTTCCTCGGGCGTCATGGCGGCGACGACGGCGGCGGCGCGCTCTTCGGGTGTTTTGGACTTGTCCATCCAGGGTTGGGCCTGGCTTTGGGCAAAGGCCGCCGTGGTGATGGCGAAGGTGGAGACGCAGGCCAACAGGGCCGCTGGCAGCAGACGGGTTTTCATGATCGGTATCCTCGGCTGTATGTTTTTTATAAGTGATGACGAGATTACATTGAGAGCGCTTCCAATGGAAGCGGATTTTACGCTCGGGGGCACACGGTTGATCTGTGACGGATATCGGCGACAGGGTTATCGACGGGCGCGGACGGCGTCAAGAGCTTAGCCGTCCCTGGCCTGCTGCTGCATACGGGCACGCCATGTCAGGGAAGTCAGATTTATTAACCGCAGATTTGGTTGCGTAAATCGGCGAAACAAGGTTCGGCGTAGCCAAATCTGCGGTTAAACCTTCTGACGCCATTAGACGCCGAGAGAGCCCAGTTCGTCGATGGCGCAGATGATATGGTAGAGCGAGCTGGCCGGAGCCGGTTCGACCTCGAACGTCCCGTCGGCCTTCATGCGGTCGCGGTAGAGGCCTACGATATCGGTCGAGAGATAGAGTTGCAGGCCGGCCGCGCCTTCGATGGCCTTGGCGATGGCCTGTTCGCGCTCGGCCGGGGTAGTGGCGGCATCGGCGAGCTTGACATAGGCCTTGACGCGCTCGGTTTGCGGCCACAGGCGGGCATTGAGATCCTTGGGCGTGAAATCGTCCCACAGCTCGTTGAAGGTGACGTCGCGCTTCGGGTCGGTGCCGGCGGTTTCAGCGATGTCGATCAGGCGCTTGGCGGCGGTGAGATCCTTGTCCTCGCCGGTACGTTTGGCCCAGCGCATGAACAGCCATGCCCATTCGAACTGATGGCCGGGTTCGACGATGCGGCCCATTTCGCCTTCCAGGGCGTTCCAGTCTCCGTCGAAGAATTCGCGCAAGGAACCGGTAACCGGGTGGAGGAATTTGTCGACGCACAGTTCGGCGATCATGGCGGCGATGCGGCGCCATTCGTCGTCGCCGCCGACTTCCAGCCAGGCCAGGCAGGCTTCGAACATGTGCATGTGCGGATTGGCCTTGAGCGGCAGGGTCCGCGGCACGGATTCCTCGAAGCCGCGGACGGGATGGCTGTAGGTCTTGACGATGGAGTCGCGGATGAAGCAGGCGGCGTCTTCCAGGGCCTTGTCTTTACGCACGCCGTAGGCCGAGGCATAGGCCAGCATGGCGAAGGCGTGGTCATAGAAGTCGAAGGCGCCTTTGACGACGGAACCATCTGGGGCCAGGACGGCATAGAGCAGGCCGGTTTCGGGGTTTTTCGCCGGGCCGGACAGCCAGGCCAGGCCCTGATCGATGGCCGGCGCCGTGTCGCCTTCATAGCCCATCTTGTCGGCGAGCGCGTAGGAATAGACCTGACGGGCGGCGACGCGGGTGCGGCGGTCGATGTCGTAGGGTTTGCCGTCGAGATTGATCTTTTCATAGAAGCCGCCCTTGTCGAGATCGCCGCCGGTGTTCCACCACAGGGGCAGGGCGTGATCGAACAGCCATTGTTTCAGTGCCTTCTGACGATCGAAGAGGTTCGTGGCGAGGGAGGCCGACAGGGCGTTGGCGTGATCGGGGGCTTGATCGGGCATGGGGAACTCCAGATGAGTTTGGGCGGAATGACACTTCACTAAGTCGGTCATTATAAAATTGCACCGCGTTAGAGCGGAATGACGTCTGACGGGACCATTGGCCGAAAGAAAGAGGCCCCTCACCCGGCGAGCTGAAGCCCGCCACCCTCTCCCCGTCAAGAACGGGGCGAGGGGCAAGTGAAGCGTTCTCGTCTATAGTTAAACGCCGTCGTGGGTATTGTCCCTGTTCGTCGCACCATTCGTCGCATTTTTTGGCCAAAGTTTTTGCACCGACGAAAGGAATGCTCTAACGAAGTCGCCGCATGCTTGCAACAGCTCAGGATATCGATAAGACCATGACGCAGACCGATCGCAAAAAAGTCGCCCTTATCACCGGCGTAACCGGCCAGGACGGCGCCTACCTGGCGGAGTTTCTGTTGAACAAGGGTTATGAGGTCCACGGTATCAAACGCCGGACCTCGATGTTCAATACCGGCCGTATCGACCATCTGTTCAATGACAGCCTGGCCGGCAAGCTGCCCTTTACCCTGCACCACGGCGATATGACCGACGCGTCGTCGCTGATGCGCATCCTGCAACTTGTCCAGCCGGACGAGGTCTATAACCTGGCCGCCCAGAGCCACGTCGCCGTGTCGTTCGAAGAGCCGGAATATACCGCCAATTCCGACGGCGTCGGGGTGCTGCGCCTGCTGGAAGCCATTCGCAGCCTGGGGCTGAAGGACAAGACGCGTTTCTATCAGGCCTCGACCTCGGAGCTTTACGGCCTGGTCCAGGAGACGCCGCAACGCGAAACCACGCCCTTTTATCCGCGCAGCCCCTATGGCGTCGCCAAGCTCTATGCCTACTGGATCGTCGTCAATTACCGCGAAGCCTACGGCCTCTATGCCTGCAACGGCATCTTGTTCAACCACGAAAGCCCGAAGCGCGGCGAGACCTTTGTCACGCGCAAGATCACGCGCGCCCTGGCTCGTGTTCAACTGGGCATGCAGCCCCGCCTCAGCCTGGGCAATATGGATAGTTTGCGCGACTGGGGCCACGCCCGCGACTATGTCGAGATGATGTGGATGATGTTGCAGCAGGACCATGCCGAGGATTTCGTCATCGCCACCGGCGAGCAGCACAGCGTGCGCGAATTCGTTACCTTGTCGGCCGCCCATCTCGGCATGACCATCGAATGGCAAGGGGAGGGTGTAAACGAGGTCGGCATCCTGACCGCCACCACGGTGGAAGGTATGAAGAGCCGTATCGGTGACGCCATCGTCACGGTCGACGAGCGCTATTTCCGTCCGGCCGAGGTCGAAACCCTGCTGGGCGACGCCACCAAGGCCAAGGAAAAGCTGGGTTGGGCGGCAAAAACCAGTTTCGAAGCCCTGGTCGAGGAAATGACCGCGGCCGATCTCAGCGAAGCTCGTCGCGACCTGATGCATCACAACGAGGCATAAGGTGATGAAACTGCTGATCACCGGCGGCAACGGCATGGTCGGCCGCAACCTGCGCGGCCATCCGGGCTTAAGCGCCTGGGGGGTGTTCGCGCCCTCATCGGCCGAGCTGGACCTGACCGATACGGAGGCGACCTTTGCCTATATGGCGCGGTTGAAGCCTGACGTCGTCGTCCATTGCGCTGGCAAGGTCGGCGGCATCCAGGCCAATATAGCTGCCCCCGTCGATTTCTTGACGCTGAATACCGATATGGGCCGCAATGTCATTTTGGGCGCCCGGGCCGCCGGGGTCAAAAGCCTGCTCAACCTCGCCAGTTCGTGCATCTATCCGCGCTTCGGCAAGAATCCGTTGCGTGAGGACATGGTATTGGGCGGCGAGCTGGAGCCGACCAATGAAGGCTATGCCATCGCCAAGATCTTCGCCCTGCGGCTATGCCAGTATGTCCGCCGCGAAGACCCGAGCCTGCACTACAAGTCTTTCATTCCGTGCAATCTTTACGGGCCGTTCGACCATTTCGACCCGAAGTCGTCGCACCTGCTGCCGGCGGTGATCCGCAAGGTACATGAGGCGAAGACGCAAGGTCTGGAAGAGGTCGAGATCTGGGGTGATGGCACGGCGCGGCGTGAATTCATGTATGCCGAAGACCTGGCCGACGCCATTGCGCGCGCGTTGGGCGATTTCGAGGCTGTGCCCGATATCATGAATATCGGCCTGGGCTTCGATTACAGCATCAACGACTATTATGCCGCCGTAGCCGCCGTCGTCGGCTGGTCCGGCCGGTTCGTTCACGACACCACCAAGCCGGTCGGCATGCAGCAGAAGCTGGTCGATGTCACGCGCCAGACGGCGTGGGGCTTCAAACCGGCGCATAGCCTGCACGACGGCATCGCCAAAACCTACGCCTGGTATCTGGAGACCTCCGCATGACCTTCAAGTTCCCGCTTGCCACCGCCACCTGGGACGAGGCTGAATATACGGCGCTGAACGACGTCATCAAGAGCGGCATGTTCACCATGGGGCCGAAGGTCGCGGCCTTCGAGAAGGATTTCGCCGCGTATCAGGGCAGCCGTTACGCCGTCATGGTCAATTCGGGATCGTCGGCCAATCTGCTGATGACCGCGGCGCTGTTCTATACCTCGAACCCGAAATACAAGCTCAATCCCGGCGACGAGGTCATCGTGCCGGCCGTGTCGTGGCCGACGACCTATTATCCGCTGCATCAATACGGCCTGAAGCAAAAGTTCGTCGATATCGATGTAGCCACCCTGAACTACGACCTGACGGCGCTCAAGGCGGCGATTACGGACAAGACGCGCGCCATCATGGTCGTCAATTTGTTGGGCAATCCCAATGATTTCGCCGAGATTGAACGCATCATCGCCGGCCGCGACATTTTCCTGATCGAGGACAATTGCGAGTCGCTCGGCGCCGAGTTCGAGGGCAGGAAGGCCGGGTCTTTCGGCGTAATGGGGACGTTCTCCAGCTTCTTCTCGCACCATATCTCGACCATGGAAGGCGGCCTGGTCACGACTGACGACGAGGAGCTGTACCACGTCATGCTGTCCCTGCGGGCGCACGGCTGGACGCGTAACCTGCCCAAAGAGAATCTCCTGACGGGAACCAAGTCGGACGATCCGTTCGAGGAATCTTTCAAGTTCGTCCTGCCGGGCTATAATCTGCGGCCGCTGGAAATGTCGGGCGCGCTCGGCATCGAACAGGTCAAGAAACTGCCCATGCTGATCACCGAGCGGCGCAAGAACGCGGCGCTTCTGCAGCAGCACGTCGGCAATCACGCGGACTTCGCCATCCAGCAGGAGATCGGCGCCAGTTCGTGGTTCGGTTTCGCCCTGGTCATACGCAAGACGTCGGACCTGACGCGTAAACAGCTGGTCGCCAAGCTTAATGAGCGCGGCTTCGAATGCCGCCCGATCGTTGCCGGCAACTTTACCCGCAACAAGGTCATGGGCTTGATGGAGCACGAGATTTTCGGCACGCTCGACAATGCCGACCATATCGACAGTCACGGCCTGTTCATCGGCAATCACCATTATCCGATCGAAGAGGCCATGCTCGAACTGGCGAAAATCTAGCGCATTTCGCGGGCTGCATCTTGTCCTTACAAGTTCCGGCCTGCGATGCGATGGAAAAAATACAGGCGTGTGCGCCATGGAAAAGCTTGTAAGTCATGAAGGACTGACCTCATTCTTTATGGATGAGGGGAAGTAGGGAATCCAAAATGCCGAAGACCATTCTGCCTGTGATCATGTCCGGTGGCTCGGGCACGCGCCTGTGGCCGTTGTCGACGCCGTCGGCGCCGAAGCAGTTTCACGCGCTCGCCACCGACAACACCATGATTCAGGAAACCGCGCTCCGCCTGATCGGCGACAGTTTCCTCAATCCGATCGCCATCTGCGGCCGCGGCCACCTGGATCTGGTGACCGGCCAGTTGGGCCTGATCGACAAGGCGCCGCAGGCTGTTATCCTGGAGCCGTTCGGCCGCAATACCGCCGCGGTCGCCGCCATGGCCGCGCTCAGTGCGATTGAGTTTTCACCCGGCGCCCTGGTCCTGCTGGTGCCGGCCGACCATGTCATCACCAAGCCCGACGCTTTTCATGCCGCCGTCGCGCGTGCTACTGAAACCGCGGCGACGCGCATCGTCACCTTCGGTATCCAGCCGACCCATGCCGAGACCGGCTTTGGTTATATCGAGCGCGGAGCGGGGCTGAGCGACGGCATTTTCGAGATCACCAAGTTCTGGGAAAAGCCAGATCTGGAGACCGCGATGGGTTATGTCGCGGGCGGCCGTCACGATTGGAACGCAGGCATCTTCCTGTTTTCACCCCAGGTCATGATCGAGGAATTGCAGGCCCATGCGCCGGAAGTACTGCGTGCCTGCCGTGCCGCCTATGACAAGGCCGGTCGCACCCAGGCGGAGGCAGGGGGGACGGTCATCAGCCTGGACGAAGAGGCCTTTGCCCAGGTGCCGTCGATCAGTGTCGACTATGCGATCATGGAACACACGACACGTTCGGCGGTCGTGCCGTGCGATATCGGCTGGGCCGATGTCGGCGGGTTCGCCGAGCTGTGGCGGTTGGGTACCAAGGATGCGTCGAGCAACCACGTCAAGGGCGAGGCCATCCTGATCGACGCCGAAAACAACCTGATCCACAATTCTGGACCGGTCGTCGCCATTATCGGCCTCAGCGACATCATGGTCATCTCGACGCCGTCGGGGATTCTGGTGGCGCCTTTGTCGCGCGCCCAGGACGTCAAGAAGGCGGCGGAGGCGGCCAAGGACCTGCTCGGCTAAGCATAAAATACCGCCCTTGCCGAAAATCGCGTTACGCCGCATAAAGGTGGACAAGTAGCGAGAGAACCGTTGAGCGCAGGTAAACCGACCATCGACGATGTGGCCGCCCTTTCCGGGGTGGCGCGGGCCACTGTGTCGCGTGTGCTTAACGGCGGTCCCAATGTCCGCGACGAAGTGCGCCAGCGCGTGCTCAAGGCCGTCGACAAGCTGCAGTACAAGGTCAATATGCAGGCGCGCTTCCTAGCCGGCGGCAAGACCCAGGTCCTGGGCCTGGTCTACGCCTCGGACCTCGACAGTGAGCCGAACTCCTTTTATCACTCGGGCCTGGAGTTGGGAGCGCTGCGAGCCTGCGCCGAATTTGGTTTCCAGCTCTTGATGCATCCGGCCAACCAGCACTCCTTAAGCAAGGCCGCCAAAATCATCGAACTGGTGGAGTCAAGGCGTTGCGACGGGCTGATTCTGACGCCGCCGTTTTCCGACGATGTCGAGCTGCTGAAGGAAATGGCGGCGCGCAACTTCCCCGTCATCTGTATCGCGGCGGGCCTGGAAGCGCGCAAGGTGGCTTCGGGTGTCGGTATCGACGACGAGGTCGCCGGCTTCGAGATGACGCGTTACATGCTGGCGCTCGGTCACAAGCGTTTTGGCTTTATCAAGGGCTTGCAAGGACACTTGTCGGCAGAAGACCGTTATGCCGGCTTCCGCCGGGCCATCGCCGAGGCTGGCCTGAGCGAAGACGCCGTTTTGACCGAACGCGGCAATTTCACCTTTCGCTCGGGCGTCGAGAAGAGCCTGCCTATTCTCCATGCCGCCCATCGGCCGACGGCGCTGATCTGCGCCAATGACGATATGGCGGTGGGTGCCCTGTTCACCGCGCACAAGATGGGGCTCAATATCCCGCAGGACCTGTCGATCGTCGGCTTCGACGATACGCCGGTGTCGGAGATTATCTGGCCGCCGCTGACCACGGTGCATCAGCCCTTGAAGACGATCGGGGCGAGGGCGGTCGACATGATCGTCGAGCAGATCAAGGCGAGCAAGACCACCCAGGGGCCGTTGAACATCGTGTTCGACGTCGTCCCGCATCGGGTGGTGATGCGCGAATCCGCGGCGCCGCCCATGTCCGTCACGGCCTGATTGAGAGCGCTTCCAACACGCTTTCGGCATAACCAATTTCATCCATAAAACCGGCGTTACGTGGCATATTCGCCACTAACCGCGAAAACTCGTGTTCGATTTGGCCATTTTCACGGCCTTTTGACCCCATCAGCTTGACATATGGTCTACGCTTTGAGCATCAATTGAGAGCGCTTCCAACGGTGAGTTTAACTCGCCGACATTTAACAATAAACCTCAAGGGGAGGAATAGAATGCACAAAGTCACCGGACGCGGCACAGCCATGCCTATGAGAACTGGGCCCGTCAAAACCCTGCTTATGTCGACCGCCGCCTCCGCCGTCCTGATGGCCGGCGGCGCCTTTGCGCAAGACGTCACCGAAACCGTTGTCGCGCCTGCGGATGATGCGACGACCGTCGTTGTCACCGGTATCAAGCGCAGCCTTCAGGATTCAATTGCGTTGAAGCGCCGGTCGAACTCGATCGTCGAAGTGGTGTCCGCCGAAGACATCGGCAAGCTGCCCGACCTGTCGATCGCCGAATCGCTGGCGCGCCTGCCGGGCCTGACCGCCCAGCGCGTCAACGGCCGCGCCCAGACGATCTCGATCCGCGGTTTGTCGCCTGACTTTTCCAACACCCTGTTGAACGGACGCCTTCAGGTTTCGACCGGCGACAACCGGGCCGCTGAATTCGACCAGTATCCGTCGGAACTGATCAACCGCGCCGTGGTCTACAAGACACCCGATGCCGGCCTGATCGGCCAGGGTCTGTCCGGCACGGTCGATTTGGGTACCGTTCATCCGCTCGATCTCAAGCAGCGCGTCATCTCGGTGAACCTGCGTGGCTCGTTCAACTCCAATAAAAACGCCAATGGCGGCTCGACTAACGGCAACCGTTTCAGCATCGCCTATATCGACCAGTTCATGGACGGCAAGCTGGGTTTTGCCTTCGGTTACGCGCACCTCGACGATCCGACGGCCGTGCGCCACTTCAAGTACTGGGGTTGGGAGCAAAGCAATCCCAATGTTGAGTGGGGCTCGGCGCCGGTCAATTCGCAGACCCAGTTCGACGCCGCCCACAAGGACGCCTGGCGCCTGTCCGGCTTCGAAGCTGAGAACGTCACCCGCACCCAGGTGCGTGACGGCGCCATCGCCATTGTCGAGTTCAAGCCGACCGACAATTTCACCAGCACGAACGACTATTATTATTCGAAGTTCGATCAGGGCGAAACCATGCATGGCCTGATGGGTTCGCTGGGCGTATGGGGCGGCACCGATCCGGAATCCAATCGCCCGCACTATACTAATCCGGGCTTCACGCCGATTCCGGGCGCGCCGGCGGCAACGGATGGCTCCGACATGGTCAATACCAGCGGCACGATCAGCAATATCCTGCTGATCAACCGCAACGACTTCAATGGCCGTCAGGATGTCATGTCGCAGTTCGGCACCAACAACAAGCTGACGCTTGGCGGCTGGTCGCTCGTGCTCGACGCTTCGGTGGCCAGCGCCAAGCGCAAGGAATCGATCATGGAGCAGTATATGGGCGTGGCGCCGTTCCCGACGCTGGGCTCGCTGACCTATGAGATTCCGACGGACCTGGGTGACGGCCCGATGCAGTTCAGTTCGAGCATCGACTACAACAACCCTGCCCTGATGGCGATCGGCGATGTCGCCGGCTGGGGCGCCGACGGCCATATCCGCTATCCGGTCGTCAATGACTCGATCAGCCAGGCCAAGTTCACCGCCCAGCATGAGTTAAGCTTTGGTCCGATCTCGTCGATCGACCTCGGCGTCGGCTATTCCCGTCGTGTCAAATCCAAGACGGTCGATGAATTCGATCTGTGCCTGAACGGCTCGACGCCGAACTGCAACAGCACCTCGATGGCCATTCCGTCGGGTCTGCAAACGACGTCTTCCGACTTCTCCTGGCTTGGCCTGGGCGATGTCGTCGCCGTCGATCCGGTCAAGGCGTTGAATACCATCTATACCTTGAAGCCGATCCAGGACGAAAACCACTACAACAAGTACTGGAAGGTCGCCGAAGGCCTGCTGACCAGCTATATCAAGGCCGATATCAACACCAGCCTGTTCGGCATGCCCGTGCGCGGCAATGTCGGCGTGCAGGTCGTCGACGCCAAGCAGACCTCGAACGGTTTTGTGACGCAAAACGGTGACAACGGCGTTCAGTTCGTGTGGTACGATAAGACTGTCGACTATTCCAACGTCCTGCCCAGCCTCAACCTGGTCGCCAATGTCACCGACAATACGTTGGTCCACCTCGGCGCTGGTCGCGCCATGGCAAGGCCGCGCATGGACGACATGAGGGCCAATGCCAGCGCCGGTCTGGCGCCGATTTCCAGCTCCGCCGGTGAAACCAAGGGGACATGGAGCGGCAGCGGCGGCAATCCCAATCTGAAACCGTGGTTGGCCGACGCCTACGACATTTCGGTGGAGCACTATTTCTCCAAACGAAGCTATGTCGCCATCGCCTATTTCAGCAAGAAGCTGCTGAACTATATCTACAACAACACGGTGTTCGACTACGACTTCACCGGTTATCCCAATATCCCACGCGCCGATGGTACAAGCCTGACGCCGGTGACCAAGCTTGAGGACGGCACCTATGTCGCGGGCAATCTCGGCACCTTTACCCGGCCGGAAAACGGCCAGGGCGGCAAGATCAGTGGCATCGAACTGTCGGCATCGCTAGAAGGTGGCCTGCTGAGCCATTATCTCGACGGTTTCGGCATCCAGGCCAGCCTGTCCAAGCCATGGACCAATATCCATCCGGATGGCCCGGGGACGTCCAACAAGCTACCCGGCTATTCGTCGACCAACAGCAATGTCACGGTCTATTATGAAAAGATGGGCTTCTCGGCGCGTATCAGTGAGCGTTATCGCAGCGCCGACCGCGGGGAAGTGGTCCAGTTGTTCGCCACGCGTGGCTACACCTTGATCAACCCCGACAAGCAGATCGACGCCCAGGTCAGCTACGAGTTCCAGACCGGTTCCGTGAAGGGGCTGACCCTGTTGCTTCAGGCCAATAACCTGACCGACTCGCCCTATAGCACCAGCCTTGGCGGCGGTTTCCCGGGTGGCGCCCTGCAGCCGGAAGTCTATGAAACCTACGGCCGCCAGATTCTGCTTGGCGCCAGTATGAAGTTCTAGAGCTCAATCCCTGCCGTTTTTCATACGGCGGCGGGGCAACTGTTGCGGGAGGGCCGTTCGCGCGGTTCTCCCGTCTTTTCCCATCATGGCTTCAAGACTATCCCCGCAAATGGCGGCCCGGGTCGCCCCGTGACTTGCCGCCGAGCTGTGGCATAAAGGGCGACCGTCGGCTGCGTATTGTGGCCGCCATGGTTCAAGGATTTTCCCGATGTTCGACGACAAGGCTCCCAATTCCATCCGGTCCATTGTCATTGTCGGCGGCGGCACGGCCGGGTGGATGACCGCGGCCCTGTTCGGCAAGTTGTTCGACAAGAAATACAGCATCACCCTGGTCGAGTCCGACGACATCGGCACGATCGGCGTCGGCGAGGCGACGATCCCGGCCATCAAGACTTTTACGTCGCTGTTGGGGTTATCGGAGTTCGAGGTGCTGAGCGCGACGCAAGGCACGTACAAGCTGGGTATCGAGTTCGTCGACTGGCGGCGCAAGGACCACAGCTACATCCACAGCTTCGGCAAGATCGGCCGCGACCTGCTGTGGCTGCGCACGCACCAGTACTGGCGCAAGATGTTTCCGAAAGGCGGGTTCAAGCCGCTGGAGGGCTATGTCATCAACGCTGCCGCCATGCAGCAGAACCGTTTTGCCAATCCACGCATCGAGATGGACAATTCGCCTTTGCAGGACCTGGTGGCGGCCTATCATTTCGATGCCGGCATGTTCGCCAAATTTCTGCGTGGCAAGGCCGAAGGGCACGGGGTGGTGCGCCGTGAAGGCCGCATTACCCAGACCGTGCTGCGGACGGACAACGGCCATATCGACAAGGTCGTCTTGCAGAGCGGCGAGGAAATCGCCGGCGACCTGTTCATCGATTGCTCGGGCATGGCGGCCCTGCTGATCGGCAAGGCCCTCGGCGTCGGCTATCACGACTGGGGGAACTGGCTGCTGTGCGACCGGGCGGTTGCCGTGCCGTGCGAGTCGGTCCCCATACTTACGCCCTACACCCGCTCGACGGCGCGCGACGCCGGCTGGCAATGGCGCATTCCGTTGCAGCACCGGACCGGCAACGGCCACGTCTATGCCAGCCGTCATATGAGCGAGGACGAGGCCACGTCTATCCTGATGAACAATCTTGACGGCGCGCCGCGCGCCGATCCTTTCCATGTCAAATTTACGCCCGGGCGGAGGCACAAGGCCTGGGTCAAGAACTGCGTCGCCATCGGCCTTTCGGGCGGCTTTATCGAACCGCTGGAATCGACGTCGATCCACATGATTCAGACATCGCTCCTGCGGCTGGTGCATCTGTTCCCCGACCGCAGTTTCAATCCGGTCGACGTCGCCGAATATAATCGCCGCTCGGCTTTCGAGTACGAGGATATCCGCGACTTCATCATCACCCATTACAAGGTGACCGAACGCGATGACACGCGGTTCTGGCGCGAATGCCGCAATATGGAAATTCCCGACGGTTTGCGTGAAAGGCTGGAATTGTTCAAGGCGCACGGGCGCTATTTCCGCCGCAGCAATGAAGAGCTGTTCGTCGAGGAAAGCTGGATCCAGGTGCTGATCGGGCAAGGCACGTTCGACGCCTACGACCCGTCGGTCGATATCGTGCCCGAGGCGCAGATCGCCAAATACCTGCTCAATATCGAGGAGGTCATCGAAAAATGCGCGGCCTCCCTGCCGACCCACAACGACTATATCGCGCAATATTGCAAGGCGCCTGCGCCACCGAAACCTGCCCTTCAAACCTGAGTAACCCTGGAATTGTCATGCTGTTGAAAACCTGTCTTCGCCACGCCGCGGCCGCCTTTGTCCTTCTGTCCGCTGCGGCGGCGCCTCTGGCCCATGGTCAGGATGCGCAGATGACCGATTGGCCCCATGTCACCTCGGCGATCCCCGAAGACGCCGCCATGGAGGCGAGGATCGCCAAAATGGTCGCCGGCATGACCTTGCGCGAAAAGATCGGCCAGATGACCCAGGTCGAGATCAAGGCGGTGACGCCCGACGAGATCCGTCGTTTCAACATCGGCTCGGTACTGAATGGCGGCGGCTCATGGCCCTATATGATGAAACGTTCGACGGCCAGGGAATGGCTCGCCATGGCCAATGGGTTCTACGACGCGACGCAGAAGACGAAATACAAGATCCCGTTATTGTGGGGCACGGACGCCGTCCACGGCCACAGCAATGTTTATGGCGCGACTCTGTTCCCGCATAATATCGGGTTGGGCGCCGCCCACGACCCGCAGCTGGTGAAGAACATCGGTGCCGCTACCGGCAAGGCCGTGCGCGCTACCGGCGTCAATTGGGCCTTCGCGCCGACGATCGCCGTCGTTGAAGACGAGCGCTGGGGGCGGGCCTATGAGGGTTTTTCCAGCGATCCGATGCTGGTGAAAAGCTATGCCTCGCAATATGTCGAAGGCCTGCAGGGTAATTTCTCCAAACCCGGCAATATCGTCGCAACCGCCAAGCACTATATGGGTGATGGCGGCACCAAGGATGGGGTCAATATGGGTGTCAATCCGTCCAGCCTGTCGGATATGATCAATATCCATGGCCAGGGCTATTACAGCGCCATTCAATCCGGCGTGCAGACGGTCATGGCCTCCTATAACAGTTGGGACGATGTGGGCGCCGGTACCGACTACGGCCGCATGCACGGCTCGAAAATCATGTTGACCGACGTGCTGAAAACCAAGATTGGCTTCGACGGCTTCGTCGTCTCCGACTGGAACGGCATCGCCGACATCCCGGGCTGCACCAAGTCCCACTGCCCGCAGGCGATCAATGCCGGCATTGACATGGTCATGGTGCCGTTCGATTGGGAGGACTTCATCAACAATACCGTCGCCGACGTCGACAGCGGTGCTATCCCGATCAGCCGCATCGATGATGCCGTGACGCGCATCCTGCGGGTCAAGATGCGCGCGCATCTGTTCGGCCAAAGGCCCTCGAACAATATCTATGCCGGCAAGGCGTCCGCATTGCTCGACCGCGATTTGGGCCGCAAGGCCGTGCGCGAATCGCTGGTCCTGCTGAAGAACAATGACGCCCTGCCGTTGAAAGCCGGAGCGAAAATTTTGGTCGTCGGCAAGAGCGCCGACAATCTGTCGAACCAGTCGGGCGGCTGGAGCCTGACCTGGCAGGGGACCGAGAATACGAATGCCGACTTCCCCAATGCCGACAGTATCCTGACCGCTATCAAGGACGCCGATGGTGCGGGTCATGTCACCTACAGCGCCACGGGCACTGATGTCGATGTCAGCCAGTATGACGCCGTTGTCGCCGTCATCGGCGAAACGCCCTATGCCGAGTCCGCCGGCGACATCAAACCGGGTCAGACCCTGGCCCACAGTGTGCGATACCCCGAGGATTTGGCCGCCCTCCAGGCTGTCTCCGGTAAGGGCAAGCCGGTCATCACGGTCTTCGAATCGGGCCGTACCGTCTATGCCAATGACCTGATCGGCCTGTCGGATGCCTTTGTCGCCGCCTGGCTGCCGGGCACGGAAGGCAAGGGGGTCAGCGATGTCCTGTTCGGCGCCCATGATTTCACCGGCACCCTGTCGTTTGCCTGGCCGGGTGACTCATGCCCGGGCGGCGCGGCCTTGTTTCCGCTGGGTTATGGCCTCAGCTATGCCAAGCCAGCAAAAACGGATAACCTGCCGGTGGCGGTCGCCGCGGCCTGCACCAAGCCCTAAACCCTCTGCCGGAGCCTTCATGATGATCCGATCTGTCCTTGGTATTCTGACTTGTCTGGTGCTATCGGCCTGCGCTGGTGCGCCTGTGTCCAGCCATTTGGCGGCGGTCAAGGTGTGGGAAACCACGACGGACAGGACCAAGCTGATCGCACCACAAGCCGATGTGCAGTTCGAAGCCATACCGATGTCCAGCACGGTCATCACGGTCGATCCGGCCGTCACCTATCAGACCATGACCGGCTTCGGCGCCTCGATCACCGACGCTTCGGCCTATATCATCGCCCATGACATGTCGCCCACCCAGCGCGATGCCTTGATGAAGGATCTGTTCGGCGCCGATGGCCTCAATCTCAGCTTTACGCGTTTGACCATCGGAGCGTCGGATTTTTCGCGCAGCGACTATAGTTATGACGACATGCCGGCCGGCGGCAGCGATCCGACGATGGCGCATTTCTCGATCGCTGCGGCCAAGGTCGATGTCATTCCGGTCGTCAAACAGGCCCTCAATCTCAATCCGCACCTGACCGTTATGGCGTCGCCGTGGAGCGGACCGGGTTGGATGAAGACCTCGGACAGCCTGATCACCGGATCGCTCAAACCGGAAGCCTATCCCTATTTCGCCGACTATTTGACGCACTATGTCAAGGCGATGGATGCCGAGGGCGTACCGATCTCGCTGCTGACGATTCAGAACGAGCCCGGTTTCGAGCCCGCCGATTATCCCGGTATGCGAGTCGAGCCAGAGTCGCGGGCGGCCTTTGTTGGCGGCTATCTCGGGCCGAAATTCGCCGCCGAAGGCGTGACGACGCAGATCTTGGATTACGACCATAATTGGGACTTGCCGTCGTCGCCCCTGGCCGTGCTGGGCGACGCGACCGCCAGCCCCTATGTCGCCGGGATTGCCTGGCATTGTTACGCCGGCGACGTCTCGGCGCAAGGACCAGTACACGACGCCTACCCGGCCAAGGACGCCTATTTCACCGAATGTTCGGGGGGAGAGTGGGCGCCGGATTTTGCCTCCAGCTTCGACTGGTTCATGCAGAGCCTGGTCATCGGTTCGACTCGCAACTGGGCAAAAGGGGTACTGCTGTGGAACCTGGCGCTCGATGAAAATCACGGTCCGCATCTCGGCGGCTGTGGCGATTGCCGCGGCGTGGTGACGGTCAATTCGAAGACGGGCGAGGTAACCAAGAACCTCGAATATTACGCCCTGGCCCATGCCAGCAAGTTCGTGCGGGCAGGGGCGTCGCGGATTGCCTCGAACGTCGTGGCGGGAATCGAAACCGTGGCTTTCAAGAATGCCGACGACGGCTCGGTCGTCTTGATCGCACTCAACAACAATAAGGCAGCGGCGACCTTTGCCGTGTCGTCGGCGGGTTCCGCGTTCAATTATAGCCTGCCGGCCGGCGCGGCGGCGACCTTTGTATGGAAACCGTAGGCACGGGCATTGCGGCCGACCTGATGCAATCGTTTGATCAATACAATCAAGGCATTGATTGCATGCCGGCCCAAATTAAGCTTGGCGCTTATAACGAATTCGCTCTAGTCTTGGTGGATAGGGGCCTGGTGAATGACAGACGGATTTAAAGCGCGTAAATCGTTATCGCGGCCTCGATTCGAGGCGGAAACGCGATGACCCTGTTTTATCATGACAGCCTGGAAGAAGTGATTCACAGCCGGTCGCGGCTGGCCGTGCTGGCCTTCCTGTCGACGACCGGCAGTGCGGACTTTGCTGCCATTCGCGACAAGGTTAATGTTAGCGACGGCAATCTATCCCAGCATCTGAAGAAGCTGGAAGACGTCGGCTATGTCGCCCTGAACAAAAGTGGCGTCACCGGCCGGCCGCGCACCATCGTCAAATTGACGCCGGCCGGGCGTAACGCCTTTTACGATTATCTCGATCATCTGCAGTCCTTGCTGAAGACCGTCCCCGGCCGTGGTGAAGGTCCGAAATCCTGACAGTCTGGAAGTATTGCGGCGACATATGATGAAATATGTTTAGCGGGTGAAATATTTTTAGCCGGTATAGTTACTTAGGATTGATAAGTAATTTGTGATGATGTAACGTCTACTTGTCGGGCTTCGCTAACGAGCCTGGCCCCGGCGGGGTTTCTTGTGCCAACGGTTTATCGAACCTATCCCGGCGGGGGCTGGAAAGGGGGTAGATCGTATCGTCTCGGTCGTCTTTGGGGGGCGCTGAGACGATCGGCACGGGCCTGCCCTTTCTGTCCCGGCATAGAGCCCCCGTATTCTGCAACGCATTGAGGGGGTGCGCCATGGTCCGCAAGGCTGAAATTCGCAAGCTCCATTTGCGCGATCCATCAACGCCGGTCCGGGACATGACGGCAACCAGCATATTGAATACGCTGGATGCGTTGCGTCATCTGGCTAAGGCCGGAGGCCATCAGGCCATGGCGTCGAGCATCAACAAGGCTTTTGAAACCTGTTTGGCGACCTATGTGGCGGAGAAAGAGGCCGAACTGGCCGCCCGCATCCGCGACGCGCAGGGTGGTTAGACTGCACGCCGGGCGTGCGGAAGCCGCCGGTTACCGTCCCATTATGGCCACGCAATGATCACATTTCCGACATCGTCAGATAACGACGGTCAGAAAACATCTTGAAGTTCGCCGTTTCCGGACTAAGGTGCGTTCGATAGCTTGTGCTCTGTAAAAATAGTAAAAATTTCATAAAAATCTGCGGCATTGTCTCATAGACGAGGGGCTGACCATGCGTCGAGGGTTCACGCGAAACTTCATCACGAGTGCGGGCGCGTTGTCCGTTCTGGCGGTATTGACCTATGGCGCGCAGGTAGGCGCGCAGGTCGTGGTACCGCCGCCACCGCCACCGCCTCCGCCGGTAGACCTCCCTGAAAAGGGACCTTATGGCACCGAGCGCAACGCACCGACGCGCGAAGAAGTTGGGACGCCTCCGCCAACATCGCTCTCTCATGCCAATGTCAATATCGACAGTTCCCAGGCCAATGCCGTGGTGCCGTGCACACTCGACACGTCGGACCTGCAGGTCAGCATCAATTCGGTGCAGTTCAAGGGTATCGGCAATGGCGACCTGCCGCCGGGTATCGCCCATGTTCTCGATGGCTTCGGTCCTCTGACCCAAGGTCCGCAACCGATTCGCAATGTCTGCGCCATCCGCGACCGCGCCAATCTGTTGTTGCGCAATTCCGGCTATATCGCTTCGGTGCAGATCGTGCCGCAGGACATGTCGTCGGGCGTGTTGCAGCTGATGGTCGTCACCGCCCACATCACTGAAGTTCACGTCCACGGCGATCCCGGCGCCTACCGCGGTCTGATGGACGAGCGTATTGCCGAACTGCAGGCGCTCAATCCGCTCAACGAGTTTGATGCCGAAAAGATATTGTTGCTCACCAGCGACGTGCCGGGCCTCGACGTCAAGCTGTCCCTGCGCTCGGCGGGTACCACGCCAGGCGCTGTTATCGGCGATCTCAGCATCGAAACCATCCCTTACAAGATCCTGGCCAATGTGCAGAACCTTGGCTCGCGCCAGGTTGGCCCCGAAACCGGTTATGTTCGCGTCGAATTTTACGGCCTGACCCACCACGAAGACGTCACCTATATCGGCCTGTCGGACACGTTGGACAGCGATGAGCAGAAGATCGTCCAGGTCGGTCACAATATGGGTCTGGGGCAGGACGGCTCAACGATTGGCGCCAGCTATATCTATGCCAGTTCGCGGCCGGACCTGGGGGCGCTGGATTTGCGCACCGTGTCATCGATCGTCAATGTCGAATATTTCCATCCCTTCTTGCGTTCGCTGCGCCGCGACTTCGGCGTTGCCGCCGGGCTCGATCTCGTCGAGCAGAAGACCAAGATTTACGGCAATGGCGGCTCCGCGCCGCTCAACCTCGACAAGATGAGCGTCGCCTATATCCGCGCCCAGGGCTTGATGCGCCGTCCCGATACCGGCAACGGCCACGGCTTCCTGCTCAAGGGCGACCTGGAAGTCCGTCAGGGCCTCGATGCCTTCGATGCTACCAAGAAGGGCGTCCAGGTTGACGGCTTTACGCCGTCACGCTTCGACGGTAACCCGCAAGCGACCGTCGTCAGACTCGATGCCGATGCCAATTGGGGTTTGGGGCCAGTCTTCACCCTGGTCGGCGCCCTGCGCGGCCAGTGGGCCAGTGACGCCCTGCTTAGTTACGAGGAATTCTCCGTCGGCAATCTCAATATAGGCCGCGGTTATGATCCCGGCGCCAACAGCGCCGACAGCGCCATCGGCCTGCGTGCCGAACTGCGCGCCAAGCTGCCGCACAATACCGCCTTCCAGACCGAGGCATTCGGCTTCTATGACAGCGTCCATATCTGGAACAAGGATATCGGCACGACGGAAGACGACCGGACGCTCGCGTCCTGGGGTGGGGGCTTGCGCTTCTACCTGCCGAAAATGGTGGCGGAAATCTACTATGCCAAGCCGCTCGACAAGGCCTTGACGATCGACGCCAAGGAACCGCCGGGCCGCATCATGTTTTCTTTGACGACCCAGTTTGTGCCGAGTTCGAATTAATCGAGAAGACTAGAGCAAAATGACGCCCATATAAATCGTCATTTGCTCTAAGCTTTTGTTTTGACGCGCAATTTATACAAAAAGTGGGAGCGTATCTCCGGCTTTGCGGTCTTGGATTGCGCTCTAGAGACATTACAGGAGTCGAAACGATGAGCGCTACAATTTCGTCAGCGACCATGCATCACCGCCGGCACTTGGCCGGCACAACGGCGCTTCTCATCGTCTGGACCATGTCCGCCGGCCATGCCGGGGCGACTCCCTTGCCGACCGGCGGCGTGCCAAGCGTGGGCACGCCCACCATCACGACCACGGCCAATGATGTGACGGTCGATCTCAACGACACGTCGACCGTCATCAACTGGGTGACCTTCGATATCGGCAACGGCAAGACCGTCACCTTCGACCACGGCACCGCGGCCGGCGACCTAGCCGTGCTCAATCGCGTATCGGGCCTTCTTGGGCCGTCGCAGATCAACGGCTCGCTGAATGCCTCCGCCGATATTTCGGTGTGGCTGCTCAATCCGTCAGGTATCCTGGTCGGCAACGGCGCCGCCATCAATACTGGCTCGCTGTTCCTGTCGACACTCAATGTCACCGACGCGGATTTCAGCGACGGCAATGGCGTCTATGCCATGAAGACAGGGATCAATGGCGACGGCACGCTCAATCCCCTGTGGACGGCGACGGGTGCGATCAACCTGACCGGGTCAGGCGCCATCACGACCGGCGGGCCATTGATGATCGTCGGCCAGGACATAACGGCCGACAAGACGATCAATGCCGGCGGCGACATTGCCCTGGTCGCGGCCAGGGATCTCAGCCTGACCTATAGCCCGGGCAGCCCGCTCAGCATGACCATCAACGCCGGCACGACCTTGGCCACCGCCAAGGTCAAGGTCGGGTCGTCGGGCAAGCTGACCGGTGATTCCATCATCATGGGCGGGTCGGCCGATATTACCGACGTCCTGTTGAACGTCAATTCCGGCGCCGAGCTGAAGGCGACTTCGGTCGATGGCCGGGTCATCCTGTCGGTCGGCGAGGACGTGGCGGCGACGGGAACCCAGGCGGGCCTGACCTTTGGCGACGTCGGTTTGGCCGCCAAGATCGATTCGCGCGGCACCTTGACCTCCACCGGCGACGTCATCGCCACGGGCCAGGGCGACGTCCAGGTCATCGGGCCGGTGACGGCAGAGGGCAATTATGCCGTGGCCGGCGACAATATCGTCCTGGCCGGCGCACAAGCGGCGGGCGGGCGGGTCGATATTACCGGCAGCGATATTTCGCACGGCACGACCGCCCTGACCCTGACGTCGAACAAGGACGACGCCAGCGCCACGGGCACGCTCAACCTGACGTCCTCCGGCGCCATAAATTTGTTCAATACGACGTTGAACGGTGGCGCGACGCGCACGGCCAATGTCGTGGTGGCCGCCGGGGCAGGCGCAGATGTGACCCTGGCGGACGTCAATGGCCTGGGCCTGCTAGGCCTGGGTGCGCGCGACGGCGATATCACGGTCGGCAATGTCCATGTCGAGAGCAATCTGAACCTGAAAACGACGGCCGGCGCCATCTCGACCAAGGCGCTCACGGTCGGCGGCGCGGCCCAGACTCTAAGCCTGGATGCCACCGGCGATGTCACGGGCAATGGCTTACTGCATGCCACGGGTGGGACGACGGTCACCACGGGCGCCAATGCACGGTTGAGCAATGTCAGGAGCGACACCGGCGACGTCATCGTCACGGCGGCCACCGGCCAGGTTACGGGCCTGACCCCGACCTCACGCAGCAACCTGGAAGCCACGGCCGGCCTGGTCAGGGTCACCGGCGGCACCAAGGCCTTGGTCGGTACGGTCAAGGCGGGGACCGATATCGACGTCAGCGCCGATACGGTCGACGTCACCAGCGCCACGGCGGATGCGGGTGCGGTCAGTCTGATTGCCGACGCCGGCAATGCCACCCTGGGCAGCGGGTCGTCGGGGACGACAGCGCTGTTGCAGGCCAGCGGCGATGCCGACCTGACCGGTGCCTTTACGGCAGGGACGACCGGTACGGTCAGCGCCGGCGGCGCGGCAGACGTCAACAGCCTGACGGCTGGTGGCACCGCCAAGATCGATGCCGTCACGACGGCAGACGCCACCCTGATCAAGAGCACCGGCGCCGACGTATCTGTGACGGGCGCCAGCGTCGATGTCACGACGGCCGAAGCCGATACCGCCCTGGTCATGACGGCCACCAACGGTAATATGAAGCTGGGCACCGGCACGGCCGGGACGACGGCCGACCTTGCGACAACCGGCGGGGCCGGCGATGTCGTCGTCACCACCTCGCTCGAGGCGGGCGGCAATGCCACGGTCAACGCCAATGGTGACGCGCGCCTGGTTTCGGTCAAGAGCGATACCGGCGCTGTCGATGTCACGGCTGTCGGCGAAGTTACCGGTCATACCGGCGCCGATCGCGCCAATCTTGAGGCCACGGCCGGTCTGGTCAAGGTCACGGGCGGCACCAAGGCCTTGCTGGGTACGGTCACGGCGGGCACATCGATCGACGTCACCGCCGATACGCTGGATGTGGCCAATGCCACGGCCGGCAGCTCACTGAGCCTGATCGCCGACAATGGCAATGCCAAGCTGGGTACAGGATCCGCGAGCACGACGGCGGACATGGAAACGACGGGCGGGGCGGGTGACGTCACGGTGTCGACCTCGCTGGATGCGACCGGCGCGGCAACCGTCACCTCGATCCGCAACGCCCGCCTGGCCTCGATGACGAGCGATACCAGCGATGTCACGGTCACGGCGACCGGCGGCGAAGTCACAGGTGTGGGCGCAGGCGGACGGGCAGATCTCGAAGCCACGCTCGGCAAGGTCACGGTAACCGGCGGCACCAAGGCGGTACTGGGTGCTGTGACGGCCGGCACCGATATCGCCGTCACAGCCGATACGATCGATTCCAGCAGTGCCGACGCCACGGGCGCGGTCAGTCTGTTCGCCGATGCCGGCGATGCGATCCTGGGCAGCGGCTCTTCGGGGACGTCTTTGCTGTTGCAATCGAGCGACGATGCGTCCCTGACCGGCACGTTCAATGCGGGAACGACTGGCCAGATTATCGGTGGCACGACCGCGCATGCCGGCAATCTGACGACCGGCAGCACGGCAACGATTCAGGCGGCCACCGCAGCTTCGGCGGATTCGGTCATCAGTACGGGCGCCGATATTTCGGTGACGGGCGCCAGCGTCAATGTTACCCATGCGGATGCCGCGACGGCCCTGGTCCTGACGGCGAGCAACGGCAATGCGACGTTGGGCGACGGCACGGCCGGAACGACCGCGAATGTGTCGACAACGGGCGGCAATGGTGATGTCATCGTCAACACCTCGCTGGATGCGACCGGTACAGCCACCGTCACTTCAGACGGCGATGCCCGTTTGGTCTCGGTGACCAGCGACACGGGTAATGTCGATGTCACGGCTGCGGGCGGTGAAGTGACCGGCGTCGCTGGCGGGCGCGCCGATCTGGCGGCGACCTTGGGTACGGTCACAGTGACCGGCGGGACCAAGGCGCGGTTGGGCGTGCTGACAGCCGGTACGGATATCAATGTGACGGCCGATACGATCGACGCGACCAGCGCCAATGCCACGGGGGCGGTCAGTCTTTTCGCCGATGCCGGCGATGCGACCCTGGGTAGCGGCTCATCGGGCACGACGGCGCTGTTGCAGGCCAGCGACGATGCCTCCTTGACGGGCGCCTTCAATGCCGGGACGACCGGCCAGATCATCGGCGGCGGTACGGCCCACGCCGGCAATCTGACGACCGGCAGTACGGCGACGATCCAGGCCGGCACGGTGGCTACGGCGGATTCCGTTACCAGCACAGGCGCCGATATTTCGGTGACCGGCGCCAGCCTTGACGTCGGTAGTGCCGATGCTGCGACGGCCCTGGTCCTGACCGCCAGCAATGGCAATGCGTCTTTGGATACCGGCACGGCCGGCACGACCGCGGCGATTTCGACGACGGGCGGCAATGGCGATGTCGTTGTTTCCACATCTCTGGAATCGACAGGTGGCGCCACGGTAACCTCCGATGGCGACGCCCGCCTGGCTTCGGTGACCAGCAATACCGGCAATGTCGATGTCACGGCTTCTTCGGGTGAAGTCACCGGCATTGGCGCTGGCGGCCGCGCCGATCTGGCCGCGACCTTGGGCACGGTGACCGTCACCGGCGGCACCAAGGCGCGGTTGGGCGCTGTCACGGCCGGCACGGATATCGGCGTCACGGCCGACGTGATCGATGTCACCAGCACCAACGCCACAGGCGCGGTCAGCCTGTTCGCCGACACCGGAAACGCCACCCTGGGCAGCGGTTCTTCGGGTACGACGGCTTTGTTCCAGGCTGGTGGCGACGCGTCCTTGACGGGTGCCTTCACTGCCGGAACGACGGGCCAGATCATCGGCGGTGGCGCGGCCCATGCCGGTACTCTGACAACGGGCGGCACGGCGACGATTCAGGCCGGTACAGTGGCTTCGGCGGATTCCGTCACCAGCACCGGGGCCGATATTTCGGTCACCGGCGCCAGCGTCAATGTCGGTACGGCGGACGCGGACACGGCCCTGGTCTTGACCGCCAGCAATGGCAACGCCGCCTTGGGTACCGGCACGGCCGGGACGACCGCCGATGTCTCGACCACAGGCGGGGCCGGCGAGGTCATCGTTTCCACATCTCTGGAAGCGACGGGCGACGCAACGATCACCTCCATCGGCGATGCTCGCCTGGTCTCGGTCAAGAGCGACGGCGGCGCGGTGACGGTCACGGCGGCCGGTGGCGAGGTCACGGGCCTGACGTCCGGCGCGCGGGCCAATCTCGAAGCCACGAACGGCCTGGTCAAGGTCACGGGCGGCACCAAGGCGCTGCTCGGCACAGTCGCGGCCGGGACCTCGATCGATGTCGCTGCCGACCGAGTCGATGTCTCCAATGCGACGGCCACCCTGGGCTCCGTCAACCTGGTCGCCGATGCCGGCGATGCGCGCCTCGGTGGCGGTTCGTCGGGCACCTTCCTGTTCCTGCAAGGCAGTAATGATGCCTCCCTGGTCGGCACGTTTAACGCCGGCACGACAGCCGATGTCGCGGCCGGTACCACGGCGAATGTCAACAACCTGACCTCGGCCGGCGCGGCGACGATCCAGGCCGGGACGGCGGCGACGGTCACTTCGGTCACCAGTTCTGCAGGCAGTATTTCTGTCACCGGCGCCAGTGTCGATGTCACGACGGCCGATGCCGATCAGGCGCTGACCCTGACGGCCAGCAACGGCGACGCCAAACTGGGCACCGGCACGGCCGGCACGACGGCCGGTCTGGCGACAACCGGCGGAGCCGGCGATGTCATCGTCTCGACCTCGCTCGATGCCGGCGGCACGGCGACGGTCAACTCTGTCGGTGATGCGCGCCTGGTTTCGGTGACGAGCGATACGGGCGATGTCAATGTGACCGCGCTCGGCGGTGAAGTCACCGGCCTGACCACCAATGATCGCGGCAATCTCGAAGCGACGGCGGGCAATGTCACGGTGACAGGCGGCACTAAGGCGCGTCTCGGTACCGTGACGGCGGGTAATGCGATCGATGTGAGCGCCGACACGCTGAATGTCGCCAGCGCCAATGCCGGCACTGGTTCGCTCAGCCTGGTCGCCGATACCGGCGACGCGACCTTGGGCAACGGATCTTCGGGCACGACGGCCCTGTTGGATGCCAATGGCAACGCCAATCTGACCGGCACGCTGATGGCTGGTACGACAGGTACCGTGACGGCGGGTGGCGCCGCGAATGTCAACACATTGACGGCGGCGGGCTTGGCGACGGTCGGCGCAGGTACGTCCGCCACGGTCGCTTCGGTGACCAGTACGGCCGGCGATGTCTCTGTGACGGGCGCCAGTGTCGATGTCACGAATGCCGACGCCGATCAGGCGCTCACCCTGACCGCCAGCAATGGCGATGCCCGGCTCGGCACCGGTACGGCGGGCACGACGGCCAATGTCTCGACCACGGGTGGGGCAGGGGACGTTGTGGTTTCGACCTCTCTGACCGCCGGCGGCACGGCTACGGTCGGCGCTGACGGCGATGCGCGTCTTGTGACGGTCAAGAGCGATACCGGCGATGTCGCGGTGAGCGCCAATGGCGAAGTCACCGGCCTGACCTCGGGCGATCGCGGCAATCTCGAAGCAACGATCGGCAATGTCACGGTCACCGGCGGCACCAAGACGCTGCTGGGCACGGTTCAGGCCGGTAATGCCATCGGCGTTACGTCTGACCGGATCGATGTGACGAATGCGACGGCGACGGGTGGCTCGTTGAGCCTGATCGCTGACAACGGAAATCTCAAGCTCGGCACCGGTGTGGCCGGAACGACTGCCGATGTCGAGACGACCGGCGGCGCCGGCGATGTCAGCGTGTCGACCTCCCTGACCTCGGGCGGTACCGCGACCGTCAAGGCCGACGGCGATGCTCGCCTGGTCTCGGTCAAGAGCAATACCGGCAATGTCGATGTCACGGCCAACGGTGAAGTCACCGGCGTCGGCGCCGGGGCTCGCGCCAATCTCGAAGCTACGGCCGGCGCCGTCGCGGTTGCCGGTGGCACCAAGGCGCGGCTGGGCACGGTTACGGGCGGAACTTCGGTCGCTGTCAGCGCCGATACGGTCGATGTCACGACGGCGGACGCCCAAGGTGGATCTCTGTCCCTGATCGCCGATAGTGGCGACGCCACGCTTGGCACGGGTACGGCGGCCACGACCGCCCTGGTTCAGGCGTCGGGCACGGCCAATGTGACGACCTCGCTCGTCTCGGGCGGTACGGCGACCCTGACGGCCGGCGATGTGGCGACCACGCCCCTGATCCAAAGCACCGGAGCGGATGTCGTTGTCACCGGTAACAGCGTCGATGTCACCAGCGCCGACGCCTTCAACAACCTGACCATGACGGCCAATGCCGGCCTGCTTAAGGTGGACAGCGCCAAGGCGGGCGCCGCGCTTAATCTCGGTTCGACCGCGGGCGATGTCGATCTGACGACCGGCACGGCCGGGACGACGGCCCTGGTCACAGCCTCGGGCGAGGCCGATGTCAATTCGCTGACGTCGGTGGGTACGGCAACCGTCACGACCGGCGGCCTGGCCAAGATCGCGTCGGTCGAAAGCACCGGCGCGGATGTCGTCATCACCGGCGGCAGCGCCGATGTGACCGATGCCAAGGCGGACAACAACCTGTCGATCACGGCGACAGGCGGCGACGCGACGCTCAACACCGGCACGGCCAATGGCACGGCGCTGTTGAAGGCCTCGGGCGACGCCACGATCACGACCTCACTGATCTCCGGCGGCACGGCGACACTGGATGCCGGCAATACCGCCAAGGCCTTGCTCATCCGGAGTACGGCCGGCGACGTCGGTATTACCGGGACGTCGATCGACGTTACGACGGCCGATGCCTTCGGTGGGCTAGATGCCGAGTCGACTAGCGGTCTGGCCAAGTTCGGCACGGCGACCGCCGGCGGCGCGCTTAGCCTGGTTTCCGATACCGGCAATGTCACGGTCGATACCGGCAGCGCCGGGACGACGGCCCTTGTCCAGGGCGGCGGCAATGCCAGTGTAACGACATCCCTGACGGCCGGCGGGACGGCTACGGTCGCGGCGGGTAATCTGGCCGATGTCACCAAGGTCGAAAGCACGGGCGCGGACGTCGTAGTCAGCGGCGCTGACGCCAATGTCGACACGGCTATTGCCGACAACGACCTGTCGATCACGGCAACGGGCGGCAACGCGACCCTGGATACCGGCACCGCCAATGGCGCGGCGTCGCTCACAGCGTCGAACGACGCCACGATCACGACGTCTCTGATCTCCGGCGGCAAGGCGACCTTGGATGCCGGCAATGCGGCCAAGGCCCTGCTGATCCAAAGCACGGCCGGCGATGTCGGCATCACGGGGACCTCGATCGACGTTACGACAGCCGATGCGTTTGGTGGCCTCGACGCCGAGTCGACCAGCGGTCTGGCCAAGTTCGGCACGGCGACGGCCGGCGGCGCGCTCAGCCTGGTTTCCGATACCGGCAGTGTCATGGTCGATACCGGCAGCGCCGGCACGACGGCCCTGGTCCAGGGCGGCGGCAATGCCAATGTTACGACGTCCTTGACGGCCGGCGGGACGGCAACGGTCACGGCGGGTAATCTGGCCGATGTCACCAAGGTCGAAAGCACAGGCGCGGACGTCGTTGTCAGCGGCGCTGACGCCGATGTCGACATGGCTATTGCCGATACCGACCTGGCGATAACGGCGACGGCTGGCGACGGCACACTCGGCAGCGGCACGGCCAATGGCACTGCGTCGCTCACGGCATCGAACGACGCCACGATCACGACCTCTCTTATCTCCGGTGGCAAGGCGACCTTGGACGCCGGCAATGCGGCCAAGGCCCTACTGATCCAAAGCACGGCGGGCGATATCGGTATTATCGGCCAGAGCGTTGATGTCACGACCGCCGATGCCTTCGGCGGCCTGGACGCCAGAGCCACAGCCGGATCCGCGACCTTCGATACGGCGACTTCGGGCGGTAAGGCCCTGATCATTGCCGGAACACTGGCCAAGATCAACTCGGTCGAAAGCACCGGCGCCGATGTCGAAGTGACCGGCGCCGACGTCGACATTACCACGGCCAAAGCGTTCACCAACCTGTCGCTGAAGAGCACGACCGGCGACGTCACCCTGGGTACCGGCACGGCCAACGGCACAGGCTTCATCAAGGCGGCGGACGATGCTACCGTCACGACTTCGCTGATTTCCGGCGGCAAGGCGACGCTCAATGCCGGCGATGTTTCCAAGGCCTTGCTGATCCAGAGCACTGGCGGAGATGTCGCCATCAATGCCAAGAGCATCGACGTGACGACGGCGACAGCCTTTGGCAATCTCAAGGCTGACGCCACGGATGGCAATACCGACCTGGGTTCGGCGACGGCCGGTGGCACCCTTAACCTGATTTCCGATACCGGTGATGTGACGGTCGATACGGGTAGCGCTGGCACGACCGCCCTGGTCAAGGGCGCCGGTGCGGCGACGGTGACCACGTCCCTGACTTCCGGCGGCACGGCGACGGTAACGGCGGGCACCTTGGCGAAGATTGCTTCGGTTGAAAGCACCGGGGCCGATGTTGTGGTCTCTGGTGCCAATGTCGACGTGACCAATGCCATCGCGGACAATAACCTGTCGATCGACGCGACGGGCGGGGACGCTTTGCTCGGCACAGGTTCGGCAAACGGCACGGCATCCCTTACGGCCTCGAACGACGCGACCGTCACGACCTCACTGGTCTCCGGCGGTACGGCCAATTTGGATGCCGGCGGCACGGCCAAGGCGTTGCTGATCAGGAGCACCGGCGCCGGTGTTGTCGTAAGCGGGGGCGATGTCGATGTCACGACTGCTGACGCGGACACCGATCTGGACATCACTTCGACTGCCGGCAAGGTCGCGCTGACTACCGGCACGGCGGGGGGGGCGGCGACCATCAATGCCGCCACGGAAGCCGATGTTAATTCCCTGACCTCGGTTGGTAAGGCGACGATTACGACCGGTACCCTGGCCGATATTGCAACGGTCAAGAGCTCTGCCGGCGATATCGAGGTCACAGGCGCGGATGTCAACGTCACCGATGCCGATGCCTTCAACAACCTGTCCCTAACGGCGACGGCCGGCGATGCGACGCTCGATACCGGCGCGGCGAATGGTTCGGCCCTGGTCAAGGGATCCGGCGACGCCACTATCACGACCTCTCTGATCTCGGGCGGCACGGCGACGGTAACGGCGGGCACCTTGGCGAAGATTGCTTCGGTTGAAAGCACCGGGGCCGATGTTGTGGTCTCTGGTGCCAATGTCGACGTGACCAATGCCATCGCGGACAATAACCTGTCGATCGACGCGACGGGCGGGGACGCTTTGCTCGGCACAGGTTCGGCAAACGGCACGGCTTCACTCACGGCCTCGAACGACGCCACGATCACGACCTCGCTCATCTCGGGTGGTACGGCGACTTTGGATGCCGGTGGAACGGCCAAGGCACTGTTGATCCGGAGCACGGGCGCTGGCGTTGTCGTTAACGGTGGCGATGTCGATGTCACGACTGCTGACGCGGGCACCGATCTGGACATTACCTCAACGGCCGGTAAGGTCGCGCTGACGACCGGCACGGCGGGTGGCGTTGCGACAGTCGATGCCGCTACGGAAGCCGATATCAATTCCCTGACCTCGGTCGGCAAGACGACGATTACCGCTGGCACCCTAGCCGATGTCGCGACGGTCAAGAGCTCTGCCGGCGATATCGAGGTCACGGGCGCGAATGTCGACGTCACCAATGCCGACGCCTTCAACAATCTCAGCCTGACGGCGACGACCGGCGACGCCACACTCGATACCGGTACGGCGAACGGTACCGCCCTGGTCAAGGGCTTCGATGACGCGACGATCACCACCTCGCTGATCTCGGGTGGTACAGCGACATTGGATGCCGGCGGTACCGCCAAGGCACTTCTGATCAGGAGCACCGGCGGCGGTGTGGCGATCACGGGTGGCGATGTCGATGTCACGACGGCCGGTGCGGACACCGATCTGGGGATCACCTCAACGGCCGGTAAGGTCGCGCTGACGACCGGCACGGCGGGCGCGTCGGCGACCATAGATGCCGCCACGGAAGCCGATGTCAATTCCCTGACCTCGGCCGGGAAGGCGACGATCACGGCCGGAGCCCTGGCCGACATTACCACTGTCAACAGCACGGCTGGCGACATTGAAGTGACGGGCGCCGATGTCGACGTCACCAATGCCGCTGCCTTCGGCAATCTCTCGCTGACGGCAACGGCCGGCGATGCCACGCTCGACACCGGCACGGCCAACGGCACGGCCCTGGTCAAGGCGTCGAATGACGCCACCATTGCCACCTCACTGATTTCCGGCGGAACCGCAACATTGGACGCCGGCAATGCCGCCAAGGCGCTGTTCATCCAAAGCACCGCCGGCGATGTCGTGCTCAAGGGTAAGACGATCGATGTCACGACCGCCGACGCCTTCGGCGACCTGTCGGCGACCGTCACCGGTGGCGATGCCACATTCGGCACGGTCAATGCCGACGGTGCGCTCAGTCTTATCAACAGTGCTGGAAATATTACCGTTGACCAGGCGACGGCCGGCACGACCGCCCTGGTCCAGGGCTCGCGCGACGCCACGATCACGACCTCGCTGATCTCGGGCGGTAATGCCACGGTGACGGCCGGTCGGGACGCCAGGATCAACCTGATCCGCAGCACGGGCGGCGACATCGTTGTCGGCGGCCGTACAGTCGATGTCACAACCGCCGAGGCGAACAAGGCCCTGAGCCTGAACGCGACGGTCGGCGACACGATCCTGGGCACGGGAACGGCCGGCACGACGGCGTCGATTACGGCTAATGACGATCTTGCTATTGCCTCCCTGACGGCGGGCGACACCGCCACGATTACCGCCGGCGATCTCGTCAAGGTGACAACGGTTCAGACGACCAATGGTGATATTGTCATCACCGGACGTCGCGCCGATATCACCACGGCCAATGCTGACGACAACCTGTCGGTCACGGCGACGGCCGGCAATGCCGTCCTCGATACCGGTACGGCGGGTGGTACGGCCCTGCTCAGTGCAACCGGCAATGCGACTGTGACGACGTCTCTGACGGCGGGCGACACGGCGACCATCGACGCCGGCGGCAAGGTTACCGTAGCTGATGTCGAAAGCACCGGCGGCGATATTTCGGTTAATGCTAGGACGGTCGACATCACGACGGCCGAGGCCAATAAGGCGCTCGATGTCACGGCTACAGCCGGCCTGCTCAAGATTGCCACGGCCAAGGCCGGCACCGATCTCGGCCTGCATGCCACGGCCGGCGATATCGCCCTGACGACCGGCACGGCCGGCGACGCGGCGACGCTCGATGCCACAGGCAAGGCGGATGTCAACGCGCTGACCTCGGGCGGTAATGCCAGTGTCACGTCCGGCGGCAAGGCGACCATAGCTTCGGTCACAAGCACCGGCGCGAACGTCGCCATCACCGGCGGCAGCGTCGATGTCACGACGGCGACCGCCGACAAGGCGCTCGATATCGCGGCGACCGGCGGCGACCTGCTGCTGGCCACCGGCACGGCGGGTACGACGGCGGACCTGACCTCTTCGGGCAAGACGACCGTCACGACGGCCCTGACCTCGGGCGGCACGGCGACGGTTACAGCCGGTACGGACGCCAAGGCCTTGCTGATCGCCAGCACCGGTGGCGATATCGCGGTCAATGCCAGGACGGTCGATATCACGACCGCCAATGCCAAAAAGGCGCTCGATGTCACCGCTACGGCGGGTCTGCTGAAAGTCGCGACGGCTACCTCAGGCACCGACATGAACCTCACCGCGACGAACGGCGACATTGCGCTGACGACCGGCACGGCCCATGGCGCGGCAACGCTCAACGCTTCGGGCAAGGCCGATATCACCACCTTGACGGCGCGCAACACGGCCAGTGTAACCACGGGCGGCAAGGCGACCATTGCCTCGGTCCAGAGCACCGCGGGCGATGTCGACATCACCGGCGGCAGCGTCGGTGTCACGAAGGCTATGGCCAAGAAGGCGCTGAAGATTACGACGACCGGTGGCGACCTGTTGCTGGCCACCGGCGCCGCGGGTACGACAGCGGATTTGGCTTCGTCGGGCAAGACGACCATCATGACGGCCCTGACGTCCGGCGGCAAGCTCACCATCAATGCCGGCACCGACGCCAAGGCCTTGCTGATCAAGAGCACGGGTGGCGATATCTCGGTCAATGGCAGAACGGTCGATATCACGACCGCTGACGCCAATAAGGCGCTCGACGTGACCGCTACAGCCGGTCTGTTGAAGATCGTCACCGCCAAGGCCGGGACTGATCTCGATCTCAAGTCGACGGCCGGCGACATCGCCCTGACGACCGGCACGGCCGGGGATACCGCGACCCTGAATGCGTCCGGCAAGGCCGATGTCACTTCGCTAACCTCAGGCGGCACGGCCAGCATCACCTCGCGCGGCAAGGCGACAATTGCGTCGGTCGAAAGCACAGGCGGCAATGTCGATATCACCGGCGGCGACGTCGATGTCACGACCGCCAAGGCGAACAAGGCCCTGGCAGTCACGGCCACGACCGGAGACGCTTTGGTTGCGGTCGGCACGGCGGGCACCACGGCCGTGGTCAAGGGCTTCAACAAGGCTGACGTCACGACCTCGCTGATTTCCGGCGGCACGGCGACCCTGACGGCCGGTGGCATGGCCCACGCCACCCTGATCCGCTCGACCGGGGCCGACGTCAAGGTTACCGGCGGTGCGGAAACGGTCGATACGGCCGAGGCTAATACTGCGCTCAGCCTGATTGCCGGCGATGGCGATGCCACACTCGGTACGGGTACTTCGGGTACGACGGCCTTGATCAAGGCGTCCGGCAAGACCACGATCACCGGCTCGCTGATCGGTGGCGGCCTGGTTACCGACACGGCCGGCACGGATGCTGTCGCCAACCTGATCCAGAGCACCGGCGGTGACGTCCTGATCGACGGCAAGACGGTTACGGTCACGGCGGCGGGCGCCCACAACAATCTCGATATGGAAGCCAGCGCCGGCGCCGCGACACTGGGCACCGGCACGGCCGGTGGGTCTATGCGCCTGATCGCCGCGGCCGGCGATGCCAGCCTGGGCACCGGAACGGTCGGGACGACGGCGTTAGTCCGGGGTGCCGGCAAGGTCGATGTCAGCAATAGCCTGACCTCGGGCGGCACGGCGACCTTGCTGGCCGGCGGCGCGGCCACAATCAATACGATCAAGAGCACGGGCAGCGATATCATCATCACCGGCGGCTCGGTCAATGTCACCAATGGCGACGCCAAAGGGCAGTTGAATACGACCGCCACGGCAGGCGACCTGATGGTTGGTACCGCCAAGGCGGGTTCGTCGCTCAGCCTGGTCGCCGATGCCGGCAACGCCACGCTGGGGACCGGTACGGCCGGAACCACGGCGCTGATCAAGGCGTCGGGCAAGACCGATATTACCGGTTCGCTGACGGCTGCCGGTCTCGTTACCGACATGGCGGGCACGGATGCTGTCGCCAACCTGATCCGGAGCACGGGCGGCGATGTCGTGGTCACGGGTCAAACCGTCAATCTCACGACCGCCGACGCCAGCCAAAATCTGACGGTCGAGGCCAGCAATGGCGCGGCTACGGTCGGAACCGGCGCCGCCGGCCAGGTGCTCACCCTGATCGCCGATGCCGGCGATGCCACGCTCGGTAACGGCACGGCCGGTACGACGGCCCTGGTCAAGGCCTCGGGCAAGGCCAGCATCACCGGGACCTTGACCTCGGGCGGTTTGGCCACCTTGACGGCGGGCGGCAATGCCAATGCCGGCACGATCCAAAGCACGGGAAGCGACGTCGTCGTCACCGGCGGCTCGGTCGACCTCGGCCAGGCGACGGCGCAAAACGCCCTGATGGTTACCGCCAACACGGGCGATCTCACCCTCGGAACGGGGATGGCCGGCACGACAGCCGATCTGAAGACAGCAGGAGTGGGCGATGTCAATGTTACCAGCTCGCTGACCTCGGGCGGCAAGACGGCCATCGACTCGGGCCGCGACGTCCATCTGGCGTCCCTGACCAGCACTGGCGACGATATCGACGTCACCGCGGCGGGCCTTATCCGCCTGGGCGATGTTACGGCGGCCGATCATACCATCACGCTCAACGGCGCCGATGGCGACTTCACCGGCGACATCGCGGCCAAGACGATTATCGTCAACTCAAGCGGCGATCTGCGCCTGGGCACCGACCCGGAAGGCACGGCGGGCTTCGACCTGTCGGAGACCGAGCTCAACCATATCAAGGCCTCGGGCGCCGACAGCGCGGTCACACTCGACGCCCACGACCATGCCGTCCGCATCGGCGATACGGCCTGGACGCTGGTCGATCCGGCGACGACGGTCAATATCTTCACAACTGATCGCATCGACATTTCGGGACGCTTCATGACCGATCCTGGCGCCGACAAGTTCAGCGCTACGACCGGAACCCGCACCGTCGTTCTCGGCGGTTCGGCCGATGACGATAATGCCAAGGCCAAGGTCATCCGCATTTCGGCGACCGCCGACGCCGGCGGCCGTATCGATGTCGGCCAGGGTGTCCTGGAGCTGCGCGGTGACGCCATCGGCGCCGGCCAGGAGCTCAACTTCCTTGACTCGATCGGTGTCGATGCCGGCGAAACCCCGATCACGGCCGAGGTGGCGGCGCGCAACTATGTCAGCCAGCCCGGCTCGACGCTTTATCGTGCCCGCACCGTCTATGCCGATCCGATCCTGATCCGCGCCGGTCAGATGAAGGTCCACTATGCCAGCTTCGCCATGTTCCAGAACACTGGCCTGGCCGGTCAGAACACCGGAGTCGTCCTGGGCGGCACCCTGACCACGCCGACCGAAGGCGCCATCCAGATCGACGCCGACAGCGCCTCGGCGCTCAACGCCTTTGCCGTCTATGGCGAAATCAATCAGGTCCAGGGCGTGGGTTCGGCCCTGCTGGGTCAGAACATCATCGTCCTCAGCGGACCGGTCAGCCCTGGCAATACACGGATCAATGGCTGCGTCATCGGCGCGGCAACGGCCTGCCTGTCCTCGTCCCTGGTCCAGCCGCCGTTGAACGTCTTCGACAGCAGCAAGGTCAATGTCCTCAATACGGTGGCGCCCGACCTGTCGTTCGACTCGGTCCTGAGCTCCAACAACGAGACCCTGTTCTCCGATATCGCGGCGCCCGCCTCGACCCTCGACGAACCATGCGATCCCAACAATCCCGCCCGTCCGTGCCCAGCCAAGGGGACCCCGCAATGACGCTCCTGCGTGTAATCGTCCCAGTTGTGACAGCCACCGTTCTTGGGGTGGCGGCCTTCGCGGTCCCTGCGCCGGTGCGCGCGGCTGAAACCCCGATCCCGGACTCCTTCCTGCTGGGGCGCGACGCCAATGGCGAACCGTGCACGGCCAGCCGGACGTGGAACGACCCGCGTGTCAGCAAGTACGACCGTACCTATGCCATCATCTGCCGCGGCGTCGCCGCCGGCCGATCCCAGGGCACATTGATGATCATCAATGCCGAATATCCTGGCTCCGCCACCGAGCCGTGTGCCGAGGACAGGGCGGCGGAAATCAAGGATATCGGGCCGGTCGACGCCCGTCAGTGTTTCGATAGTTCGGGCGGCATTCCCCTGGTGTCGGCCAGTTTCAAGCGCGGCAAATATCTTTATCGCGGCGAGGCGGCCTTCACCGCTACCGGACCAATGGAGGCGGGGCTGCGTACCCTGGCCGAGGTGGCGCCGCCAATCAAGGATCGTTATCAGGACGACACGCCCTCGATTGATCCGTCCAGCCTGCCGGCGGCGCCGGCTGTGTCCGCCACAGCGTCCGCGCCCGGCAATGACAACTTCCTGCCCGAGGTTACCCTGGGTCAGGGCATACTGCTTAATCAGCAAGGCTCCTATGTCGAAGCCTCGCGTATGCTGAATGACGGCCTGAGCCGGTTGCGGCCCGACACGGCTACCTTCACCAAGGCGGAGTTCGATCTCGAAGCCGCCGTCGCCGATTCCAATATCGGTCAGTTCGATTCGGCCGATGCCCACTTTGCCGATGCCAGGGCCCTGCTCAGTGCCAACGGGACCGACAAGGTCGGATCCTATCTGTTGCGCAAATTGTCGACCTATGAAGCGCTCGACGCCATCAATCGCCGCCAATGGACCGATGCATTGACCGCCCTGCAATCGGGCGAGCGGGCCAGCAATCCGCTGATGGATACGGCGACCTTGGCGACCTTGAACCAAACCTCGCCCAATAATCGCGCCACCGGTTCGGCCGCGGTCGTCGATCGCGGCGAATTGGCGGCCAAGCTGCTGGAAGCCCAACGCAACTGGGCCGCCAGCGTCGCCTGGCTGGGCGCCGGCGACAATGACAAGGCCTCCGCTGCGCTTGATCAGGCCGTCGTCTATGTCAACTTGCTGCAGCAAAGTGTGCGCGCCGATAGTCTACTGGGTATGAAGGCGCGAATCGAGCGCCAGAAGGGCCGCTTGCAGGCTCGTCAAGGCGACACCACGGGCGCGATCGCGAGTTTCGATTGTGCGCTGGCCCTGTTGCAGGGCGGTATGCTCAAGGATAGCAGCGCTTGCCTGTTCGACTTGGCCCCCAGCGCCGCCATCCTGTCCGTCACCGGCTCCAGCGCTTTTGCCGGCCCGGTCATCGCCGAAACTCAGCTGGAACGGGCCAGCCTGTTGTCGCGTGACGCGTCCGTCAGCCCCGACGAGATCATCAAGGCCTATAGCAGCGCGATCGACTCCCTGCTGGCGTCCAGCGATGTCGGCGAGCGCCAGCCGGCGGAATTGGAGCCCTATTTCGACACCCTGATCCAGAAGGCAGCCGCCAACCCGACATCGGGCGCCGAAGACCTCTATTTCAAGGCCATCCAGGCCATCGGCGAGCCGGCGGTCGCCCGCCAGGTCGCGCAGCTGCAAAATGTTGTCACCGGTGATAGCGCCCTGGGCGCCAAGGTCAGGGACCGTTCCGAACTGGAACGCAAGGTTGTTCAGCTACGCTACCAGATATCGACCAATTCGACGCTTGACGCCGCGGCCGTTGCCGATCTCGATCAGCAGCGCCAGACGGCGGAAAACGAACTGATCGCCGTCAATACTCAGCTGGCCGCGGACCCGCACTTCCGCATGGTCGACGACCAATTGGTCACCATTGCCGACATCCGCGCCGCGTTGAAGCCTGGTGAGTTCTATCTCAAGGTCACCGAGCTCAAACAGCACAGCTACGCTATCGTGATTGGCCGCGGCGAGACCTTCCTCTATCGGATCGCTGTCAGTTCCGACGCCCTGACCAAGATATCCAACCGTGTGCGCCTGTCGATCCGTGACGACAGCGGGCAACTGCCTTATTTCGATGTTCAGGCGGCCTATGCCCTGTTCCACCTGATCAGCGGTCCGGCCGAAGCCAAGCTGCGTCTGTCGCGAGCCATCATTGTCGATCCGTCGGGACCGTTGGAAAACCTGCCGGCCAGCGTCATGGTGACCAGTGCCGACAGCGTCAAACGCTATCTCGCCTCGGCCAAGACGGCGCCCTACGATTACAGCCATGTCGATTTCCTGGCCTATCGCTCGGACGTCTATTACGCCCTGTCGCCGCGCTCGCTGCTGATTTCACGCAGCTTGCCGCCCTCCCAAGCCGCGCATCCCTTCATCGGTTTCGGCCAGAACGCGCCGCCGCCGGCCGATCTGTCGTCCTATGCCGGCAGGAAGATCAATATCGGCGGCTGCGACATGGACTATGGCGATTTCCTCGGCATCATGGCGTCGAACAAGCCGGTCAGCGCCGAGGAAATCGGCCTGGCGGCGAATGCCCTGGGGGTCTCCGGCGCGCCGGAGGTGACGGGCTCGGCCTTCACCGACACCGCCCTGATGCAGAACAGCGATTCCGGCGCCTATGAGCAATATCAGGTCGTCCATTTCGCCACCCACGGTATCCCGGAAAGCAAGCTCGGCTGCTCTGACGTGCCGCCTTCCCTGATCACTTCGGTGGCGCCGATCGACGCGTCGGGCCAGATCGTCTCGGACGGTTTCCTCACCTTCCCCGATGTCGCCCAGATGCGTTTCGACGCCAATCTCGTCGTACTATCGGCCTGTGACACCGCTGCCGGCGTCAGCGGACAACTGGGCCGCCTGTCGGGTCAGGACGAGTCGGCGGCGACCCTGGACGGCCTGGTGCGCGCCTTTATCACGGCGCGGGCGCGGGCGGTCATGGCGACCTACTGGAACGTGCCGGCGTCGAGCGAAACCGATCAGTTGATCCAGACCTTCTACAGCACCGGCCGCATCTACGATATGGGCACGGCGCTCAGGAAGGCGCAGACGACCTTGATCGGGCAACCGCAATATTCGCATCCCTATTTCTGGGGCGCCTATGTGCTAATCGGCGACGGCAGCAAGTCGATGCTGACGAACACGCGCATGACGACGGCGTCGGCGCAGTAAGGATAAAAGGGCTATGTTAGTCGTCTCGGAAACGACCCAGGAAGCGTTGGCGGACTATGCCCGTCCGGCGTTTGCTGCGCGTCTGCGCGAGCCGCTGGCGGCCAAATATGCCGATATCCTGACACGCTTTCCGCAACATGTGCAGGCCCAGATCGTCAACCATATGCTGGCCCGCGCCGAGCTTTGGGGCCTGAATCAGCAACGTTCGTGCCTAGCCTTTTGCGAGTTCATGCTGAAGATCGCGCCCAATTTCGACGAGGAGCCGGAGATTCGCGCCGCCTTGACACGCGGTTATCCGACGCGCGACCGGGCGGTGCTGACCTTGCCGGAAGATGCAGGGGAGGCGGCATGGAACCGGGCGCAGTTGCGACGCTCGAACTTACCCTTGTTCATCCCGGCGGAACTGGTGGGCGCACCGACCCTGGATCAAACCGTCGCCGCCTTGCCGGTCGTACTGTTTGACCGGCCGCCGCAGCCGTCGGCGCGCACGGCGGTCGAACAGGCGTTGCCGACGGTGCAGAACCTCGGCCTGCGCGGTTTGAGCGACGCGCCCTTGGTGGTTTGTGTTTGCCGCGCCTTCTGGGGTGTCGACTTCATGAACCAGGCGTGGGCTCAGGTGCTGCTGCGCGAGCACTTTCCGGCGGAATTGGTCTTGAGTGCGTTACGGCTACGGCTGGCGCAAGACTACGGACGTTACGTATGACCCCGGGCGACGACTCATCCTGGGCCGAGCAGATGGCCGATACCGCAAAGACCGCCGCCGACAAGGGCGCGGACGCGGCGCAAAAAGCCATGGCCGATGCGGCGTCCGAAGCGCAGAAAAAGGCGACGGCGGCGGAGAAGGCGGCAGAAGGCAAGCTGGCCGAAGCTCAGGCCATGGCGCAGAAGGCGAAGGACGAGGCGGCGCAAAAGGCAGAGCAGCTGGAGGAGAAAGCCCAGGAAATAGAGGAAGAGGCTGAGAAGAAGGCGCAGGCCCTGGAAGAAAAAGCCGACCAGATCGAGCAGGAGGCCGAAGAAAAAGCCGAAGCGATGAAGGCCAAAGCGGATCAGTTGAAGGAGGAAGCCAAGGCCAAGGCGCAGGCCTTGCAGGACGAGGCGAAGCAGAAACTGGCCGACGCCGAACAGAAGGCCGACGAAATCAAGCAGAAGGCCGAAGAGGCCAAGGCTGAGGCCGAGGCCAAGATCCAGGAAATGCAGGACAAGGCGGAAAAGGCCGTCGAAGCCGCCGAGGAAAAGGCCGACGAGCTGCAAAAGCAGGCCGAAAAAGCTGTCGACGATGCAAAAGCGGCGGCCGAGGCCAAGGCCAAGGAGCTGGAAGAGCAGGCGGACAAGGCCATAGCCGCCGCTGAGGAAAAGGCTGACGAGCTGCAAAAAGAGGCCGAGCAGGCCATCGCCGACTCCGAAAAGAAGGCCCAGGAGATGGCCGACAAGGCGCAAAAGGCCGTCGACGATGCGCAAAAAAAGGCGGCCGAGCTCCAGAAAGAGGCCGAGAAGAAGGTCAAGGAGGCGCAGGAAAAGATCGACCAGGCCAAGAAGCAGGCGGAACAGGCGCTGAAAGATGCCCGTGAAAAGGCCGAGAAGGCTGCGGCCGACGCCAAGGCCAAGGCCGACGAAATGAAGCAGAAGGCCGAGGCCGAGGCGCGTGCCTTGCAACAGAAAATGAACGACATGATCGCCCAGGCTCAGGCCGCGATCGACGCCATCAATGCCAAGATCGCCGCCATGCTGGCCGAGGCCCAGAGGTTGGCGGACCTGGCGCGGCAAAAGGCTGAGGCCATTCGCGCCGCTGCCAAGGCCAAGATCGCGGCGCTGAAGGCCCAGGCGCTCGATATGCTCAACAAGGCCAAGGCGGCGATCGCCCTCGCCAAGGCGGTCATACTCTATCCGGCGGTTAGCCTGATCGACGCCGGCTACGAGATACTGCCGTGCGGCAAGATGATCCCCAATCCGTCGAGCCTTCTCAAGACCGTCGACAAGTTCGAGCAGGATCTGGAAAGCGGTCTCGACAACGAGCTGGCCGATCTGCTGGGCAAGTTCGACGCCCTGGAGCAGGAGGTCGACGACCTGTTCGAAAAGGCGCTGGACGCCATCAATGACATCTTCCAGCAGGCCCAGGCCTTTGTTCGCGACCAAATGGCCGATATCCTGGCGCAGTTGCAAAGCCAGCTGGCCAAGGCCCAGGAGATGGCCAACTATCTCATCGACAATGCCATCGATATGGCGAACGACGCCTACAGCCAGCTCGAAAAGGAAGCCACCGACCTCGCCAACCAGATCGATGAGGCTGCCAAGGAAGCCGAGCAAAAGGCCAATGAGGCCATGGAGCAGGGTCAGCAGATGCTGAATGAAGCTGCTCAAAAGGCCATGGACGAAGAAAAGGCCCTGGCCGAGCAAGCCAACAAGGCGGTGGACGAGGCGCAGAAGCAGGCGCAGGCCGCGATGGACGAGGCCAAGAAACAGGCTGACGCCGCCAAGGCCAAGGCCCAGGAAATGGCTGATGAAGCCAAGCAGGAAGCCAAGGCGGCGATAGCAGAAGCGAAGGAAGCAGCCGAGGAAGCCAAGGACAAGGCGGAAGAGGTCGCCAAACAGGCCGAGGACGCGGCGAAGGAAGCCGTGGACGAAGCCAAGCAGCAAGCCAAGGCGGCCGTAGAGGAAGCGAAGAAGGCGGCTGAGGAGGCCAAGGACAAGGCGGAAGAGGTCGCTAAGCAGGCTGAGGACGCGGCCACAGAAGCCATGGATGAGGCCAAGCAGGCAGCGGAAGCGGCTCAGAAAGAGGCGGAGGAAGCGGTCAAGGCAGCCGAAGAGAAGGCTGAAGAGGTCGAAAAGCAGGCAGAAGAGGCCGCCAAGGAAGCTGTCGACGAAGCCAAACAGGCGGCTGCAGAGGCCAAGAAGGAAGCGCAAGAGGCAGTCGACGAGGCCAAGAAAGAGGCCAAGGAAGCGGTCGATGAAGCGAAAAAAGAGGCGGAAGAGGCGGAAAAAGAAGCCGAGGACGCCGGCAAGGAAGCTGTCGACGAAGCCAAACAGGCGGTCGACGACGCCAAGGAGGAAGCGGAGGAAGCGACCGAAAAGGCCAAGGAGGCTACCCAGGAAGCCAAGGATGCCGCCGATAACGCTGCCGACGAAGCCAAGGGCGCGGCCAAGGAAGCGGAAGATACCGCCAAGGGCGCCGCGGACGAGGCCAAGGA